>JAVBTC010000118.1:0-87476 GCA_031556405.1 Rhodocyclaceae bacterium
CAGCTTGTCGCGCGCGTAGGCGGCGGCGGTGTCGCGCACCATGCGCTCTTCTTCGCTCAGTTGCCGTTCGAGCAGCAGCGGGTCGTCCCATTGGAATGCAGGTTGGTTCTTGGCCATGATGTCTCCCTTCGTTGTGGTTCAGGCCAGCGCCCGTCGTACGGGCGCCAGGTTCTAAGATAGAAATAATTATTCAACGAAACTCTCTACAGAAGCGATCTATCATTTCATTGAAATATGGAATAAAAAAGTCCGCGCCACCCCGGAAATCTCCAGGATATCCAGGATGGGCGCGGAAGGTACGGTATGGTGTGAAACGGCATCTTCCCGTTTTTCAGGAGAAAGTCAGGAGATGCGCTCGATGATGATCGCCAGCCCCTGGCCGACGCCGATGCACAGGCTGATCGCGGCGTAGCGGCCGTTGCGCCGTTGCAGTTCGCGGGCGACGGTGAGCGTCAGCCGGGCGCCGGAAGCGCCGAGCGGGTGGCCGATGGCGATGGCGCCGCCGTTCGGGTTGACGCGCGGATCGTCGAAGGCGACGTTCATCAGCTTCAGGCAGCCGAGCACCTGCGAGGCGAAGGCTTCGTTGATTTCGATGATGTCCATGTCGTCGAGCGTCAGTTGCGCCCGCTTCAGCGCTTTCGGAATCGCGTAGGCCGGGCCAACGCCCATGATGCGCGGCTCGACGCCGGCGGCGGCACCGGCGAGGATGCGCGCGATCGGCTTGACGCCGCGTTCCTTGCCGATGGCTTCGGAGCCGATCAGCAGCGCGGCGGCGCCGTCGTTGATCCCGGAGGCATTGCCGGCGGTGACGACGCCGCCCTCGAACAGCGGCTTCAGCTTGGAGAGCGATTCGAAGGTGCTGTCGGGACGCGGATGCTCGTCGCGGTCGACGATCAGCGGCGGCGTCTTGCGCCCGGTCGGAACTTCGATCGGGAGAATTTCACCGGCATAGAAACCGGCGGCCTCGGCGGCGGCGTACTTGGCCTGAGAGGCGGCGGCGAAGCGGTCGGAATCCTCGCGGCTGATGCCGAAATCGTGCGCGACGTTGTCGGCGGTTTCCGGCATCGTGTCGGCGCCGTATTGCTTGGTGACTTTCGGGTTCGGGAAGCGGGCGCCGATGGTCGAGTCGAACACCTTGAAATCGCGGGCGTAGGCGGATTCGGACTTGCCGACGACGAACGGGGCGCGGCTCATGCTTTCAACGCCGCCGGCCAGATAGAGCTGGCCTTCGCCGCAGGTGATCGCGCGGGCGCTGTCGAGCACCGCGCCCAGGCCGCTGGCGCAGAGGCGGTTGATCGTCTGTCCCGGCACGGAGGGCGGAATGCCGGCGGCAAGCAGGGCGTTGCGGGCGACGTTACGGCTGTCCTCGCCGGCCTGGTTGGTGTCTCCGAGCAGCACGTCTTCGATGTCTTCCGGCTTGAACGCGGGGTTGCGCTCCAGAAGCGTTTTCATCACCGTGGCGACGAGGTCGTCCGGGCGCACCGGGGCG
Organism: Rhodocyclaceae bacterium; assembly: GCA_031556405.1. Classification (GTDB taxonomy): domain Bacteria; phylum Pseudomonadota; class Gammaproteobacteria; order Burkholderiales; family Rhodocyclaceae; genus WQZF01. Next base: position 1,490 of record JAVBTC010000118.1, read on the forward strand.
AGTTTGCCGCCGTGGCGTCCGAAGGGCGTGCGCAGTCCGGCGTAGAGGTAAGCGTCGAGCATGAGGTGAGTCTCCTTTGTCAGTAGGTGCGGTAGTGTGTCGGATTATGCTTCGGGCGTGAGCAGCGAAATGCCCAGCCGCGCGCGGCGGGTCAGCCAGGGGCTCGGGCGGTAGCGCGGGTCGCCGTAGAAATCCTGCATGGACTTGAGGATTTCCAGGATTGTCGCGGCGCCCAGGGCGTCGCCCATCGCCAGCGGTCCGCGCGGATAGCCAAGACCGAGATTGACGGCGCGGTCGATGTCTTCCGGGCTGGCGATGCGCTGCTGGGCGATGTCGCAGCCGATGTTGACGATGGTGGCGACGACACGCTGCGCGACGAGGCCGGCGCTGTCGCCGATCACGGACACGGGCACGCCGTCGGAGGCGAAGAGCGCCCAGGCGGCGTCACGCATTTCCGGCGCGGTGACCGGCGTGGTCATCAGCGTGCGCCGTTTTTCCAGGAACAGGGGATCGAGCGCGACGGTGCGGCCGGCATCCAGTTCCTCTTCCACGGTGCAGGTGGTCGCATCCTTGCCGACCGGCAGCACGATGCACAGCGAATCCTTCGCGGGACGCGGGCCGTCGTCGATGTTCGCTCCCAGGCGGGTGAGCAGCACGGCGACGGCTTCGTAGCCCGGTTTGTTGCTGCGCGAGACCCAGACGGCCGGCGCGGTCTTGGCGTCATACGCCGGTGCCGCCGCCGGAGTGTCCGCCGGCTGCATCTTGCCGTCTGCATAGGCGTAGAAACCGCGCTTGGTTTTGCGTCCGAGCAGGCCGGCGGCGAGCCGCTGGCGCGTCACCGGCGAGGGGCGGAAGCGCGGTTCCTGGTAATACTGGTTGTAGATCGATTCCATGACCGGATGGGAAACGTCCAGCCCGGTGAGGTCGAGCAGTTCGAACGGCCCCATGCGGAAACCGGCGGCTTCGCGCAGGATGCGGTCGATTTCCGGGTAGGAAGCGACGCCTTCGTCGAGGATACGCAGCGCCTCGGTGCCGTAGCCGCGCCCGGCATGGTTGACGATGAATCCCGGGGTGTCCTTGGCGCGCACCGGCGTATGGCCCATGCGCCTGGCCAGCCCGGTCAGCGCGGTTCCGACCCACGGCGCGGTGACGACGCCGTCGATGACTTCGACGATCTTCATCAGCGGCACCGGGCTGAAGAAATGGAAACCGCCGACCCGCTCCGGCACGCGGCAGGCGGCCGCGATCGAGGTGACGGAGAGCGACGAGGTGTTGGTGGCGAGCAGGCAGGTTTCGTCGACGATGTTTTCCAGTTCCTGGAACAGGCCGCGTTTCGCGTCCAGGTTTTCGACGATCGCCTCGACCACGATATGGCAGCCGGACAGTTCCTGCGACGTCGCGGCGACGCCGATCCGGGCCACGGCGGCATCGGCGTCGGCGGCGGCGATTTTCCCTTTTTCGGCGAGCGTTTTCAGCGTTTGCGCGATGTTCTCGCGCGCTTCCTCGGCGGCGCCTTCGCGGGTGTCCTGCAACAGCACGCGCACGCCGCCCTGCGCGGCGATCTGGGCGATGCCGCGGCCCATCAGGCCGGAGCCGACGATGCCGAGCGTGAGATCGGAACGATTGATATCGAGCGTATTGGACACGGTTGTTCTCCTCTTCCTATTTTGTGGATGGCGGGTCGACACCGGCCGCCGCGGGCGGCCGGCGGATTTATTCGCCGCGGAATTCCGGCTTGCGTTTTTCGATGAAGGCGCGCGCGCCTTCCTTTTGATCCTTGCTCGCGAAGAGCAGTTGGAATGCCTTGCGTTCGAGCATCAGTCCGGCGGCGAGCGAAGTGTCTTCGCCGTTGATCAGCACTTCCTTGATCTGCATGATCGCCAGCGGCGGCAGCGCGGCAATGTCCCGCGCCAGTTCGAGCGCCCGCTCCTGCACCTTGTCGTCGGGCACGACTTCGCTGGCAAGGCCCATTTCCAAGGCTTCCCGGCCTTTGACGGGCTGTCCGGTAAGCGCCATCTTCATCGCCCGGAACTTGCCGATGGCGCGCGTCAGGCGCTGGGTGCCGCCGGCGCCGGGCATGATCCCGACCTTGACTTCGGGCTGGCAGAAGCTCGCGTTTTCTCCGGCGACGATGATATCGGCGTGCATCGCCAGTTCGCAGCCGCCGCCCCAGGCGTAGCTGTTGATGGCGGCGATGATCGGTTTCGGACAGTCGGCGATGGCCTGCCACAGACGGTGGGTTTGCAGCAGCATCGCGTCGATGGCGCTGCGCTCGGCCATGTCCTTGATATCGGCGCCGGCGGCGAACTGTTTTTCCCCGCCGGTGAGCACGATCGCGCGGACCTGCGGATCGGCGCTCAGTGCGGTGAAATATTCCGCCAGCAGGCGGCGCACTTCTTGGTTCAGCGCATTGCGCGCTTCGGGTCGATTGAGGCGAACCACGGCGATCGCGGGTTCCGGACGTTCGAGCAGGACTTCGCGGGTGTTTTCCGACACTTTGCTTATCTCCCTTTTAATTAATCCAGTTTCGCTATGCGAAACTTCGGTTCAAAATCGATTTTCGGACGATACCGCTTTCAATCGGATGTGTAAATATATTCTGTGTCAAGAAAAAGGTGAATTTTCTATATTTATTTGATTTGTATGAATAATTTCATGTTTTCCGGGGTTTGTTTCCTATTCTTTCCGGTAAAAACGGGAAGCGCGCGATTTCATGGATCGCCAATGTGTTTCGCTACGTGAAATTTTGTTTTGAAAAATACTTGACCCCGAAAAAAGACTGTGTGACTATCGAGACCATTAAAAAAAATCAAGGAGACAAGACGGTGTCCCGGACAATCCATCATTCCGACAGCGGCGTGACGCTTTCCGAAACGAGATTCGTGGGTGAAGGCGAGCGCGGCGGTGTAGCCATTGCACGGATGGCCGGCGAGGAGAGGCTTGGAGAACACTCCGAAAAAAGGAGCCCCGCCGGCATTTCCGCCGAAAAAACTCCCGGAAACAAGGAACGCCAGTTCGTGACCGCGCTGGCGCGCGGCCTGGATTTGCTGCGCTGTTTCTCGCCGGGCGAGGTCTTTCTCGGCAACGCCGAGCTGGCCAAGCGCACCGGCATCCCGAAACCGACGGTTTCCCGCCTGACGTATACCCTGACTCGGCTCGGCTATCTCAGTTATTCCGAGATCACGGGCAAGTACCAGTTGGGCGTGGGCGTGCTGTCGCTGGGACATTCGCTTTTGTCCAACCTCGACGTGCGCCGGTTCGCGCGCCCGTGGATGCGGGAACTGGCCGAGTATTCGCAGGTGGCGGTGTCGCTGGGCGTGCGCGACCAGTTGAGCATGGTCTACGTGGAAAGCTGCCGCAGCAACTCGGAAATCATGTTGCGGCTCGATGTCGGCTCGCGGATCCCGCTTGCTTCCACCGCGATGGGGCGGGCGTATATCTGCGCCATGCCGCGGCAGGAGCGCGAGGCGCTGATGGAGCAGATCCACGCCGAGGACGAAAAAAACTGGCCGGTCGTCAGGCATGGGATCGAGACGGCCATGGAATCCTATCGGGAACGCGGGTTCTGCGTTTCCCATCATGATTGGCGCGCCGACGTCTGCGCGGTGGGCGTGCCTTTCGTCCACGCCAATTACGGAAAAAAAGGGGGGGAAATCATGGCATTTTCCTGCGGCGGCCCGTCGTTCCTGCTGCCCAGAAAATTCCTGGAGGAAGACATCGGTCCCCGGCTGGCAGCGATGGTCCGCAAGGTGGAAAACGCCCTGGGGCGGGCCTGAACGGAAACAGACGAAGGAAACAGGCGAAAGAAGCAGGCGTAGTTCGAATTTCAACTAGGGAGAAATCATGATTCGAGATCAAGAAACACTGAACGTTTTACTGGACAGCATTTCCCGCTTCGTGCGCGAGCGTCTGGTGCCCATCGAGGCCGAAGTCGCCGAGACGGACGTGATTCCGCCGGAGATCGTGCAGGAAATGCGCGAACTCGGGCTCTTCGGCCTGTCGATCCCGGAAGAGTACGACGGCCTGGGGCTGACGATGGAAGAGGAAGTGAACGTCGCCTTTGAGATCGCCAAGACTTCTCCCGCCTTCCGTTCGCTGATCGGCACCAACAACGGGATCGGCTCGCAGGGGATCGTGATCGACGGCACCGAGGAACAGAAACGGAACTACCTGCCCAGGCTCGCCGCCGGGGAAATCATCGGCGCCTTCGCGCTGACCGAGCCCGGCGCCGGTTCCGATGCCGCCTCGCTGCGCACGAGCGCCGTGCGCGATGGCGACTTCTATGTGTTGAACGGCACCAAGCGGTTCATCACCAATGCGCCGGAGGCCAGCATTTTCACCGTGATGGCGCGTACCGATCCGGAAAAGAAGGGCGCCGGCGCCATTTCCGCGTTCATCGTCGAAAGGGACGCGCCGGGCCTGTCGCTGGGCAAGATCGACAAGAAAATGGGGCAGAAGGGTGCCCATACCTGTGACGTGATTTTCGAGGACTGCCGCATTCCCGCCGCCAACCTGATCGGCGGCAAGGAAGGCGTCGGATTCAAGACGGCAATGAAGGTGCTCGACAAGGGACGGCTGCACATCGCGGCGGTCTGCGTCGGCGTCTCGGAGCGGATGCTCGAGGACGCGCTGCGCTACGCCATCGAGCGGCAGCAGTTCGGCAAGCCGATCGCGGAATTCCAGTTGATCCAGGCGATGCTCGCCGACAGCAAGGCGGAAATCTATGCCGCGCGTTCGATGGTGGTCGATTGCGCGCGCCGGCGCGACGCCAAGATGGACGTTTCCACGGAAGCGTCGTGCTGCAAGCTGTTCGCTTCCGAAATGTGCAGCCGCATCGCCGACCGTTCGGTGCAGATCCACGGCGGCGCCGGCTACATTTCCGAATATGCCGCCGAGCGTTTCTACCGCGACGTGCGCCTGTTCCGCATCTATGAGGGAACGACACAGATTCAGCAACTGGTGATCGCGCGCAATCTGATCAAGGGCATGCAGGGCTGATGGAACTCCGCGCCGAGACGGTGATCGCCGAACTGCCGGCGCGCATCAGCGATATTCCTTATCGCTGGCGCGAAAAAACTCCGGACGCGCCTGCTGTTGTATACAGCGGCACGGTCTGGAGTTTCGGCAGGCTGGTGGATGCCGTCGAGGAGTGGGCGAATTTCCTGCGCGAAGCGGGCGTCCGCCCCGGCGACCGCGTCATGGTGCTCGGCGAGAACTGCGCGGCGCTGGTGTCGCTGCTGTTCGCGCTGGCGAAGCTCGACGCCTGGTCGGTCAACATCAACGCGCGTCTTTCCGACCGTGAGGTGTCGACGATCCGGGAACATTGCGGCGCGCGGCGGCTGGTGTACCTCTCGGCGGCATCTTCCGATGCCGCGGCGCACGGCGCGCAGGATGGCGCGAAGGAGTGCGAACTGCCGGTCAACGGCCGTTTCATGCTCGGCCCGTTGAACGAGTCCTGCGTGCCGGAACCCGTGTTCGCGGAAAACGACAGGCAGGTCGCGGTGCTGGTTTATACCTCGGGTACCACGGGCCATCCCAAGGGCGTGATGCTGACGCAGAGGAATCTCCTGTTCGCGGCAGCGATGTCCGGCGGGATGCGCCGCCTCGTGCCGGACGACCGGGTTTACGGCGTGTTGCCGGCTTCCCATGTATTCGGCCTGACTTCGGTGATGCTCGCATCCCTGTATGCCGGCTGTTGTCTTTTTCCGGTGTCGCGGTTTTCGGCGGAAGCGCTGCTCGATGCGGTCGAGCAGGACGGCATCACGGTTTTCCAGGGCGTGCCGGCGATGTACGCGCGCTTTCTGGAAATCGCCGCGAAGACCGGCCGCCGGCCTCGGAGCGGGACGCTACGTTTCATCTATGCCGGCGGCTCGCCGCTCGATATCACGCTGAAGAGCGAAAGCGAGGCGCTGTTCGGCCTGCAGTTGCACAACGGCTACGGCATGACCGAGAGTTCGCCGACGATCTGCCAGACCCGGCTCGATGTGCCGCGCAAGGATACGTCGGTGGGGCAGGTGATTCCCGGTGTCGACATCAGGATCGTCGACGAGCATGGCGGCGATGTCGCGGAAGGCGAGGCGGGCGAACTCTGGATCCGCGGCCCGAACGTGATGAAGGGTTATTACCATGAGCCGGAGTTGACGGAAAGCGTGATGCGTCCGGGCGGCTGGCTCAATACCGGCGACGTGGCGCGGCGCGACCCGGACGGCGCCCTGTTCATCGTCGGGCGCACCAAGGAATTGATCATCCGTTCCGGCTTCAATGTTTATCCGGTGGAAGTGGAAAGCGTGCTCAACTCGCATCCGGCCGTCGTCCAGTCCGCGGTCGTCGGCCGCCCGGTGGGCGAGGGCAACGAGGAAGTCGTCGCGTTCGTCGAACTCGCGCCCGGATTCGAAGGCGTGCCCGCCGACCTGGAGGATTACGTGGCCGGGCGTCTGTCGCCGTACAAGCGGCCGGCGCAGATCGTCGTCGTCGAGAATCTGCCAGCGGCGGCGACAGGAAAGGTTTTGAAAAGCAAGTTACGGGAGGCCGCCCGGGAATTGGCCAAAAAATGATGTCGACAAAAATTTTGGCGGCATGAGGTTGTATTCGAATATCTTCATTCAATAGAGGAGACACTAGTGAAGAGAACATTTAAGCATCTTGTTTCTGCAAGTCTGTTGTCCATGGCGCTCGGCGTTCCCGCGGCGCATGCGGACGAAATCCTCGTCGGCGCCGAATTGCCCTTGACCGGCACTCTGGCGCGCGTCGGCAGCGGCATGCAGGAAGGCGTCGCGGTAGCGGTCGATGTGTTCAACAAGAGAAACGGCAAGCACAAGATCAAGATCGTGACGATGGACGACGAATCGGCTCCGGCCAAGGCCATCGGCGCCGTCGAGAAGCTCGCGGCGCAGAAAGTCGTGGCGATCACCGGCGGTTACGGTTCGGGCAATATCGGCCCCGCGTCGGATGCGGCGAACAAGCTGGGTCTGGTGTACGTGACTTCGGGCGGTGTCGACGAGAACCTGGTCAACCGCGGCCTGAAGAACTTTTTCCGTATCAATAACAATGCGGGCTATCAGAAGGCGATGATCGGCATTCTGCAGGACATGCAGGTGAAGTCGGTATCGGTCATCTATTCCACTAAGGAAGCGACTACCGATCTGGCCAAGGGTGTGCAGAAAGAGCTTTCGGCCAAGGGTGCGAAAGTGGAAATGCACGCCTTCGATCCCGCGATCTCGGACTTCAAGCCGATCCTCAACAAGGTGAAGCTGCGCGACAAGTCCGAGGCGATCGTAATGGTCGGCTACGAGAACGATTATGTTGGAATCATTCGTGCGGCGAAGGTGCTGAAACCGCAGGCCAAGGCCATTCTCGGCGTCTGGTCGCTGGCTACGCCGAAGATGGTCGCCGATTTTCCGGATCTGATGCCCAATGTTTACGGCACGGCGGCGCTGCCTTTCCCGACCGAGTTCAAGACGGAAGAAGGCAAGGCGTTCCAGGAAGCGTACAAGCGGCTCTATAACAAGGAACCGGATTATCTGGGCCAGTTCGGTTACGTCCAGACCATCCTCCTGTTCGAAGCCATCGCCCGCGCCGCCGACAACGGCACGCTTTACAAGGGCGGTCTGGCCGATGAAATGCGCAAGACCAACCGCGAAACGCTGATCGGGAAAGTGACGTTCAACGAAAAGGGAGATAACCCCGCTTTCATCCACCGCATGGGGCAGCACCAGAACGGCAAGGTCGTGATCGTCTGGCCGAAAGAGGCGGCGAACGGGAAGATGAATTTCCCCGCTGTCCCCTGGTAAGCGTCGCGCGAATTCAAGGTTCGCAACGATAGCGCACACGACGCGGAGTACTGCAAAAACGCTTCCGGGCAACGTCCCGGCGGCGCCCGGAGGGAGACCGGCGGTGCTTCGCGGCGGAGTTGCACACCCGTCACGTATTCGCAATACGGGGAAACCAAGATGGAATTATTTTTACAAGCCCTCTATTCGGGCATCCTCCAGGGGGGCGCATACGCCCTGATCGCGCTAGGGCTGGCGCTGGTCTTCGGGACACTCAAGATCATCAACCTCGCCCACGGCGAACTTGTATTACTGGCGGCGTATATCGCCTATACCGTCGAAGCGGCCCTGGGCCTCAATCCGGCGCTGGCGATTCCGTTCGCCATGGTGATCGTCTGCATCGCGATGGTCATCGTTTATTTCCTGGTCAGCCTGATCAAGAAAGACCGGGAGCTCAATTCGCTGATCCTGACATACGGGATCGGCATCATCCTGACCAATGCCATCCTGCTCATCTGGACGGCCGACATCCGCTCGACCTCCACCGCCTGGCTGCAGGAAGGATTCGTTCTCGGCGATCTGTACAGCTCGCGCAGCGAAATCATTTTCTTCGGCGTCAGCCTCGTGCTGATCGCTTGCCTCTGGTGGTGGCTTTCCAAAAGCTGGTACGGCCGCGCGCTGCGCGCGGTGTCGAGCAACCGCGATGCGGCAAAGCTGATGGGGATCAATCCGCGCTTCATCGAAATGGCGTCGTTCATCGTCGCCGGCATCCTCGCTTCCTTCGCCGGCGTCGCACTGTTCAGCTACGGCGTGATTCAGCCGCCGCTGGGCGGCGTGCTGACGATCAAGGCGTTCGTCATTACCGTGCTGGCGGGGATCGGTTCCATTCCCGGCGTGCTGATCGGCGCCTTGCTGCTCGGCATCGCCGAGGCACTGACGACGACGTGGTACAGCTCGGCGCTGCAGGAACTGGTGGGAATGGTGCTCTTTCTGCTGGTGCTGTTCTTCATGCCCAATGGCCTGTTCGGCACGGCGCGCAGAAGAGGATAAGGAGGCCAAGGATGAATACGAAAAAATATTTCGGCATCGCGTCGGTGGTGCTCCTGATGTACGTTCTGATTCCCCTGCTGCTCGGGAACAACCCTTATGTGATGGGTCTTCTGGTCGCGGCGCTGATTTTCGGCGGCGTTGCGCTGGCCTGGGCGCTGCTCGGCAACCTGGGCGGCATGGTCAGTTTCGGGCATGCGGCGTTTTTCGGTGTCGGCGCCTATGTTTCGGCGATTTTGACCATGAAACATGGGTTCCCGGTCATGGTGGCGATTCCGCTCGGCGGCATCGGTGCCTTCGTCGCCTCGCTGGCGATGTTGCCCGTGCTGCGGCTGCGCGGTCCCTATTTCGCGCTGGCGATCCTGGCGTATGCGCACATCTTCAAGATCATTGCCACCGAATGGACATCGATGACCAACGGTTCCGGCGGGCTGCTCAGCATTCCCTATCTGCCCGAACCGTATCTCTGGTTTTATCCGGAGGCGGGCGCGACGATCAATGATGAACGCGTCATTGCCTACAAGATCGGCGCCTATCTGATAATCCTGACCATCGTCGCGTTGTTTGCCTGGATCTATCACCTGATCCGCAAAAGCGATTACGGCACCGCCCTGCGCGCGATGCACGAAAGCGAGGACGCCACACGCGTCGTCGGCGTCAACAGCACTTTGCTGAAGGCGCTCATCCTCTTCGTCTCCGCGTTCATGACCGGCGTGGTAGGAGCGTTCAACGCGCACTACATCAACTTTCTCGATCCGGATTTCGCGTTCTCCGGCGGCCTGTGGGTCACGATTCCGATCGTCGCGGCGATTTTCGGCGGCTACCGCACCATCATCGGGCCGTTGCTGGGGGCGCTGGTGATCTATCTCGTCGATCAACTGGTTTTCAAGAACCTCATGCCTTCCGGTCACCAGCTGATTCTCGGCGTCCTGCTCGGGGCCATGGTCCTCTTGAGTCCGGGCGGTCTCCTGCCCCTGATCTACAAACTGGCGAGGAGGAAAAATGCTACAGCTTAAAGACCTGACCGTCCGTTTCGGCGGTCTGACGGCGGTCAACGCCGTGAGCTTCTCGCTGAACAACGACGAAGTTGTCGGCCTGGTCGGCCCCACCGGTGCCGGCAAGACGACGCTGTTCAATGCGATTTCCGGCCTCGTCAGGCCGACTTCCGGCAGCATCGTCTTCGATTCGGTCGACGTGATGAAGGCGCCGATGTACAAGCGCGCGCGCCTGGGCATCGGGCGCACTTTCCAGATTCCGCAGCCGCTGCACGAGTTGACCGTGCGGGAGAACCTGCGCGTCGCGCAGCGCTTCGGCACCGGCACGAGCAACCCGGCGCGGATCGACGAGATCCTGCGCTTCACCCGCCTCTACGAGAAGGCGGAGCGCGACGCCGCGACCGAACTGGCGCTGACCGAACTGAAAGCGCTCGAAGTCGCCAAGGCATTGGCGACCGATCCCAAGCTGCTTTTGCTCGACGAAGTGCTCGCGGGACTGGAAACGGCGGGAAAACGCAACTTCATGGAGATGCTGAAGGACCTGCACGAGAAATTCTCGGTGGGCATTCTCATCATCGAGCACGACATCGAAACCATCACTAACCTTTGCGATCGCGTCGCCGTGCTCAATTTCGGACAACTGATCGCGGACGGCAAGCCGGAAGACGTCTTCAAGGATCCGGAAGTCATCAAGAGCTATACAGGGGGAGAAGGAGGCGGCCATGCTTGAGATTTCCAACGTCCGCGCCGGCTACGGCTCGATCAACGTTCTGTGGGACGTCTCGCTTTCCTTTGGCGAAAAGCAGTTGTCCACCATCATCGGCCCCAACGGCGCCGGCAAGACGACCCTGTTACGCGCCATCATGGGCCTGATTCCGGTCGCTCAGGGCGAGATCACGCTGGGGGGCAAAAAGCTGAACGGCACCTCCACCTGGGACATGATGGATTTCGGTGTGGCGATGATCCCGGAAGGGCGAATGATCTTCCGCGACATGAAGGTCGAGGAAAACCTGATGATGGGCGCGTTTCCGAAACAGCATCGCGCCCGTTCCAAGGCCAACCTCGAACGCGCCTACGAAATGTTCCCGCGCCTCAGGGAGCGGCGGCAGCAGTTCGCCGGTTCGCTCTCCGGCGGCGAGGCGCAAATGCTGGCGATGGCGCGCGGCCTGATGTCCGATCCGAAAATCCTGATCATCGACGAACCGTCGCTCGGCCTGGCGCCGGTCATCGTGCACGAACTGTTCGCCATCCTGCGGCGGCTCAAGGAAGAAGGGCGGACCATCATCCTGGTCGAGCAAAACACGAATATGGCCATCGGCGTCGCCGATCAGGTTTACCTGATGCAAAGCGGCAAGGTGGTGCTCTCGCAGCCTGCCGCCGAAGTCGACCTCAATCATTTGCACGATCTTTATTTCGCGCGCTGAGGCAGCGCAAGACGCGAAAACAGTCGTTCGTAAAAAAGCCCGGGCCGCGTTACTCCGCGGTCCGGGCTTTTTCTTTTTGATTTTTCTATTAAACGGTTAAATGCATCTCTGCTACTGTAGCCATATTCATTCAATAATTATTTCACAAAAATATCGTCGGTTGTAATCCTTATTGCCGCGTTCATTCCTCCGGAAATCCCGCAAGCAGATGTTCCGCCACCCAGCGTGCTTCGGCTTCGTTCAGAAAGCGGTGCCATGGCGGCATCGGCGTACCTTCGCGGCCGTATACGATCGTGACGGCAAGCGATTCCGCCGGGCGACCCTGCAACGCCTGTGGCGTCAGCGCCGGGCCCAGGCCCCCTTGCAGGCTCATCCCGTGGCAGGAACCGCATTCTTGGCGCACCATGTGCACCAGTTCGCGGGCACGCTCGGGCGATGGCTCGGGTGATGGTTTAGGCGCCCGTTCGGACGCCGGGTCGGCCCATGCCAGTGAAACGAACATCCCCAGAAAAAATATAAATCCCGTTTTTCTCACAGCCGAGCCTTATCCCTTTGCCTTGCCTGTTTCCTTTGTTTATTCGACGATGACTTTCCCGGTCATATCCGGATGCGGCCCGCACTCATACGAGAATTCGCCCTTTTGGGAGAAAGAGCGCTTCCAGCTTTCGCCGGGGAACATGGGGTCGGACTCAGGCACATTTTCCGCCTTGAACCAGACGGTGTGATAGCCATACTTTTCGTAACTCTTCCAGACGATGGTGTCGCCGGCCTTGATCTTGATCTCCTGCGGCACGAATTTCATTTTTTCGATCCGTACCTCGACGGTATCCGCATACGCTGCGCCGGCGGCGAACAAGATTGCCAAGAAGCATAATTTTAGTGTTTTCATCATGACTCGTTCTCCAAGAGGTTGTTATGTGATGACACGCTTTTGGAAATGCGTATTTCTTTTAGGTTCAATCTAACACATTCCGACGGCACAATAAAAAACCGGAGGCCGTTGCAGCCTCCGGTCATATGATCGCTGATGCAGATGCTCCGGCAGCCCGGAAAACCAGGCCGCCGGCATTTCGCCTTAGTAGATATCGTGCTGCGTATTTTTGACGTTGAACTTGCCCGTGGGCGTGACCAGGCGCGGATCCTTGATGACGGTCTTCAGCTTGCGCGTCTTGTCGTCGAGAATCACGATGGCCGACGGTTCGGTCTTGTTGCCGGTCCAGATCGAATACCAGACTTCGTCGCCGTCTGCGTTGTATTCAGCATGAACCGCGCGTTGCAGACCTTTGGTCTTGCCCAGGTTGGCCATGGCCGCGAGGTCGATGACTTCCGGCTTCGGATTGGGATTCGCCATATCGTCGATGTTATAGACGGTGACGGACGCCGCAACCTTCGGATCCGGGTTCAACGGCGCATCGGCCCAGAGGTTCTTGGACTTCGGATGCGTCTTGACGAAGAGCGAGTTGGCCCCGTGGTTCTTCAGTTCCTGAACGACCTTCCAGGCGTATTCCGGATGCCCGTCGGGGTCGGTGCCGATCAGGGTGATCACGTCGGCGCCCAGGTGCGAGGTCGCCCATACCGGCCCGAACTTGGGATGGACGAAGTTGGCGCCGCGGCCCGGGTGCGGGATCTTCGCGGTATCGACGATCGCTGCTGCCTTGCTTTCCTTGGTGTCGACGACGGCAACCTTGTTGGAGGCGTTGGCCGCGACCAGGAAGTAACGCTTCGTTGCGTCCCAGCCGCCATCGTGCAGGAATTTCGCGGTCGGGATCGAGGTTTCCTTCAGGTTCACGATGTCGGAATAGTCGACCAGCTTGACCATGCCGGTTTCCTTGACGCTGACGACCCATTCCGGCTTGGCGACGGCGGAAACGATCGATGCGACGCGCGGTTCCTGGTGATAGGCGCCATCCACGGTAACGCCGCGGGTGGAAACCAGCTTCAGCGGTTCCAGCGTGCCGCCGTCGAGGATTACATATTGGGGCGGCCAGTAGGAACCGAGGATCGCGTACTTGTCTTCATAGCCCTTGAATTTTGAGGTGTCGACTGAACGCGCATCCAGCCCGCCCTTGATCGTTGCTACGGTCGTCGGCTTTTCGTACCACATATCGATCAGGTCGAGACGGCCGTCGCGCCCGATGACATAAATGTAGCGGCCGGAAGCGGAAAGGCGGGAGATGTGCACCGCGTAGCCGGTCTTGACGAACCCCCAGATTTTCTTGGTGTCGCCATCGATCAACACGACTTCGCCGGAATCACGCAGGGTGATCGAGAAGATGTTGTCGAGGTTGATGTTGTTCATCTTCTTCGTCGGGCGATCCTTGACCGCAACGTGCAGCTTCCACGAATCCTTCATTTCCTTGATGCCCCATTCGGGCGGAACGTCCGGCGCCATCTGCAGGTAATTGGCCATTTCGGTCATTTCCGCCTTCGACATGATGTCGTCGAAGTTCGGCATACCGCCTTCGGTGCCGTAGGCGAGAACTTTTTCCAGACGCGAAGTGCCGAGTTTCTTCGTCGCTTCGGGTTCCAGGTTCTTGCCGGTGGCTCCTTTACGCAGCATTCCGTGGCAGCCGGCGCAGCGCTCGAAATAAATCTTCGACATCGTGGCCTTGCGCTCTTTGCTCAATTCCTGCGCCGCCGGCTGAGCCTGTTGCGCGGAAGCCGTGCCGATTGCTCCGATGGCCAGCGGTAAAGCTGCGAGCGTCAATACGTTGCGTACTGCTTTATGCATTATCCTCTCCTCAGTTCTATCACCATAAAACATAAAAGCGCCAACATCGTCACGGCATCATCGCTGCGACAACAAGCGTCCGATTGCACTATTGTTTTTTTTCAGTATCGTATCCTTGACGCAAATCACCATTTTTTGACTTATGTTAAAAGAGGGTGATTAAAATTAAATATCTTTGATTGAGGTTAAGCATTTCCTTCTGCCTGCCCCCTACAGTGGATTCAGGTTTTTTCGGGTTCTTCCGTCGTATAAAAAGCATTATCTCATATTTTATCCCATGAATCTTTCTCGTCCGTCTCTTCTCCGTTCTTCTCAAGCCTGTCCCGGCTGCGTTTATCTGGTCGGTAGCGGTCCGGGCGATCCTGAACTGCTTACGCTCAAGGCGGCGCGTCTGATCGGGGAGGCCGATGTCATTGTTTACGATCATCTGGTCGGCGCCGGCATTCTCGATCTGGCGCGGTCCGACGTGAAAATCATTTATGCCGGCAAGGAAGCTTCGAAACATACGTTGCCGCAGGAAGAGATCAATGCGCTGCTGGTGCGTCTGGCGCGCGAAGGCGGAGCAAGGTGCCGGATCGTGCGCCTGAAGGGCGGCGATCCGTTCATTTTCGGGCGCGGCGGTGAGGAGATCGAAACGCTGATCGAGGCGGGGAGTCCATTCGAGGTCGTGCCCGGCGTCACCGCCGCCGCCGGCTGCGCCGCGTATGCCGGGATTCCGCTCACGCACCGCGACCATGCCCAGGTCTGCGTGTTCGCAACGGGGCATCTCAAGGACGGCAGCGTCAATCTGGACTGGGCCGCGCTGGCGCGGCCGCATCAGACGGTGGTTTTTTACATGGGGATCGGCGGCATCAGTGAAATCTGCCGGCAGATGATCGCGCACGGTTTGCCCCCGCATACGCCGGCTGCGGTGGTGCAGCACGGTACGACGGTGCGGCAGCGGGTACTGACCGCGGATCTCGGTTCTCTGCCGGAGCGGGTCACCGAAAGCGGGATTGCCGCGCCGGCACTGATTATTGTCGGCAGCGTCGTCGGCCTGCATGAAAAGCTCGCCTGGTATGTGCCGGAAGAGGAGGGCGCAAAGAGCGTGGAAGAAAGCGCTACTTCTGCTGCTTCCGCCGCTCCAGTCTCCCTGGTTTCCATGTCCGCCGCGCCGTCGTTCGTATGCAGGCAACAGTCCGTCAACCAACAGTCCGCCAATCGGCAGGGGGCGATAGCAGCGGCAGCAACGCTGTCGGGGTAAGGATACGGAAGCCGATGCGGGGGTCGATATGGAAATCGGCAATATGCCCTGTGGAAGCCCGCTTCGAGCGGCGATCCAGGCGCAGCAATTCGCGATCGCGCGTTACCAGATAAGAAGCATTGCAGTGCCGCGCCAGTTCGAGGAATTTCTGATCGTCCAGGTCGCGGCAACGCGGTAGCGGCACCGTCGTGTTACCGACCCTTTCCTTTGATTCTTTTTCCACGGAGCCTTCCGGCATGGCCAGCGCGCGGTATGCGGCCAGTGCCGCTTCCGGAGCTTTCGTGTTTTTCTTTCCCGATGTGAATTCCGGATACGCCAGTACCCGTTCCAGCTCGGACAGCGTTGCTTCATTGACGAAGCAAAGACATTTGCCCGTCGCCAGCGCGAACGACAATTCCGCCAGCGCCGGGTCGCGCCAGTAGAAAAGGTCCAGCACCACGTTGGTGTCGAGTACGAGCCGCATGGTGCGCTATTCTAGCGGCCGTTTTCGAAAGCGGAATTTTCATGCCCCCTCTTGTTTCTCCCGTTTCTCTTTCTCCGCCGCCTGTCGGCAGGTTGCTGCTGGCGCCGATGGAAGGGCTGGCCGACGACGTGCTGCGCGAGATTCTGACCGATATCGGCGGCTACGATCTCGCGGTGACCGAGTTCGTGCGGGTAACGAATACATGCCTGCCGCCGCGTACGTTTCAGCGCATCAGCCCGGAGTTGAAAAACGGCGGCCGGACGCGGGCGGGAACTCCGGTATGGGTGCAGCTACTCGGCGGCGAGCCGGAAATCGTGGCGCGAAATGCCGCTGCGCTGGCGCGTCTCGAACCGCCGGGAATCGATCTCAACTTCGGCTGCCCGGCACCGGCGGTCAATCGTCACCGCGGCGGCGCGGCGCTTCTGGATGAGCCGGAATTGCTCCTGTGCATCGCCCGCGCGGTACGCACCGCGGTGCCGCCGGCGATTCCGGTCGGCGCCAAGATGCGCCTGGGAATCGTCGATACCTCCCGCGCGCTCGATTGCGCGCGGGCGCTGGATGAAGGCGGAATTCAAAGTCTTGTCGTCCACGCCCGAACGAAAATCGAGATGTACCGCCCGCCGGCGCACTGGGAATGGATCGCGCGCATCCGCGCCGAAGTGCGCACGCCGGTCGTCGCCAACGGTGAAGTCTGGAACGCCGGGGATTATCACCGCTGCCGCGCGGTCAGCGGTGCCGCCGATGTGATGCTCGGGCGCGGCGCCGTCGCCGATCCCTTCCTGGTACGCCGGCTGCGTCAGGGTGGAGTTCCCGACCGCGTTGCCGAATGGGAAGCGTTGCGCCCGCATCTGGCGCGGTTCTGGGTTCTGGTCCGCGCCAAGGTCGAACCGCGCCACGCGCCGGGACGGCTCAAGCTGTGGCTGGGCCTGCTGCGCCGCAATTATCCGGCGGCCGAGGCGCTATATGCCGCGATCCGCCCCTTGCGGCATTGCGACGAAGTCGAGCGGACGCTGGCGCAGAACGGAATCCCTGTCCCGATGTCCGATTCTCTTTCGAATTCCACTATTGGATAAAATTTGATTTATTTGCTGTAGCTGCTTTCAATGTGGAATTATTTTTAAAAAGAAAACCGGGCAGAACATGTGGATTCCATATGTCCTGTTTTTTGCCGCCGTTTTCTCTAAGCTTGAGACAAAGTGCGGCGAAAGCACGGCGTGGAAAATGTTACAGTTTCCGATGACGTTCATTTTTTCTGGATTTGCGATGCGTACGTTATTTCTTCTCGTTCTGCTTTCTTTCCTCACCGCCTGTTCCACGCCGCAACTGCGCGGCACCGGCGATCTCGGGGTGGTCATCGAACGCGGCAGCGGCGGCCTTTCCCTGGTCGATACCAGCACCCGCGCGCCGTATGCCCAGATCGGCGGCCTCGGCGATCTTTCGCATGCTTCGGCCGTTTATACGCGCGACGGACGCTATGTATTCATCTTCGGCCGCGATGGCGCGATTTCCAAGGTCGACCTGCTCACCGCCACTGTGGTCAAGCGCGTGGTGCAGTCCGGCAACGCCATCGGCGGTTCGATCTCGCAGGACGGGAAAATCGTCGTCGCGCAGAATTACACGCCCGGCGGCATCAAGGCGTTCGATGCGGAAACGCTCGAATTGCTCTCCGAGGTTCCCGCCGAGTACGCGCCGGGGAAATTCTCCAAGGTCGTCGGGCTGGCCGACATTCCGGGGCAGCGCTTTGCCTACGCCCTCTTCGACGGTGGCGAGATCTGGGTCACCGATTTTTCCGATCCGAAAGCTCCGAAAACGCAGCGCTTCCCTGCCGGCAACCAGCCCTATGACGGCATGGTGACTCCGGACGGACGTTATTTCCTTGCCGGACTTTATGGCGAAGACGGCATTGCGCTGCTCGACCTGTGGCAGCCGGAAAAAGGCTCGCGCAAGATTCTTTCCGGTTACGGACGCGGCGAGGAAAAACTGCCGGTCTACAAGATGCCGCACCTGCGCGGCTGGACAGTGGCCGGAGGCCGCGCCTATCTGCCCGCGATCGGACGGCACGAGGTGCTGGTGGTCGACACCGACACCTGGAAGGAAGTGGGCCGGATTCCGGTCAAGGGGCAGCCGGTCTTCGTCATGGCGCGTCCGGACGGACGGCAGATCTGGGTCAATTTCGCGTTCCCCGACTATTCCGAGATCCAGGTCATCGATACGCTGACCAATCGGGTGGTCCAGAACCTGAGTCCGGGCAAGGCGATCCTGCACATGGAATTCACGCCACGCGGCGAGACCGTCTGGCTCTCGGCGCGTGACAGCAACAAGGTCGTCATCTACGACACGCAGAGTTTCGCCAGGGTCGGCGAGTTTCCGGTGCCGGCGCCGTCAGGAATCTTTTTCACCAGCCGCGCGGCGCGTATTGGGCTGTAATCGGACTGTAAGGGCTGTAGCGGGGGCAGCGGTTTCGTATCGTTTCCCCTGCCATGAGGGAAAGTTGTAGTTTGCAAGAGAAAGGAAGTGGTTGATGACGGCAGCGCATACTCTGGAACCGATCGAATTCCGGCTGCTGAACGATTTCCAGCGCGATTTCCCGCTCTGCCCGGCGCCGTTTGCCGAGCTGGCCGCCAAACTTGGCGTTGCCGAGCAGGCCGTCATCGATGGGCTGGAAGCGTTGCGCAGGAGCGGCAAGATTTCGCGTGTCGGCGCCGTCTTCGCGCCAAAGCGTATCGGCGTCTCGACATTGGCCGCGATGGCGGTTCCGCCGGAAAAATTGTGTGTCGTCGCCGAAGCGGTCAACCGCTTTCCCGAGGTCAATCACAATTACGAACGCGAGCATCGCTACAACCTCTGGTTCGTCGCCACCGCCGGTTCGCAGGCGCGTTTGCAGGCGGCCATCGCCGCCATAGAGAAAAGCTCCGGCTATTCTGTCCTGCAATTGCCGTTGCAGCGCGAATTCCATATCGATCTGGGTTTCGATCTCGCTGCGGATAAAGGTGGCGGGCAGAGTGACGGGCAAAGCGAGGGGCGAAGTGGCGGACGCCGGGAAAAAGCACCAGTTGCCGCGAGTTCCGCCGAAACCTTTCCATCGACGCGGCCACTGGAAGAACTGGAACGGCGGCTGATCATGGCGTTGCAGGAAGGACTGCCGCTGTTCATGCGTCCGTTCGCCGTGCTCGCCGAGCGCGTCGGCTGCGAGGAGCTCGAAGTGCTCGCGCGCATCCGGCGCTGGTGTGAAGAAGGCGTCATCAAGCGTTTCGGCGTCGTCGTCCGGCATCGCGAGCTGGGGTATACCGCCAATGCGATGCTGGTGCAGGACATTCCCGACGCCGAAGTCGAGGCCGTCGGCCAGCGGCTGGCGCGGGAACCTGAAATCACGCTGTGTTATCTGCGTCCGCGCGTGCCGCCGCAATGGGGCTACAACCTCTTCTGCATGATTCACGGCCAGGACCGCGAGGAAGTGCTCGCCGCGATTGCCGCGCTGCGCGAAAAACTGGGGCTGACCGGCTTTGCGCACGAGGTTCTGTTTTCACGCTCCTGTTTCAAGCAGAACGGAGCGCGTTATGCCTGACGTGACCAAGGCGTCCCACACTTCCGCTGCCGTTCCCGCTTCTGTTCCCGATTCCGCTCCGGCGCCGCGAATGCCGCGCGGCGCGCCGAAGGGACTGCCGACCCTGCGCACCGAACCCGAACTGCTCGATCCGGTCGACCGCAAAATCATTGCCGAACTGCAGGGCGGATTTCCGCTCTGCGAACGCCCCTATGCCGCCGCCGCCGCCAGACTCGGTCTGGGAGTGGTTGACGACGATGGCGAGGAAGAACTGCTGCTGCGCCTTTCCGCACTGCTCGACGCCGGCATCCTGACGCGGTTCGGCCCGATGTTCCAGATCGAGCGTATCGGCGGTTCCTTCGTCCTCGCGGCGATGCGCGTTCCCGGGAAATGCTGGGAAGAGGTCGTCGCCAGGGTCAATGCGCTCTCCGAAGTGGCGCATAACTACCGGCGCGAGCACGAATTCAATCTCTGGTTCGTGCTCGCCACCGAAACTCCGCAGGGCATCGACGCCGCCATCGCGCGGATCGAAGCCGAAACCGGCCTGCCGGTCTATCCTTTTCCCAAGGAAAGGGAATATTTCGTCGAAATGAAACTGAAAGCTCGTTTGTGAGCGGCGATCGTGAGCAATGAAATGAGCAGTGAAAATTCCGCGGCATTCGATGCTGTCGACCGCCGCCTGATGCTTGCCACCCAGGCCGGGCTGCCGCTCGTGCCGCGCCCTTACGACGAACTGGCGCGGACGCTCGGCATCGGTGCCGACGAAGTCATCGCGCGCCTGCAACGCATGCTCGACAGCGGGCGCATCCGCCGCATCGGCGCGGTGCCGAACCATTACGCCATCGGCTACAAAGCCAACGGCATGAGCGTCTGGGACGTGGACGATGCCGTCGTCGACGCTTTCGGCGAGCGGGTCGGCGCGCTCGAATTCGTCACCCATTGCTATCGCCGTCCGCGCAAGCGTCCCGAGTGGCCGTACAACCTCTTCGCAATGGTGCACGGTGCCACGCGCGAGGAAGTGCGCGAGAAAGTGGAAGTCATCGCCACGCTGCTCGGTAACGCATGCCGTGCACGCGATATTCTTTTTTCCACCGCGATTCTGAAGAAAACCGGGCTGCGTCTTTCGGGGTGAAGACGGGAAAAGAAAGCAGAATTCTCTAAATTTGGTTGAATAGTATTTCATACATGTAGCGATATACATGTATAAATTATTATACTTAATTTGAATTTCCGATGCTTTTTTATATACCGCTAGCCGGATTCCGGTCGCGGTGGCGCATTTTCCGTCCCCTGGATTCCCGCCTGCGCGGGAATGACGGAGCGTGGTAAATGCGTTCCAACCGTTTGAACGGTCGGCGGTCGGCACGCCCGGCACGTCCCCCCGCCAGTCCCGCGCAGGCGGGAATCCAGGGGCATTCCGCCGGCGTTTGATCTTTTCGGAAAGCGGCGGAAAATCCGCCATTCCCGGAATTGGCGATAAAATGTGCCGCTTTGCCGCGTCGAAGCGCGCGGTGTTTCATCTCACCTCGCCACGGAGAATCGCAATGGATAAATGGATCACACGCATTTGCGCCGCGCTATGTGCCGGCGGCGGACTCGGCCTGTTCTGGGTTGCCGGCGTGATTCTGGCGCTCCTTCAGCAACAGCATTCATCCCCGCAGCCGCCCGTTCCGTTCTCCGGCAAGGAATACCAGATCCTCGCCGTCGCGCTCCTCGCCGGAGCGGCCGTCGCCTGGGGCTCGCTGCATCTTCTGGCGCTGGCCGACAAGCAAGACAGCCCGCGCCTCTATCGCGCCGTCCGGCTTTGTTATTTCATTCTCATCGCTGCCGCGATCGCGTTCGGCGTCTCCTGGGCGACCGGGCGGTTTTTCTGATCCGTGTGGAATGACTTTGGGGAATTGGTTGGGGCTGGAGCCGCAGCCATGACCATTGCATCGACTTTGGCGACCTTGGCCTGAACGCGGCGATTCGGGTCGAAACGGTTTGGAAGGCGGCTTTTTACTTTTTGTGTGACGGGGCGCGAAAATCCATCACCCAGTCGCTGCCGCGGGCATCGTCATTTTTGATGCTGTAGCGGTAGGTTCCCGGGGCACCGGAATAAGTAATGTAGCCGGTGTCGACGGTTTCCCAGGTGCCTCCGGGCGTGAGCCGCTCCAGTTGCAATCGCAGGCGTACCCTGGAAAGCGATTTGAGATTCCCGCTGAAAGAACCGTTACAGGCAATGGTAAATGGGGCCATCACGGCGCTTGTCGAAGCTGCGGGCGCGTGTCCGTGCAGTGTCGATGAAATATAGTGAACACACGGCTGCTGTGCTTCCGCCGGATACGCGGAAAATAAAAATACGAGAACTACGAACGCCGGAAGTCTGAATTTCGAGGGTGCCGTTCTCATCGATTCTTCCCTGGTTCACGGTTTCGAAAACAAAGCGCGCTGCCTGTCGCCCATACGGTCCCGGCGGCATCCGGCCATTCACATGGGAGATCGCCCGTTTCCGGTAGTCGGTCGGCGTCGATGAACGTTCCCGACGTGGGAAAACCACGGGAAAAAATCAACGCACGCAGTCGACGTAATACGCGCCGCCGGCGTCCTTCACCAGTCCGTGAATGTCTGTCTCGAATCCCGGGAAAACGGCATTGAAATCGCGCGCGAAACGCAGATAGCGGACGATCACCGCGTTGAAGCATTCGCCCGGAATCAAGAGCGGAATCCCCGGCGGATACGGCGTCAGCAGGACGCTGGTGATCCGGCCTTCGAGCGCGTCGATCGGCACGCGCTCGATCTCGCGGTGAGCCATCCTCGCGAATGCGTCCGACGGGCGCATGGCCGGCACCATGTCGGAGAGATACATCTCGGTCGTCAGCCGCGCCACGTCGTTGGCTTTGTAGACGTCGTGGATCTGCCGGCAGAGATCCCTCAGGCCGATGCGTTCGTAATGCGGGTGCTTCTGGCAGAACTCGGGCAGCACTTTCCACAGCGGCTGGTTGCGGTCGTAATCGTCCTTGAACTGCTGCAGTTCCGTCACCAGCGTGTTCCAGCGGCCCTTGGTGATGCCGATGGTGAACATGATGAAGAAAGAGTAGAGGCCGGTCTTCTCGACGATGATGCCGTGTTCGGCGAGGTACTTGGTGACGATCGCCGCCGGGATGCCCCATTCGGAGAAATCGCCGTCCACATCCAGCCCCGGCGTGATCACGGTGGCCTTGATCGGGTCGAGCAGGTTGAAGCCGTCCGACAGCTTGCCGAAGCCGTGCCAGCGGTCGCCGGGCTTGAGCATCCAGCTTGCGCGTTCCTCGATGCCTTCCTCGGAAAGATCGTTCGGCCCCCAGACCTTGAACCACCAGTCGCCCGCGCCCCATTCCTCGGCGACCTTGCGCATCGCGCGGCGGAAGTCGAGCGCCTCGGCGATCGATTCCTCCACCAGCGCCTTGCCGCCGGGCGCTTCCATCCTCGCGGCGGCGACGTCGCAGGAAGCGATGATCGCGTACTGCGGCGAGGTCGAGGTGTGCATCAGGTAGGCTTCGTTGAACACGTCGCGGTCGAGCTCGCGCTCCTGCGAGTTCTGCACCAGGATCTGCGAGGCCTGGCTCAGGCCGGCGAGCAGCTTGTGCGTCGATTGCGTCGAGAACACCATCGACTGCTTGCAGCGCGGCCGGTCGGCGCCGATGGCGTGGTAGTCGCCGTAGAAATCGTGGAACGCCGCGTGCGGCAGCCATGCCTCGTCGAAGTGCAGCGTGTCGATCTTGCCGTCGAGCATTTCCTTGATTTCCTCGACGTTGTAGGAAATTCCATCGTAGGTCGATTGCGTGATCGTCAGCACGCGCGGCTGGATTTCATCGCCGTTGGCACCTTTCGGCGCGAACGGATGGGCGGCGATTTTCTTGCGGATATTCTCCCAGGCGAATTCTTCCTTCGGGATCGGTCCGATGATGCCGTAATTGTTGCGCGTCGGCATCAGGAATACCGGAAGCGCGCCGGTCATGATGATCGAGTGAAGGATCGACTTGTGGCAATTGCGGTCGACGACGACGATATCGCCCGGCGCCACGGTCGAATGCCAGACGATCTTGTTCGACGTCGACGTGCCGTTGGTGACGAAATAGAGGTGGTCGCAATTGAAAATGCGCGCCGCGTTGCGCTCCGAGGCGGCGACCGGGCCGGTATGGTCGAGCAGTTGCCCGAGTTCCTCGACCGCGTTGCAGACGTCGGCGCGCAGCATGTTTTCGCCGAAGAACTGGTGGAACATCCGTCCCACCGGCGACTTCAGGAACGCGACGCCGCCGGAGTGCCCGGGGCAGTGCCACGAATACGAACTGTCGGCGGCGTAATGCGTCAGCGCGCGGAAAAACGGCGGCGGCAGCGTGTCGAGATACGCCCGCGCCTCGCGCGCGACGTAGCGGGCGATGAATTCCGGCGTGTCCTCGAACATGTGGATGAAGCCGTGCAACTCGCGCAGCACGTCGTTCGGAATGTGGCGCGAGGTGCGCGTCTCGCCGTGCAGGAAAATCGGGACGTCGGTATTGCGGCTGCGGATGCCGGTAACGAAGGCGCGCAATTCGGCGATGGTTTCCTCCGCCTCGTTGACCAGTTCCTCGTCGTCGACCGAGAGGATGAAACACGAGGCGCGCGATTGTTGCTGCGCGAACAACGAGAGGTCGCCGTAGCTGGTGACGCCGAGCACTTCCATGCCCTCCGTTTCGAGCGCCGTGGTCAGCGCCCGGATACCCAGCCCGGAAGCGTTCTCGGAGCGGAAATCTTCGTCGATGATGATGATGGGGAAATGAAAGCGCATCACGGTTCCTTCAAATGGTGCAAGGTGGGGTTCAGATCACGAGGTGACCGGAGTGTTTGGAGTGCATTTCTCCGTACCATGTTTCGCGGAAATTACTGCCGGTAGGCACTCCCGTAGGTGGGACTGTAGCGGTGGCTCGTGATTCCATCGATTCTGGCTTCGCCTTTGCTGGAAACGACGCGGAAGATTTCTTCCGAACGTTCCGAAGGCGGCTGCGAAATGTTATTGCGTTCCGGGTAACGTTTTTTCGCGCGCCAGGTATTCACATTCTGTGTCGTCGGCACTTCCGTGGTGACCGAGAAGCTGCAACGAAGCACCATGGCTTTTAGCGTTTTCTGGATTTCGGGGTCCGGTATGCAGGAACCCATTGTCGAATATTTCCGGATCCGGGGAGGAGGCTCGTTCATTTTCGCAAGGATCGACTCTACGTTGAAGGATGTCCTGCTCAATTGATCTCCCCGGTATTCATGAATTTCGCCGACGAAGGTATTGGTGATGAGACGCTTTATTACCGCCGGATTTCTTTCGTTCATCGCGGTATTGAAGCGCTGGACGGCTTCCTGGGCCTCGTTCGTGGACGGAATGTCGCCCCGAGCCGGGATCGATACGGGTTCATCCTTGCAGGGCTGCTCTTGGAAGGTTTTCTTGCCGTCCTTATCGATACAGGTATGTATCGCATGGACGTTGGCGGAGAAAATCAGTCCCATCGTCAGGCAGACGATTCCGGCAATCACCGCCGACACCTTTTTCCGGTGGGGAGATGCGGGAATCGTTTCTCCGGCGGCGCGGCCCATTTGTTTCTTCATCAAGACTCCTCGAAAAGACGGCGACCCGCCGCAGCGGGTCGTGGAAAAAAAGCATTCTATGCCTGAATTCGTGAAAAAAATATCCGAAATGCCGCCGTTACCGGATTCCGGTGAAAACGGGCATCGAATTAGCCACAACCGATGTTTGCGAGAGAATTCGCCGGCAAATGGAAATCCGGCGAAGAGCACGATTGCCGCCGATATGCCCGGGACTGAGCGTCGCGGGTTCTGGAACGATGCGTGAGCTGGAGCGTTTTTTGTTACGCGGTTCCCGGCAGAAAATCTTCCGCGTGGGCAAGGCGCAGCATGCCCACGCGGAGCGTAAGGCGCTTGATCCGAAAACGCGCTAAATCTTCGGCAGCGTCACCCCGGTCTGTCCCTGGTACTTCCCGCCGCGATCCTTGTACGAGGTTTCGCAGATTTCGTCCGATTCGAAAAACAGCACCTGGGCGCATCCCTCGCCGGCGTAGATTTTCGCCGGCAGCGGGGTCGTGTTGGAGAATTCCAGCGTCACGTAGCCTTCCCATTCCGGCTCGAACGGCGTCACGTTGACGATGATGCCGCAGCGCGCGTAGGTGCTTTTGCCGAGGCAGACGGTGAGCACGCTGCGCGGGATGCGGAAATATTCGACGGTGCGCGCCAGCGCGAACGAGTTCGGCGGAATGATGCAGGAATCGCCGGAGAATTCGACGAAGGAATTCGGGTCGAAATTCTTCGGATCGACGATGGTGGAGTTGATGTTCGTGAACACGCGGAATTCGTTCGCGCAGCGGATGTCGTAGCCGTAGCTGGAGGCGCCGTAGGAGACGATTTTGTGGCCGTTCGCCTCGCGGATCAGGCTTGGCTCGAAAGGCTCGATCATGCCGTGTTCCTGGGCCATGCGGCGGATCCATTTATCGGATTTGATGCTCATGAGGATATTCCGGAGTGAATGTCGGTCGAAAAAAGTCGGAGGGAAGGTCAGAGAGAAAGCCGGAGAAATTCAGTCGTTCTTGACGACGATCGACGGAAACTTGCTCGTCATGTCCTTGGCCTGCTCGCCGATCTTGATCGCGATGCGGCGGGCGATGTCGCGATAAAGCTCCGCCGCGCGCGAATCGGGTGCGCCGACAACGGTTGGTTTGCCGATGTCGGCCTGTTCGCGGATCGCCAGTTCGAGCGGCAGCGCGCCGAGGAATTCGGTGTCGTAATCGGCGCACATCTTCCGGCCGCCGCCGGCGCCGAAAATCGCTTCTTCATGGCCGCAGTTGCTGCAGATATGAATGCTCATGTTTTCGACCACGCCGAGAATCGGGATGCCGACCTTCTCGAACATCTTCAGGCCCTTTCTCGCGTCGATCAGCGCGATGTCCTGCGGCGTGGTGACGATCACGGCGCCGGTGACGGGCACCTTCTGCGCCAGTGTCAGTTGCGTGTCGCCGGTGCCCGGCGGCATGTCGACGACCAGGTAGTCGACGTCGCGCCATTGCGTGTCGCGCAGCAGTTGTTCCAGCGCCTGCGTCACCATCGGGCCGCGCCAGACCATCGGCGTGTCGGCTTCGATCAGGAAGCCGATCGACATCGTCTGCACGTCGTAGGCGACGAGCGGTTCCATCGTCTTGCCGTCTTTCGATTCCGGTTGTTCGCCGGCCAGTCCGAGCAACTGCGGCTGCGACGGGCCGTAGATGTCGGCGTCGAGCATGCCGACGACGGCGCCTTCCTGCGCCAGCGCCAGCGCCAGGTTGACGGCGGTGGTGCTCTTGCCGACGCCGCCCTTGCCGGAGGCGACGGCGATGATGTTCTTCACGCCCGGCAGCGGCTTCAGGCCGCGCTGCACGGCATGCGAGACGATTTTGCTGTAGACGTTGACCGAAACGTTGCCGACGCCGGGCAGCGCGCGCAGGGCTTCGATGACCTGCTTGCGGATGGCGTCGGTCTGCGTTTTCGCCGGGTAGCCGAGTTCGATGTCGAGCGCGATGTCGCTGCCGTCGACCTTGATGTTCTTCGCCGCCCTGGCGCTGACGAAATCCTTGCCGGTGTTCGGGTCCGGCACGTTCTTCAGGGCCGCCTGGATGCTTTCAACGGTGATCGCCATGGTGTTCTTTCTCGGAATGATGGAATGGTGAATATGAAATGGTATGAAAAAGAGAGGGAGCGTTTTAGGTTACGATGCCGGGGATTCGTTCCGCGCGCTGAGCGTATATGACATTCGCGTGTAATGGCGGAAAAATGCGAACGTAAAGCACAAGGGCGGAATTCTACTTTATAGCGGTTCCCAAAAATACCCGGATGCGAAGACAAGCCGCAGACAGTACGAATAGTACGGTAAGGCGAAGTCGACAAAGCATGAGGATTTTCGGGAACCGCCATGGCGGCAGGCCAATACAAATACGCACGAACACGCGGAGGTTTCATGAATCTGATCGAAAAACATGTCGATGGAAATATCGGTACGCTGACGTTCAACCATGACGAGCAGCGCAACAAGCTTTCCGAAGTGCTGGTGCAGCAACTGGCGAGCGCGCTCGACGAGTTCAGGGATATCGGGGTGCGCGCGGCGATTCTGCGCGCCCATCCCGGCGTCAAGGTCTGGTCGGCGGGGCACAGCGTCGAGGAACTGCCGCAAGGCGGCCACGATCCGCTGTGCTGGCGCGATTCGCTGCGGATGCTGATCCGCGATATCGGCGGCTTCCCGGCGCCGCTGATCGCGCTGATCGAAGGCAGCGTCTGGGGCGGCGCCTGCGAAGTCGCGTTCGCCTGCGACATGGTCGTGGCGACGCCGGAGGTGCAATTCTCGATGACGCCGGCGAAAATCGGCGTGCCGTACAACGCCACCGGTTTGCAGACCTTCCTCAACACGACGCCGTTGCATGTCGCCAAGGAAATGCTGTTTACCGGCAGGGCGGTGCCGGTGGAGCGGCTGGAGCGGATCGGCGTCGTCAATCACATCGTCGCGGCGGAGGAAATCACCGCCTTCACCGAGCAGATGGCGCGCGATATCGCGCTGAACGCGCCGCTGTCGATCGCGGTGATGAAGGAACAGTTGCGCATCCTGGCCGGCGCGCAGGCGCTTTCCCCGTTCGATTTCGAGCGCATCCAGGGATTGCGGCGGGTGGTCTACAACAGCGACGACTATCTCGAAGGCATCAGCGCGTTCCGGGAAAAACGCAAACCCAAGTATCGCGGACGGTAGGGCGGCAATCGCCGTTCCGGTGGCACAGCGTTCTTTTAAAAGAGAGAATTCTAAATTTATTTAAATAATGTTTAGCTTGTGTAGGCAATTACATGTATGAATTATTTTGATAAATTGGAATTTATTCGGCGGGCAATCGAAAAAAGCATCCGAAGAAAATAGGAAGCGCAGCGTGCCCACGCGGAAGGCATGCGCATAGACTGAAAGCCCTCTACGAAACGCCGTGCTCCTGCAATTTATACAGCAGCGTGCGCCGGCTGACGCCCAGCGCCTGAGCCGCGCGGACGCGGTTGCCCTGATGGCGGGCGAGGGCCTCGCGGATCAGCCGCGCTTCGAGGCGCTTGAGTTCGTCCTTGAGCGGCAGCCCTTCGTCGGGAGCCGTCGGCGGTGCGGCGGCAGCGGCGGTACGGACGGCTTCCGGCAGGTCTTCGGCGAAGACGGTTTCGCCGGTGCTCATGATCACGGCGTGCATGATGGCGTTTTCCAGTTCGCGGATATTGCCGGGCCAGGGATAGCGGCGCAGCAGCGAACGCGCGCCGCGGTCCAGGCCGATGATTTCGCGATTGTTCTCGGCGGCGTATTTGTACAGGAAATGCTCGGCCAGCAGAGCGATGTCGTCGGGGCGTTCGCGCAGCGGCGGCGCCTTGAGGCGCATGACGTTGAGGCGATAGAAGAGGTCGGCGCGGAAGGCGCCGTCCTTCACCATGGCTTCGATGTCGCGGTTGGTGGCGGCGAGCACGCGGATGTCGGTCTTCAGCGTCCGTTCGCCGCCGACGCGCTCGAATTCGCGTTCCTGCAGCACGCGCAGCAGCTTGACCTGCAGGGCGGGAGAAACCTCGCCGATCTCGTCGAGCAGCAGCGTGCCGCCGTCGGCCTGTTCGAAGCGGCCGCGGCGGCGCATCGCGGCGCCGGTGAAGGCGCCTTTCTCGTGGCCGCACCGTTCGGAGTCGCGCATGCCCTCGGGCAGCGCGCCGCAGTTGATCTTGATGAACGGTCCGCGGCTGCGGGCGCTGTTGTAGTGAATCGCGCGCGCGATCAGTTCCTTGCCGGTGCCGCTTTCGCCGGTGATGAGCACGCTGGCTTCGCTCGGCGCGATGCGCTCGATCGCGGCGCATAAAGCGAGCATGCCGGGATCGACGGTGAGGATGCGGTCCGGCCGCCAGGTGTGCGACAACTCCCGGTGCAATTGCTGGATCTGGTCCTTCATCTCCCGGATTTGCAGCGCGCGCCCGACCAGCAGCTTGATTTCGTCGAGATCGAACGGCTTGATGACGTAGTCGAAGGCGCCCAGGCGCAGCGCCTGCACGGCGGTGTCGACGGCGGCGTAGGCGGTCATCAGAATGACGTTCGCGTCGGCGCGCAGCGTGCGCATTTCCGTAAGGACATCCAGCCCGCTCTGGAGCGGCATGCGGATATCCATCAGCACGAGATCGGGCTGCAGTTCGTTGAACAGCGCCAGCGCCCGTTCGCCGTCCTCGGCGCCGCGCACGCGGTAGCCCTCCTTGCCCAGGATGGTTTCGAGAAGTTCGCGCACGTGCGCTTCGTCGTCGACGACGAGGATCAGAAAATTTTCCCGGCGCATGGTTGTCTCTTTCGGATTCTTGATGGTTTTTCGGATTCGGGAAGCTAGGGCGTCGCGGCGGGTTCCGGCGGATGCGCAGGGAGTGTCATCGTGACCGTGGTGCCGCGGCCCGGAACGCTGGCGATGTCGATGTGTCCGCGATGCGCCGTGAGGACGCGCTGCACCATGGCCATGCCGAGCCCGGTGCCGTTGGATTTGGTGGTGAAGAAAGGATCGAAGAGTTTCGGCAGGTTTTCCGCCGTGATGCCGCAGCCGGTATCGCGGACTTCGACGCCGATGTCTCCGGCGGCGTCATGGAACAGGCGGATGTCGACACGGCCTGCCCCGGCGATGGCCTGGACCGCGTTGAGCAGGAGGTTGAGCAGGGCCTGCTTGATCTGTTCCGCGTCGGCCTCGATCGGCGGCAGATGTTCCTCGATGTCGAGGTGGAATTCGATGCGCCGGGCGTCGTTCCCGGTCTGCGCCAGGCGCAGCGTGTCGCGCGCCAGGTCGCCGAGCCGCACCGTCTGCCGGTAGGGGCGCGGAGGGCGGGCGAAATCGAGCAATTCCTGAATGAAGCGGTTGACGGCATCGACTTCGTTGACGATGACGGGAATGTATTTCCGGTATTCCTTCGGATCTTCCGTCTGCTGCAGGTATTGGCCGAAGCCGCGGATCGCGGTCAGCGGGTTGCGGATCTCGTGCGCGACGCCGGCCATCAGTTCGCCGAGCGTGGCGAGCCGTTCGGCGCGCCGGACCTGGCGGGTCATTTCGTGTTCCTTCGTGATGTCCTGAAAGGTGGCCATCGCGCCGATCACGCGCCGGTCGGCGTCCCTGAGCTGGTTGGCGCTGGCGCGGACGCGCAGCAGGCCGTGCGCCGTCGGGTAATCCGTTTCGACCGCGATGTGCGGCCGGCCGCTGGAGAGGGCGTCGAGCAGCAGGCTGCGAAAGGAAGGCGAACCGGAGAACAGTTCGGCATAGCGGAGTCCCACGACGTTTTCCAGGACGAATCCGGTCATGCGCTGGGCGGCGGGATTGATCGTCGATATCCTGCCGTCCGTGTCGATGGTGATGATGCCGTCGGCGGTGGAATGCAAAATGTGGTCGCTGAACGTCTGCGCGTCGCGCAGCGAGAGCGCCATCGCGTTGATGACCCGGGCGATTTCGCCGAGTTCGCCGGGCGGTTCCGGGATCCGCGCTTCCCAGTCGTAGCGCAGCCGCTGCACGCCGCCCTTGATGATGTTGATCTGGTCGGCCATGCGGCTGGAAAGATAGACGATCGAGGTCCAGCAAAAAAGCAGCGCCAGCGCCATGACCAGGAAGATGCCGCGGTCGAGCGCCTGGAGTTGGTGCTGGATGTCGTCGGTCAGTTCATTGGCCCAGATGTAGCCCTCGATGCGGCCGCCGCGCACGACGGGAAGCATCGCGTTCATGACGTTGCCGCGTACCAGCGGCCCGGATTCCAGCAGTTGCCGCCCTTCCGCCATGGCGCGGTGGCCGGGATGGCCGGGCGGAAGCGCCATGCCGACGTGGTTCGCGTATTTATCGCTGGGTGCGTAGGCGACGACGGCGTCGAGCCGGCGGTCGTAGTACCCCACGGCGCTGCCGGGATAGGCGGCGGCGACGTCGTCGGCGGCCGCACTCAGGGTACGGTTGAGAATCTCGACCTGAGCTTCGCGCCCGGCCCCGGCGACATGCCAGCGTTGCAGGATGGAATCGAACCCTTCTCCCAGCGCGGTATCCAGGAGTCGGGTCATGCCGAAGAGTTTTTCCTGCTTTTCTCCCAGCAGCGCTTCATGGGCGATGCGCCCGGCGACGAAACCCATGGCCAGGATCGAAACGGTGACGACTGTCGCCGTCAGCAGCAGCATCCGCACCCGCAATGTTCGCGGTGCAAGCGCGGCAAGGCGGCGCGAAAGACGATGAAAAAGGCGGCACGGCCCGCCGGAAAGATGCGTGTCGGTCATGTAACGGCGGCTTCCCCTCGATTCGGAATTATTGCCATGGGATTCCGCGCCACTGCGGGAGTTCCTGCGGCAAAACCGAAAAACGGGAAGAGTGGTGAAAATCCGGAAAAAAAACGGGAGAACCATCGAAACGGTTCTCCCGGCAGGCAAGGTACAACAGGTACGCGGGTAAAAAATCGAAGGCCGATTCAAAAAACGGCGATGTCGGGCACCCGGGGAGCGGGCAGTACAAACGGCCTCCACGCTGCTCGACATCGGGGCGAATATCACGGCAGTGGAATGGTGGGTATGGTGGATATGGCGGGCATGGCTGCGGGTACGCCGCCCGTGACGGAAAAATGCGCGCCGGTGGCGTTCCGGACCTGTTCCAGGGTGATGCCGGGGGCCAGTTCCTTCAATGCCAGCCCGCCGTCCTCGAACGTGAACACGGCCATCTCGGTGACGATCATCGATGCCCGTCCCAAGGCGGTCAGCGGCAGGGTGCAGTGGCGCAGAATTTTCGCGCCGCCGTCCACGGCGCAGTGTTTCATCGCAACGATGACTTTTTTTGCACCGGCGGCCAGATCCATCGCGCCGCCCATGCCGGAGCCCGGGGCGGGGCTCGCTCCCGTTTCCGTTTCTACTCCCGTTTCCGTTTCCGTCTTTCTTCCATCAGGCGCCATCCAGGCAACGAAGTTGCCTTTTTCGTCGACCTGCAACGCGTCGAGCACGCAGACATCGATGTGCCCGCCGCGGATCAGCGCGAACGAAAAAGCGCTGTCGAACGTCGCGGCGCCGGCGATCATTCCGCACGGTTTGCCGCCAGGGCCGATCAGATCGGGATCGGGATAGAAATCGGGGTTGGGGTCGAGATCGAAGTCGGGATAGGGAGCGACGTCGGGATCGGCATCGGGATTGACGTCGAAGTCGACGAAAGACAGAGGTCCCAGCCCGAGCAGCCCGTTCTCGGAATGCAGGATGACGTTCGCGCCTTCGGACAGGTAATGGGCGGCCAGCATCGGCAGACCGGCGCCGAGGCTCACGATTTCGCCGTCGTTGAATTCGAGCGCCAGTTCGAGTGCCACCCGGCGGGCAATGAATTCCCTGGCGTTCACGGTGTTTACTCCCTTTCGAAATTCTTCAGGACGACGCCGTCCACCAGCGCCGCCGGCGTCATCACCAGGTCGGGATCGATCCGGCCGACGTCGACCAGTGCATCCACTTCGGCGAACACGGTATCCGCGGCAAGCGCCATGACGGGGTTGAGATTTCGCGCCAGGAGCCGGTATTGCAGATTGCCGGCCTTGTCGCCGCGGCAGGCGCCGAGCAGCGCCAGATCGGCGCGCAACGGCAACTCCAGCAGATAGTCGCGGCCATCGACGCGAACGCATTTCTTGCCCTCTTCGACGGCGGTGCCGAGGCCGGTGGGCGTCAGCACGCCGCCCAGACCGGCGCCGCCGCTGCGGATGCGCTCGACCAGCGTGCCCTGCGGAGAAAACTCGACCTCCAGTTCGCCGGCCGCCATCTGGCGCCCGGTTTCCGGATTGCCGCCG
Source organism: Rhodocyclaceae bacterium (assembly GCA_031556405.1). Lineage (GTDB taxonomy): Bacteria > Pseudomonadota > Gammaproteobacteria > Burkholderiales > Rhodocyclaceae > WQZF01. The sequence goes on from JAVBTC010000118.1 coordinate 34,533, forward strand.
ATGTGCGAAGCAATGACTTTCCTGACGCGCCGATGAACGATCAGCGGTCCCGCGCCGCGATCGGGAAAGCCGGTGTCGCCGGCGATGAGGGTCAGATTTTTCACTCCGGCATCGAGCACCGCGGCGATCAGTTCCATGGGCGTCCCGACGCCCATGAAGCCGCCCACCATGATGCTCATGCCGTCATGCAGCCTCCTGCGGAACGACGCCAGCGTGGTCTGCTTGTTTTTCACAACCCGAATCCCCCGAATTCCCCTGAAAACGGGATATTGTTCCCGTGCCGGGGGCAACGGTACGCAAGAGCCGAGCCAGTTTTTTTCGATATCGGCCGATGCGGAAGCGGTGCAATTCAACTCGTTGTTAACGATTCGTTTTTTTGCCCGGCAGCGGCGTTCCGTCATTATGTGGAATGCGTATACGGTATTTTTTGTGCATAAAAAATGCGCAGATATTTGCATCGCTGCGCAAATATCTGCGCACTCTCCGCTGTGTCCGATACGCGTAAAAATGCCTTCCCGCCGTTCGTCGATGGGAACCGATGCGAGACGGCGGTACGTGATGCGGTATATCCGGAGTAAAATCAAATTCTTTTTTCTCTTCTTCCGCTTCCCGTCTATCGTCATGAAACGCCGCATTCTCGTCACTTCCGCCCTGCCTTATGCCAACGGGGATATCCACCTCGGGCATCTCGTCGAATACATCCAGACCGATATCTGGGTCCGCTTCCAGAAAATGCGCGGGAACACCTGTTACTACGTCTGCGCCGACGACACCCACGGCACCCCGGTGATGCTGCGCGCCGAACAGGAAGGCGTGACGCCGCAGGCGCTGATCGGGCGCGTGCATGGCGAACACACCCGCGACTTCGCCGGGTTCCATGTCGCCTTCGACAACTACTATTCGACTCATTCCGAGGAAACCCGCCTCTGCGCCGAGGAAATCTACCGGCGCCTGCAACAGTCCGGGCTGATCGAGGTGCGCGGCATCGAGCAGTATTACGACCCGCAGAAGGCGATGTTCCTGCCCGACCGCTTCATCAAGGGCGAGTGCCCGAAGTGCGGCGCGCCGGACCAGTACGGCGACAACTGCGAACGCTGCGGCGCCGCCTACACGCCGAACGAACTGAAAAATCCGTATTCCGCGATCTCCGGCGCCAAGCCGGTACTGCGCGCCTCCGACCACTACTTCTTCAAGCTTTCCGACCCGCGCTGCCAGGAATTCCTGCGCCGCTGGACGCGCGAGCCGGGCCGCCTCCAGGCCGAGGCGGCGAACAAGATGCAGGAATGGCTCGGCGAACCCGGGGAAAACAAGCTTTCCGACTGGGACATCTCGCGCGACGCGCCGTATTTCGGGTTCGAGATTCCCGAAGCGCCGGGCAAATATTTCTACGTCTGGATGGACGCTCCGATCGGTTACATGGGTTCGTTCAAGAACCTCTGCGCCCGGCACGGGCTCGATTTCGACGACTGGTGGAAAAAGGATTCCGACGCCGAGCTGTACCACTTCATCGGCAAGGACATTCTCTATTTCCACGCTCTGTTCTGGCCGGCGCAGCTCGAAATGGCCGGCTACCGCACGCCGAGCGCGGTCTTCGCGCATGGTTTTCTCACCGTCGACGGCGCCAAGATGTCGAAATCGCGCGGCACCTTCATCACCGCGCGCAGCTACCTCGAACAGAAGCTCGATCCGGAATGGCTGCGCTATTACTACGCGGCGAAACTGAACGGCACGATGGAAGACGTCGACCTCAACCTCGACGACTTCGTCGCCCGCGTCAATTCCGACCTGATCGGAAAATTCATCAACATCGCCAGCCGCTGCGCCGGTTTCATCAGCAAGAAATTCGACGGCGTACTCGGCACCACCGACCGCAAGGCCACCGGGGCGTTCGAACTGGCGTGGCGAGAGGGGGAAGTCGCGCAGAGCTTCGAGCGCCGCGACTACTCGCGCGCGCTGCGCGAAATCATGCGCCTGGCCGACCTCGCCAACCTGTACGTGGCGGAAAAGAAGCCGTGGGAAATCTCCAAGCGGGAAGGCAGCGAGGCAGAACTGCACACCGTATGCACCACCGCGCTGACGCTGTTCCGCGACCTGATGCGCTATCTCAAGCCGGTGCTGCCGCAACTGGCCGCCGCCGTCGAATCCTTCCTCGCCATCGAGCCGCTCGTCTGGCGCGGCGAATGGCAGCCGCTGCCGCAGGGACACCGGATCAACGAATACCGCCACCTGATGACCCGCATCGATCCGAAACAGGTCACGGCGCTGGTAGAAGCCAACAGGGAATCGCTGGCCCCGGCCGGCGGCGTGAAGAAGACGGAGGAAAAAATGCAGGGGAAAACACAGGAAGCCGCGACGGAAGCCGCCGGCGCTGCCGATGCCACCATAAACATCGACGATTTCGCCAAGGTCGACCTGCGCGTCGCGCGCATCGCCGAGGCCAGCCACGTCGAGGGCGCGGAAAAACTGATTCGTCTGCTGCTCGACATCGGCGAGGAAAAACCGCGCCAGGTTTTCGCCGGTATCAAATCCGCCTACGACCCGGAACAACTGCAAGGCCGGATGACGGTGATGGTCGCCAACCTCGCGCCGCGCAAGATGAAATTCGGCATGAGCGAAGGCATGGTGCTCGCGGCCTCGGGCAGCGACAGCCCCGGCATCTACCTGCTCTCCCCCGACAGCGGCGCGCAGCCGGGGATGAAGGTCAAATAGACAGGGCGGATGAAGCGCTGAAGGGTTTTTGTTTTTCTAGATTTGAATTTAATTTTTTCTTGAATATCTCTACGGTAGCTTGATTGAATTTAATCAAATATGGAAAAAGGGAGGTGGTATGAACCTCGGCCGATATTTCCTGGATTCCCGCCTGCGCGGGAATGGCGGAACAAATGACGGCTTGCGGTGAAAATCGGCGGTTCAGCGATAAGCCTGTCACTTGGCGGTGGTCGGCGGCAGTTGTTTGCGGCGGTTGTCGGTTGTTTGCCTGTGAAAGACGTAAAAGTACTACGTCATTACCGCGCAGGCGGGAATCCAGGAACTATCCCGGCACGCCCATTCATGGAAATCGTCCCGGTTTCAGCGCCCGTTCCGGGATCCGCTCCCGCCTCTGTTTTCATCATTCCTGCCGTATCGACTCCGGCGGGAATTCCGTAAGTTGCCCCCAATGATCTCTTTCAAACCCAAACTCCTCGAATGCCTCTCCGGTTACAACCGGACGATGCTCGGCCACGACATCGGCGCCGGCATCACCGTCGGCGTGCTGGCGCTGCCGCTGGCGATGGCGTTCGCCATCGCGTCCGGCTGCTCGCCGACGGCGGGCATCTGGACGGCGATCGTCGCCGGATTCTTCATCTCCGCTTTCGGCGGCTCCCGGGTGCAGATCGGCGGCCCGACCGGCGCCTTCATCCCAATCATCTACGCCATCGTCCTGCAATACGGCATGGACAACCTGCTGATCGCCACCTTCATCGCCGGCCTGATCCTGCTCGCCATGGGGCTGGCGCGCCTGGGGCAGATGATCCGCTTCATCCCCAAAGCGGTCGTCGTCGGTTTCACCAACGGTATCGCCGTCGTCATCTTCATGGCGCAGATCAAGGATTTCCTCGGCCTCAACATCACCGGGGAAATGCCCGCCGAATTCTTCGGCAAACTGCGCGTGCTCGGTGCCAGCATCCACACCGTCCACTGGCCGACGCTGCTGCTTGCCCTGGTTTCTCTGACCTTCCTCGTTTTCTACAACCGGCTCGCGCAGCGCTTTCCGCTGCTGCGCCGCTCGCCGGGACCGCTCACCGTGCTCGTCTTCGGCACCCTGATCGCGTACCTCCTGGGCCTGCCGGTCGAAACCATCGGCAGCCGCTTCAACGGCATTCCGCAGCAATTCCCCGCCTTCACCGTGCCCGGCCTCTCGCTGGAAACGCTGGGCAAGCTGATCTCCCCGGCGCTGACCATCGCGCTGCTCGGCGCCATCGAATCGCTGCTGTCGGCGCGCGTCGCCGACGGCCTGATCAACGACCGCCACAACCCGAACCAGGAACTGATCGCGCAGGGACTCGCCAACATCGCGGCGCCGTTCTTCGGCGGTTTCGCCGCCACCGGCGCCATCGCGCGCACCGCGACCAACGCCAAGAGCGGCGGGCGCACCCCGGTGGCCGGCATCATCCATTCGGTGACGCTGCTCGCGATCGTCCTGATCGCCGCGCCGCTTGCCAGCTACATTCCGCTTGCCGTGCTCTCGGCCATCGTCGTCCTCGTCTCCGTGCACATGGGCAACTGGAACGAATTCCGCGAACTGAAGCGCTACACCTACAACTACCGCATCCTGCTGCTGGCGACCTTCTTCATCACCGTCGTCTTCGACCTCACCCTCGCCGTCGAGCTGGGCATGGTGCTGGCCACGCTGTTCTTCATCTTCCGCATCTCGGCGCTGACAAAAATCGAAGCCCTTTCGCTGCACGACCTGCTCAGCGGCGAAAGCGCCGAAACGTCGCCGTTTTTCTCCCGCGACGGCATCCCGCGCGCCACCGTGTGGAAAGTCTCCGGCGTGCTTTTCTTCGGCAGCGTCAACAAACTCGAAATCCTGCACGCCCCGCGCGAGGCGCGTCCGCAAGTGATGGTGCTCGACCTGCAGGGACTGCTGCAACTCGACACCACCGGCCTGGAAGGGCTGGAAACGATCCACCAGCAGATGCAGCACGAAAACCGCCGCCTGATCCTCTGCGCGCCGGGACAGCAGCCCGGCTCGCTGCTGCTGCGCTCCGGTTTCCTCGACCGCCTCGGCGCGCACAACGTATGCAACGACCTGCCGAGCGCGTTGCTCGAAGCGCGGAAGACGCTGGAAGAAAAAACGGAGTAAGGGCGGAAATCCCTTCTTTCCGACATCTTTTGATTTCTCCCAGGCATTACGGAATGCCTCGTAAACTCCCCTCGCCCGCTTGCGGGAGAGGGGCGGGGGAGAGGGAAAAACCGCAAAGCACACCCCTCACGCCTGAGAACGACAGCTCCGCCGCAGGCCGCCGCCTCGCGGCCCGAACGATACCTTCACGAGCATCCCTTCCCCCGGCTTGCTGGAATATCCGATGCCCCACCCATGCAGTCGGGCGATACGCATCACGATCGGCAATCCCAGTCCACTGCCGCTCTGTTTCTGCCCCGGCGGACGGAAGAAACGCTCGTTGAGGCGGGAAAGATCGTGCGCGGAAAGCCCCGGCCCCGTATTGGCGATGGTCAGATACCCCGCATCGAAACGTACATCCACCGAGCCGCCCAGCGGCGTATAGCGCACCGCGTTGTCGAACAGATTGCGCAACAACAGCGCCACCAGCGGTGGGTTGCCCTCGCTGCCCTCGTTTTGCCCGGGCGCGGTGTCCCGCGCAAACGCGATCCGGATTCCCTTGTCGTCCGCGGTGGCCTGCTGCTCGCGGATGGCCGCGTCGACCGACGCAGCCCAGTCGAGCGGCTGAAACGGCAGCATCGCCTCGCGCGCCTGCCGCTTCGGTCCTCCGGTTTCACCATCGGCAACCTTGCCGGCTTCATCGGCCTCATTGGCCCCGTCCGTCACTTCCATCGCTTCGAGCCGCGACAGCGCCAACAACTGTTCCACCAGCCGCGTCGCCCGATTGATACCCGCCGTCAGATGCGAGAGCGCCTGGCGCCGCGTCTCGAGATCGTCGTCGGCTCCACCATCGGCCAATTGCGCCACCTCCGTCTGCACCCGCAGCGCGGCCAGGGGGCTGCGCAACTCGTGCGCGGCGTCGGAAATGAACGCGCGCTCCCGCGCCAGCAGCGCATTGGTGCGGACGAACAGCCGGTTCAGCGCCTCCACCAGCGGGCGCACTTCGCGCGGCACCTTTTTCGTATCCAGCGGCGCGGTATCCTCCGGCAGCCGCCGTTCCAGCGCCCTCGTCACGCGCTTCAACGGTGCCAATTCGCGGCTGACGGCGATGAACACCAGAACCAGCAGAACGGGAAAACCCAGTACCCACGGCAGCAATTGCCCGGAAATCATGCTTAGCGCCAGATCGTGGCGATAGTCCTGTTCCTGCCCCACCGCGACGACAAACTGTCCGTCCGCGCTGTCCAGCCAGACGATGCGCCAGAGATTGCCTTCCTTCCCATTTTTCTTCCGCAGCCGGCTTTCGACGAAACCGCGCCGCTCCGGCTCGAACGCGAACGTGGCGCCTTTTTTTCCGTCGTCCAGCAGCAGCCTGCCCGCGCGGCCGAAAATCGCGAACCCCAGCGCATCGTCCTCGAATTCGCCTTTTTCTATCTTCCTGCCATGCGGCATCCCGTCCGGGTCGTCCATGTCCTCCGTTTCATCCTGAGGGAATCCCGCCACACCGCCCAATTCGGATATAGCGGGCATTGCGGACATCCCCGATGTTGCCGAAGCCGCTGAAGTCGCCAGGCGGCGGGCGAAAAGCATCTGCTGCGTATCGAAAAACTCGTCGATGCGCTCGTGGCTCTCGAAAAAGGCGAAGCCGCCGGCTACCACCCAGATGAGGCTGACCGCCAGCGTAAACAGCAGGATCAGGCGCAGACGCAAACTGAGCGCGTTCATCGGATGTCCTCCTGCGTGCTTTTCGGCGCCGTTTTCTCCAGCATTGCTTCCTCCTTCCCCGCCTCGCCCAGCGTGTATCCGATCTTATGCACCGTGCGGATGAACGATGCGCCGAGCTTGCGCCGCAGATGATGCACATGCACCTCCACCGTGTTGCTGCCGATCTCCTCGTCCCAGGAATAAAGCTTCTCCTCGATCAGCGCCTTCGGCAGCACCCGCTTGCCGTTGCGCAGCAAAAGCTCCAGCAGCAGGATTTCCTTCGGTGCCAGCGCGATCTCCTCGCCGCCGCGCCGGACCGCGCGCGAACGCGGATCGAAACTGACCTCGCCGTGCGTCAGCAGCGGCTCCAACTGGCCGTGGCTGCGGCGCATCAGCGCGTTCAGCCGCGCCGCCACCTCCGCCAGCGCAAAAGGCTTGCACAGATAATCGTCCGCCCCGGCATCCAGCCCCGTCACCCGCTGCTCCAGCGCATCGCGCGCCGTCAGCACCAGCACCGGCAGGGTGATGCCGTTCCGGCGCCATTCACGCAGAACCTCCAGCCCGTCCATGCCGGGCAGCGAAAGATCGAGGAGTGCCGCATCGTAAGGCGCGCTGTGCGGGGCTTCGCGGGCGGCGAGACCATCGCCGATCCAGTCCACCGTGAATCCCATCCTGCCCAGCCCGACCTTGATTCCATCGCCGATCAGCCGGTCGTCTTCCACCAGAAGAATGCGCATTCCGTGCTCCCTGCCGTTTTTTTAATTGCGATTGCCGAAAAATCCCCCACCCCCCCCAAAACCCCCCAAGCCGGCGGCCGCGTCTTCGCTTCCGGGGTTTTCGAGAATCGCCCGTTATCCGTATCCCGGCATTTTCGCGCAAATTTCCCCGTTACTTCGTCGTGGTCTTCACGATGCGGTCGACGTCGATTTCGACGCTGTTCCAGTCCTTGTCCACCTCGCCGTGCAATTCCACGACGTCTTCCGGCGTTACCGACTGTCCCCGCCATTTATGGTCGTCGATATCGGCCCGGATCGTGCCGGTGGAATCCTGGAACAGATAATCGTCGCCGCCCAGGTGCTGCTTGATTTGGCCGCGCAACACCACCTTCGCGTCGTCGCGCATCGTCTTCGCTTCCGCCACCGTGCTCACCGCCAGCCCTGGCCCGGTGAAGCCGCCGCCCTGCATGCTTGTCTGCGGGGCGCGTTCCGTAAACCCGCCGTTTCCGGCCGATGCCATGTTGTCGACAAGCAGCGCGCTGCCCAGCGTCAGGCCCGATACGCAAAGCGTCGTGGCAAGCGCCGTTTTCAGGTTTTCCCTGGAGAAAAGAGTGCGATTCGTTTTCATGAGACACCTCGTCTTTCGTTGATCGTCATGGGGACTTTTCATCGTCGCCTCGTGCGACCCCGAAGCACGAACCCTGCTGCGACGATTTCATTTCAACATCGAGAACTTAAGGTTTGCTTAAGAGGCGGGAAATTTCATGTACTTCCCGGAAAATACCATAGTATCGAGGCCGACAATGACCAGGTCAATGACCAAGTACTTGTCTACGGCAGTGTGTCTGGCATAGGATAATCCATCGCGACTAGGACGTCCTCATCCAGCCTAACCCGTCCGGCCGACGAAAGAACGATATCAGAAGACACGGCGCCCCACTCCACCCTCCAGGACGCGCCGAAGCACGAAGAAAGGGAAGGGATGGATCCCATTGCCCATGGTGCGGAAAATCGGCCGCATCCATATGATGACGGTCGTATTGCGCATATCCGCAAGAAAGATGCGGCGCGGCAGCCGTTATATGTTCACTCACAGGCAGTTTCAAAAATTGCCGGAGATACCGCTGTCAAAATTGGTTTGGAAATCGCGGGTCGATTGGCAGGGATGGCGCACGATCTCGGTAAATACAGTGAAGCGTTCCAAGCTTATCTTGATGAGATATTTCTGAGTTATCTCAAAAAATTGGCAGTCGAGGCATTCGATCCCGATCTGGATGGCGATGAGGATGAAATCGGTGCCGACGGTCAAAAAAAACGGATCGATCATTCCAGTACCGGTGCGCAATGGATATGGCAGGCATTGAGCGTTCCCGGTATTCCCGGGAACGAGGAAGAAGAAATGCGGCAACTCGCCGCACAGATGCTGGCGTTGGTCGTGGCCTCGCATCACGGGGGGCTGATCGATTGCATTGCCGCCGATCCGCAGCACGCCGGCGAAGATCGTTATACGCGCCGGATCGAAAAAGACAGCAAGGAAACCTATTTAGACGAAATTCGTTCCTCGGTGGATGATGAAATTCGCCGGGAATTACAGAGCCTTCTGCAATCGAAGGAATTGGTCGAGTCTGTCCGCGCGCTCCATCGCCGCATCGAACAAATCGAGAAACGGCATAGAGGCAATAAAGCGATTCTCAGATGCAAACTCGGATTGGCGACGCGTTTCCTGTTGAGCTGTCTGGTGGAAGGCGATCACCGCGATAGCGCCGAATTCGAAAACCCGGAAGCGGATAAAGTCCGTAAGGACGAAAAACCTGATTGGCCTGCTTTAAGCGGCCTGCTGGAAAACGAACTGGAAAGGTTTTCCGAGAAAACGGATGTCAGCGAAATCGACCGGATTCGGGCGGAAATCTCCGGGCATTGTCTGGAAGCGGGGACGCGCGAGCGCGGCATCTATACGCTGACTGTACCGACCGGCGGCGGCAAGACGCTGGCCAGTTTGCGCTTTGCACTGAAACACGCGCAGACGCACGAAATGGATCGCATCATCTACGTCATCCCTTTCACTTCGATTATCGATCAGAACGCCAAGGTGGTACGCGCCATTCTGGAGCCGGAAGGCGTCGAACCGGAAAGCGTCGTGCTGGAACACCATTCCAACCTGCTGCCGGAAAAGATGACCTGGAAGCACAAGCTGTTGTCGGAAAACTGGGACGCTCCGGTTATCTACACCACCAGCGCGCAATTTCTTGAAGCCTTGTTCGGCGGTGGAACGCGCAATGCGCGGTGGATGCATGCGCTGGCGCACGCGGTGTTGATCTTCGACGAAATACAGGCGCTTCCGCTCAAATGCGCGCATCTGTTCGCCAACGCAATAAATTTCCTGGTGGAACATGCGGGGAGCAGCGTTGTGCTACGCACTGCGACACAGCCGCTTTTACATGGCATCGATCCGCAAAAAGGCGCGCTTCGGCTGGCCCGGAATCCCGAATTGATGCCGGATGTCGGGAGATTGTTTGCCGATCTGAAACGTGTGGAGATCATCGATTACCGTAAAAGTGGCGGCTGGACGTTTCAGGAAGCCGCCGAACTTGGGGTACGCATGCAGGATGACCGAGTGGATGCTTGCGGATGTGCGCTGGAAAGCGCGTAAGCGGTTGGCAATTATTTTTCGATGCTGCTGGCAGCGTTCTTTCTGCTGGAAAGGCTCATCGTATAAGTTCAGTTATTATTCAGAGGAGGGTAAAAAATGTCGCAAAAAACCATCTCGAAACAAGCGTATCTAAAAAAGGCCACATTTCATGGAAATGATGTGGCAGGGAAAACACTGCAAAGCGTACTGGGACAAGCGTTAAACAAGCTTCCTCGCATAGGAAACCGCAAAGAAGAATTGGGAGAGGACAAGCGCTACGTCCGTTCGATCATTTTTCATCGATCCTATGCGAACATGCTTTTTGGAATTTTTGCCTCCTATGAACGGGGAACGCACCAGCTCACGGTAAGCGAAAATGATGAGGCCGAGATGCTGTCCATTGAACAGGTCGCTCCTCCCAAAGGAGATGACGACAAACGACGGGAATTTCTTGAAGGCGTCTGTTACTTCGGCATACTGGGAAATCATATCGCCCTAGCTCAGTCAAAAGCTCTGGGCGTGAAACCTTTCGAATATCATATCAACACATTGATACGGCGTTCCAAGGTGCTGGCTGAGGGGAGTAACGTCATGCTTCCCGACCAGATCAATGCCGTGACTCAGGAACATATCCGCCGTTCTCACATCAAACAGGTTGAGATCGGCCTGCCTTTGATTGAAGAGCAAGGAATTCCAAACGTTTTTGAAGACGAAGGTCAAGGAATTCAAGGCACTTATGAAGAAAATGAGCGAATAACGATTAAGGAAAGTATTGGCGGGCGGTTACTGCGCGTGTTTCTGGGGGATAAGGTGGAAAAAATGAACTTATCCGATGCCATCGATGGCAACATCGATGCAACGCTGATTCTGAATTACAAACGGAAGACGACAGAAAAAGCCCATAACCTGCTGGATAACATTGGTCTTGCGCTTCGTCATGTGGATGAAGATGAAACCAGAATGATCTTGACCGATGGTTCGAAAATCAAAGGAAGAGAACTGAAGCTGTCGACTAAATTCAACATGAGGGCACGAGACGGCGTCATCTCACCGGATGAGTTGTTCGAGAGAATGCATGGATGGTTGACTGAATTGCATAAAAACAAATCCATTGATCCATGATCGCCTGTTTGCCGTACACTCATAAAATGATCAGGAAAGTCTCTATCGGATTCTTCTTCTGCCTGCTTGGTGGCGGATGTGGATTGCTCCTTGCGGCAATCGTTCCAGAGAAGATTCTTGTCTCTGCGACGAGTTACGTCACTATTTTCCTGGGAATCGTCTGGGCCTTCTCGATGAATGTTTATAGTCGGCTCTCTGACCTCACCGACTTGCCCGGTATTGATTACCGGCAACATCGGAACTTAGAACGGGAAATACGGAACCGATTGCGCCGGTTTTGGTGGCGAGCCATTGCGCTTGGGGCGATCGGTTTGGCTGCCAATCTTCCGGTTCTGTTAAGCAATGGTGCGATTCCCATAGGTTCATGGGCATTTTCTGTCGCGGGAGGAGCTTTTGCTCTGGCTATTTTTTTACTGCATCTCATCTGGGCGGAACTTGAGGATATCCGGGGGTTGCGTTCAAAAGCCAAGGAAATGGAACGCAAAGAACAACAGAGATTGGCGCAGCTTGCATTACTCCGCAAGGAAGATGCATGGGAAGCTGATCCGATGCTCAAAGGGCTAGACAGCGAGGCAGAAGAAAATGGGCGTGACCTTCACTAAGCCCTATAAAAACTAAAACCTTTTAATCGATTCGCCGCGCGCGGATACGCTGGCTCCTGTGTTCAACAGGAGTCAGCCATCATGCGCCGTACTTTCTCCCTCCGGGCTTGCCGCGATCAAGCGGCACGAAGCTTTCAGGGTCATCGTTTACCGTGATGCGGTCAGAATTTCGACCATTGGCTATGGGCATGTACTGAAACGCGGTGAGGTTTTCAACGCACCGCTGACCGAGCCGTAGGCTGACGCACTGATGCGCGAAGATCTGGCGCCGACGAAAATTTATCTCACCGGCGTTTTGCCGAACCTTACGCAAAACCAGTTCGACGCGCTGTGCTCCCTGATTTTCAACATTGGGCTGCGGGCGTTCGAAAAATCCACGCTACTGAAACGTCTGCGCGCGGGCGATACCGTCCGCGCCGCTGAGCGACTGATGTTCCAGGGCGGGTGTGACATGGCTCGGAAAAAACGGCGCCACGACGTGCTTTTCTATGGCGTGCCGGTACCCCTTGCGGGTGCGTGGATTGAAACGCAAACTTCATCAACTTCGACTTCGCAACGAGAACGTCGCACTCCTTGCGAGTGCATGGATTGAAAAATATGAAGATCACCGTACGTGACGCCGTGGCCCGGGATGTGCCGGCCTTACGCGAGTTGTTCCTGCTGTCGCGCCGCGAGACCTTCGTCTGGCAGGCAGCCGGTGCGTTCCAACTGGCCGATTTCGAGGCCCAGACGGAAGGCGAACGGCTGCGGGTCGCCGAGGATGACAGCGGGCAACTCGCCGGTTTCATGTCGGTCTGGGAGCCGGACCATTTCATCCATCACCTGTATGTGCACCGGCAGCATCACCGGCGCGGCATCGGCCGGGCGTTGCTGCGCGCGCTGCCGGGCTGGCCGGCGATGCGCTACCGTCTCAAGTGCCTGCGCGCCAACGTGTCGGCGCTGGCGTTCTATGGCGCGTGCGGCTTCGCCGAGATCGGCGCCGGCAGCGCGGAAGACGGCGAGTACCTGCTGCTGGAATCCAGCGGCGAGGACGGCCGATGACCGTCCATCTGCGGTACTGTCTGTAGCAGGCGGCGTTTGTGAGGCACCTTCGGCCTCGTGCTGCCGGTCGTCACGCTGCGCGAGCACGGCGAGATGAGTCGCACCCCTTGCGGGTGCGTGGATTGAAACATCGTGTCGAGGGGTTCCATGAGCGCTTGAGAGCGGTCGCACCTCTCACGTGCGCTGGTCGAGAAAAACCCGGAAAAAGCGTCAGTAAAGTACAGTCGACACAAATATGAAAAAGAAATTCTAAATGTAAGAAGAATTTACTGTGACTACAGTAGTGAGTTTTTATAAATAATAAAAAATCAAAAATAGAATTTCCCCGGATTGAAAGGTGCCGTACATTTCACGTCCGGCAATTCCTGCGGGTATTTTCCGAAGGCGGCCGATCTGGGCGTCTTCATGGAACGCCGGAAAAGAAGAACCCGCCAGAGGCGGGTTCGTGTCTCGTTGGGAGGGGTGCTGAATGTGCCCCGTGCAGTGCTTATGTCCGATGGGCTGTAACCGGTCAAAAGCACGCACGTGGCGGAGGGAGAAAGATTATTGGATGATCGGCCGTTGTCATATTTGTTTGTTCGCGGTTTTAAACGTTTTCTGATTGTTCTGAGAATGTCTCCTCTGGTGATCGGTGCCGGACGAGAGCTGATCCAGGCACAGTTACCAGAGTAAACAGTTTTTGCCGAAAGCGAACCTGTCAACATTGACAGGTATCGGCACAAAATGAACGATTCGATACCGATTTTTCCGCCTTGACGGCAGATATGCCCGATTTTCGATATTCGCCGCTGTTTTCCCTCTCCCCCGCCCTCTCCCGCAAGCGGGCGAGGGCGCCGGGTGGGGTTCCGCCGTGGGAGTCTCCCGGAGCTTCGCGCTTTCAGGCGATGCGCAGGGGGACTTTTGATTTTCCGGTGTAGTACGCAGGGCGTATGGTGGAAGGGGAGCCGAAGAGGCAGCAAAGACGCTCCCTCCACGCGGAATAATGCACATACCTGGATCAAAAACGCTCCAGTCAGAACAGGGATCTTATATATTCCAGTGGACTGCGATTGCCAATGATGGCGGGGAGAAAGATCAAATAGCCCAGCATGATCAGATTGGTCATCACATTGCCCCAGATGATCGGGGCTTTTCTCGGGCGGGCGCCGTCGACGAGGAAATATTTTCTTGCCAGCAGAATTGCCCAGAATTCAATGAAAATCGAAGCCACTGCCGGCAGGGTGAAATAGGTCGGGTCAAAAAAGAAAAGAAAGGAGAGCGGAACGCCCGCAATCAGCGATACGGTGTTCGCATAGGCGCCGGCAAGAAAAGGACGGCGATATTCTCCCGAGTAACGATAGACCGCGCCTTCCACGGAAATGCACATCAACATGCAGGCGACCACCCATTGCAAAGACGAGACGGTCAGGAAACCGCCAGAAATTACGATAGGGCCGGGGATTCCGCTATTGGCGGATGCGGGAAAGGCCATTCCCGCCAGCAACGGCATCAGCCGGAAATTCCGGCGGCGGACGGGCATGCAGCCCCGCGTCGTCGATCTGTGCATGAAATGAACTCCCTTTTTGTTCTTTTTCGTTCTTTTTCGTCCTGAATGGATCATGTATTTCGGGAGGGGGCGTCTCCGGCCATAAACGACCCGATAGCGATTCCGACAGCAATCCGCTATCGAATACCCCCGCGCCACTTCATTCCCGGAAAACCTCCGGCATCACCGCCGTCATTCTCTTCCGCAGATCGAGCTTTTTTCCGTCAACGACGAAGGTGCCGTCGCCGACGGCGTGGAACGTCCGCCGTTCTTTCCGGTCGGGGTCGATCCAGGCCGCGACGCCTTGCAGGATGAAAAAACCGTGTTTCTTCACCATGCGGCGGCTGTCGACGCGGCATTCGATGTTCGCCAGGCATTCCGCGATCAACGGCGCCTTGACGCTCTTCGCGGGCAGCGGCGTCAGCCCGAACCGCTCGAATTTATCGACCTCCTGCCCGGAACAGTTGCCGATGTCGACCACCATGGTTGCCAGGTCGACCGTGGGAATGGCGATCACGCATTCCCCGGTTTCGTCCAGCGCGGTGAAGCTGTAATCCCACGGCCCGAGGATGCAGGCGAAGCGCGGCGTGAAATCGACCACCATGTGCCAGCTCATGGTCATGACATTGATTTTCTCCCGGTGCGCGGTCGACACCAGCACGACCGGCCCCGGCTCGATCAGCGAGAATGCCTTCTCGATGGGAAATTCCTGCATGGCGGCCTCTTTCTCAATCTTCTTTCAACGCGCGCCCGCGTCCGTAAAACGTTCAGGCAGCGCTCAGGCTTCCGCCGCGTGGCAGACCGCCTCGATATTGTGCCCGTCGGGGCCGATGATGAAGGCACCGTAATAGTTCGGGTGATAGTGTTCCCGGATGCCGGGCGCGCCGTTGTCCTTGCCGCCCGCGCTCAGCGCGGCTTCGTGGAAGGCCCGCACCTGCGCCCGGTTCTCGGCGGCGAAGGCGATATGCATCGGTTTCTGCGGCGCGTCGCCCTGCCCGAACCAGAATTGCGGCTTTCCTTCCCTGCCGATGCCGGCCCAGCCGTGTTCCTCCATGACCAGCCCGATGCCGAGCGGCGCCAGCGCTTGCAGGAAAAACCGCTTGCTTTCTTCGTAGTTGCTGACGGATAAACCGATATGGTCGATGATCATCGCGCGCTCCTTGTGTTGTGAAATGCAGGTTTTGGAAGCAGGACGGCGGGACGGGAAATCGATTCACCGCGGCTTGCCGGGTGCCGGGTTCCCGTATGAAAAAATATTCCGCTTACCTGAGTTCGTAATATGAACCCCGGCAATCGAAAGGGCAATGGCCTTGTCTATGCGCCGGGCTGCGGGGGTGGCGGTTATGAGGAGGAACTCTATTTAAATAAGGAAAATAGCTTTTGGGCTGGTGATAATACGGATATAAATATTAATTAGAGTATAAACAGGGCATCCGAATATCTTGGAAATCGAGGTTTTTTAGCTGCTTCATATCCGGAGCAGCAATATTACGGTACTAAATTGCTAACGATACGAGTTTCGACATTAATCCATTGGTTTTCTTCGAATTTCCATTTCTCGACACTATTTGAAAGACCATGGTGAACATGGTCGCTCTCCATGCCGCCGGTAAATTCAGAGTAATAGCGCTTGCCTGGAGCACTAAGCTCTTGAACCGCGGCTTCAACAGCCAGCTTCCGTACTTCAGGCTCAAGCTTTTCGTAGTCCGGGAGCAGTTCCTCCAAGGCCGGTACAGGATATCTGGAGATAAACTCTTTCTTCAGTGTTGTTTCAATAAGTGCTTTGGCGGCAACTTCGCGCATGCGCTGTTTTAATTCCAGCATCGTGCGTATGCGCACTATCGGCTCCAGAGAATCACTGACACAGCGCGGCAATAATGAAGCGCTTTTGCGATACCACAACTCAGCATGGGCCATTGAAGTCGACTTTGGTTGGGGAACAAAGTTGATTGGCGGATAGTCCTTCAGCGGATAGAACATCCGCTCCCTGGCCGGAGCGGCTGGCGCGGAGGTCGCGCGACACAGCACATTGCCGACAGAAAATGAATCGCCGTCAATCAAGACCAATTCATGGGCAGAGAGATTCTGTAGTTCCGTTTCCTCAGGAGGCTCGACCGACACTATTTCGGCCCATGGATCTTTCTGGTATGGATACATTACCCTCGCCAGTTGCAATACGTGGCGGCCTGGTACCAGATTCCTGGCCTTGACCCATTGAACCGGCGCATCGCGTCCTTCCGCCGCCAGGACTTCCTGCCATTCACTGAGAAGCAACTGCGAGATATCGTTTTCAAGATCATCCTTGAAACGAAGGGACAAAAGCCGCAGTCCAGTGTGTTCGATGCGTTCCTTGATCCTCTTCCCGAACCATCGGGCCTCGTCGAAATCGAAGTTGAATATCCAATAACGGCTGCTCAGTTCCTCAATCGGTTTCTTTCCTCTGTGGTATCTATTGGATGCAAGGATAGTCCACGCAAAACAACCCGTAGCAATGCCGGGCTTGCCGGCGATGTCAGGCGAATCTGCTGGAGAAGTCGTCGAATCGGTAATATCACGTTGTTTCATGGCTCAAACCTTCATTTCCTGCGTTTAGATGGATTGAATGCTATTTGGTAACTTTATCGCGGCGGCCATTCAGAAATACAACCAACCCAATGACCAGTGCTGCCGGGACGAACAGGACAAACAAAACAATCAGCCAATGCCAGATGCTGAAACTACCCATGTGATCGATCTCCCTATGGTTGGTAACGTAAGCTTCTCCGCCAGGCAGACACGCAAATACTGAAGTCCGCGGCGGTTGTGATCCTGGGCAGGAACTGTCCCGGAAGCAGCCCGCCCAGAGCGGCGCGAGGGCAGCGGTCATTGTATTCGAGCAACTATTCCTCGGTGATGTGTCGCATCTTTTCGATGTCGTGTCCGTCAGGGTCGATGCCGGCCCGGCAATTAAAAATAAAAAAATGGAATTTGTTTGCCGGGGCCGGGAAAATGATTCCGCTTCCGGAGTTCTCTGGCGGAACTGAAAAACAAAAAAGAGCGGCCTGCCCTCGCAGGCAGGCCGCTCGCATGAACGAAGCCGTTGTTTTTCCTGCGCCCGGTGACCGGCAACCGGGCGCGCAATGCCTTCCTATTGAATCACCGGGGTCCGGCCGTAATTGTTATTGGGATAAACGTAACCCAGCCAATCGTTGCCATTGGTCGTCACCGTGTATCCCTGGCTTTGCATGGCAGGCAATGCCGTCAGTGGGAATACCGCATGATCGTCGCGGCCGGGGTGAAATTTCCGCATCAGCTTCACCGTCCCCGCGGGCTGCGGCAGCGTCTTGGGATAAACGTAACCTTCCAGTCCGTCGACCTGATACCCCTCCCATTGGAAATAATTCACTTCGGACTGGTTGACCAGCATCGTGTCGATATGCTTGGGCTGCGGACCATTGCAGATTGCCACCGAACGAAGAGAGTCGTTGCATTTCCAGCTCATGCGGTACAGCGGCTCCAGCGGGACTGCCGCGTTCTTCGGGTTCACGTGGGTGGTAAAGACCCATACTTCCGCCAGCGGAGATTGAGCCTGCGAAGGGCCGATGACGGCAACCGGAGGCTTGGGAAACGAATAGCCGTTGATGGGATTTCCGTATGCCGAAATATAAGTCTGAGCGCTCTTGTCGCCCTCCCCGTGCGGCATGAGCGTTCCCTTCAACGCCGCGGTGGCCATCTGCGGAACCGTGGTATAGAACGAATCGGAACGGGCGCTGCTGTAGAGGGAAAACAGCGGCGTCAGCCGGCTCGGGTTGGTTGCGATCGCCAGGTTGACCGCCACCTCCGCATTGGGCAAGCCATATCCCCACTGCACGCTGGGCATATTCGCGGCATCGCCGCTTTGCTGGATGATCTGGCGCACCTGGAAAGCGCTCAGGCGCGGGTTGATCGAGCGAATGAGCCCGGCAAGCGCGCTGACGTGCGGCGCGGCCATGGAGGTTCCGGTGCAGCTTCCCACGCCGTCGCCATAACCATTCCAGTAGCGGGCAGCCGACTCATCCACCCCCGGGGCATCTCCACACATGGCGAAAAGCGCCGCCTCGTGTATGGCGTCCGGCCAGATCGTCGAGGGGATGCTTTTCGCGGGCGCCACGACGCCATTCATCGTGGCGACATTGGATCCATTCGAGGAATCGTAAATCCATCTCGCGTAATACGCCGATGCGCCTGAGTTGTTCAAGGCCTGAACGCCGCCCACCGGAAGGATGGGATAGTCGGATGCCATCAGAAGCGGTGCAAGCAGTTCGCTTTCATTTTTCATGAAATTGCCCGTCGATTGGACGATCAGAATGTCGTGCCTGCGTGCTTCGAACAAAGCGTTGCACATATTCACCGCTTGCGGGGGGCTATAAGACGGGCACGTAAAAGGAGGAAAGGGGGGCGTGTTGGAAAGCCAGGTTTCGGTTAGCGAACCGCTCCAGTTGATGATTTGCATTCCCGCATCTATGGCGTTCAGTATTTCCAGCGCTATTGAATCACTACCCTCCATATACGCCAAAGGAGTAATGCTGCAATTGATGCACCCCCCCGTCACTCTTCCCGCGGAGTTTGCCGGAAGTGCGTTATTCCCATTGTTCGACTCCGCTGCGATAATGCCGGCAACATGCATTGCATGATTTGCATTGAATGCGAAGGGACCCACGTTATAGGAAGATATTTCGCTCAATACAAATTGCTTGCGGTAATTCCGCGCCAGTTCGGGATGCGGGGTTATTTCATTGGGCTTGGACGTGTCTACGAAAGTACGGTATCCCGGGAATCCCCCTTCGAGCACGCCGATCTGCGCATGCCCGCGCACCTGCTCCCACGCCTGCGGAAATTTCATCGCATGCAGGCCCCACTGATACCGGGGGGTAATATCCCCGGCGGCGGGGCCGGGATTGGAAAAATAGGGATCGTTCGGCGCCCAATGAAGCACGGCCTTTTGGTTGATCGTGACGTGGGCAAAGACGCTGTTGTCCCGTTCGTAATACTTTTTCGCTTCCCGGGCCTTTGCCACCGAAGGATAGCGGAGCACGATATAGCGCTGCATGCTTTCGCGCAGAGAATCCTCCGCCGCGCCGCGCGCTTCATCGCTCATGCGGTACCGGCTCGCAAGAAATCTCGCATGCACCGCGCCATGCAATACGAGGCCGACATTGCGGTCCTCGCTGCGCACCGCCGCGACGAACGCCCGTTCGAGGGCGGCGGGAGCCGTGCCGACACGTTCCCGGGAAGACAGGGACAGCAACTCGGCGATCTTCTCGGCATTGGCATAGTTGAGCATGACGACCAGTTCATTGGTCTCGCCCGCGCCGCCCTCATCCACCAGCAGACCCACGGACGGTTCCGGCGCCACCTCCATTTGGGTCTGCGTCAGGACAGGCGGCCCGACCTTCCTGAAGGAAGGCCGCTGTTCAAAAGGCCCTTTTTCCGCACGGTCATCCCACTCATCGGCGGCACTCACTCCCGATAGCAGCATGAACAGAACCTGACAGGACAGAATCGTTTTTATTCGTTTCATTCTATTTCTCCCGGATGGATTATTTGGCCGTTGGGCCATGGAGTGCGGCCGGAAAAAACAGGCCGCGCCGGAATTCTACGAATTCCGGACATGCTTGTGAACGTTTCCGACAGGTTCGAAGTCACCAATGATCCGGTACCTGCTCGTGCCCTCGCGCGGGAACGGACGGGCAGGGAAGAATGGAGGGCGCGCACGGGTATTTCCAGATTAATGTGTAATTTATACTGGCTACTGTAGTGAGTTTCATGAATTAATTAAAAATAAAAAGTGGAATTTATCGGAGCCGGGCAGGTCGTTTATTTGCCGTGCGACGGTTTTGCCCGGGCGTTGACGCGCGGCATGCGCGGCGGTATGGTTGCCCGTCGCGTTCTCTGGCGCGACCGGGATTGGCGTCCCGATAAACAGGCGGACAATCCGCCGCAATGGCGGATTTTTTATGTCCGTAGTACATGGCAACGCACGTTTTTTTGGGCGGGCCGTGTGGGGCACCTTCGGGTGCGCCGGTGCCTGTTTCCGGTACGCCAACCCGCACGGTTCCGCCCTCCTCGATTGGCGTCGGGAAAGGCGGAAATACATAACCGCTTAAACAGGAGTCTTGCCATGTCCGGTCTTTCTCGCGGCGCGTCCGCGCCTTCCGTTGCTTCCGATTTTGTTGCCCAGGCCGTCGAACTTTCCGCGCTGGTGATGGAGCGCTGTGACAGCCTTTGCGGGCTGTTCGCCGCCATCGAGCGGCTAGCCGGGATCAATGATCCCGCCATTGCGGCGCTGGCCGGGTTGGGCGGCGATCTGGCGAGGGATACGCTGAAGCGTTGCGATGGGGCGCATCAGGCGTGGGAGGAATGGGGAGAGAAAGTGGAGTAATCCAAGCGGAGATTCACGCAGGGAAATAGCTCTGCCTGCGTGAATCTTTCATTGAAAACAATATTGCATGGCCTGAAAATCGCAGGGCAGGTTGCCTGCATTCGGCGGATAACGCTTCGCTCATCCGTCCTACGGCTTCACTCGGGAATCGGAAGTTCCTTACCCTCCGGGCTGAGAGGAGGAATATTCTCGTAATAAATAGACATTCCTACAGCAACTTTGCCCCTCTGTTCTATATTCCAAATAGGGGCTGCATCACCTGCCCGAAAATCAACAACCTGACTTTCACCAAAATAACGGTTATTATGGTTGTTATACAATCGGACAAAAGTAGGCGTCTCCTTATTTAAATTTATCAATAACTGATATCGACGAGGAGTGTAATATTCCAGCCTGTATCCCATATCTGGAGAAACAGAGACGTACTCCAATTTTTCTCCTCCATATAAATAAATACAAAACCACATAAATACAAGAAAAATAACAAATTTAAATTTATGCTTGCGGATAATATAAAAAACAGTCAATAAGTCATTCATGTTTTTATTCTGAAAAAGAGAAAGGGCGAATCGGAAGCTCTTTTCCAGATGGGCTCAAAGGAGGGACGTTCTCATAAGTTATATACAAACCAACAGAGACTTCACCGCCTTTATCCATTTGCCACAAAGGAGCTGCATCGCCAGCCGAAAAATCAGCAACCTGGCTTTCACCAAAATATCTATTTGTATAGTTGTTGTATAAACGAACAAATCCTGGGGAATTCATTGTCGGATGCAATAAGATTTGGTAGCGACGAGGACTATAATGTTCCATGCGGTAGCCTTTATCAGGAGAAAGAGATACAAACTCCAGCTGTTCTCCGCCAGATAAATAAAAACAAAACATAATAAATGCAATGCATGCAATTAATTTAAATTTGTGTCTATATAGAATTCGCAAGACAATTAATAATTCATTCATAACTTGTACTCCAAAATCAAAGGGGACGCTAATTTTTCACGATAAACATCGGAAAAAATAACAAAATCTCCACCTTTTGCATATTTAGCACGATAAGTACGAAAGCTCTCATTGGTCACTCTATACGGCCCGCTATCCAATTTCTTATTGTGAATGGAATTTTTCTTTAATTCATTCTTTTTGATTATAGGTATCTCACTCGCCAGTAAAAGGATGGCGCGATTTACATAGCCGCGTCCCCACCTTCCCAAATCTTGAGATATAAGATCAAATTTATCGTCATTAAAGTCATAAGTATCTCTGATGTAAAATCCATATTCATCAATTGCGATGCGTGCGCTTTTATTAGAATCAAAGTAATCCACTATTCCAGTAACCGCGATTTTTAAACTACATCTAAAAAGCGCCGCTGAGAAATCATCCAGTGGGTCATAAAAATTGCCAATTAAAAAGTAGTTAATTTGACAGGTTTTGTCTAATACTTTACCGGGCTGTGATAAGTCACCGAAGCGCCAACATTGAGCAACATTACTATTTCGTTCTTTCAGAAGTTTAAATAGATGCTTTTTCCCTTCTACATTCGCCCAATTTTCACGCAATTTATTCATTGCATCGCGTACTCGCTGATACTTCATTGCCCATGCCATCGTAACAATTTTTTCATCAATCTTGGACGAAGCAAGCGAACGAGGATCATCCTTACCCTTCTTCTCATCCTCTGTCATTTCATACCTTGATTCTCGAAACCAGCGCAACATCAACTCTCTTCCGACAAACCACCCTCTACGCCGCATTTCATCAGGAATATCCTCCAGTACAAATACCACATCATCATCTTTGCTTTTCTGAACCATTTTATTCTCTCCTATATAATAAAATTACATTTGAATATATGCAAAATAAAACATCTGTTTGCAACAGAAATCAGAGGCTTTTCGGTAGTGCGCCCTCGCAAGCCTCTATCCACGTGACAGTCTGGGGTTGTAACCCCACTCCCCGGAGAACGGCTCTGCGGTGGAGAGACTGGGATCGGTGTGGATCAGGGTTTTGCTACCGAGCGCGAAGCGAAATGAATGGGGCTTTTCGTGGAATTCGTTGGCGCTTCGGATGCGGAATTAATCGGGGCATGACGAGGGAGTTTTGGATTGTCCATGTTTTTGTCTTTCTTCATACCTGTCAAAGTTGACAGGTGGGGGAAATTTGCCTTGCCGCGCGCTCGTGTCCACAGGCCGGGATTTCGTGCGCGAGAACGGTTTCAAATGTGCGGCGGTATTCGCGGAGGATGGCGTATGGCGATGGCGCGGGGGGAGGTGAGGCGGGAAATGGCGGGGTGGGAAATATGGGAGGCGTGGAAGGCGATGGTGGCGATGGCGCTGTGCGTTTTCTTCTTCGCTTTGCCGGTGCGTTCGCCGGAATGGGAGTGGAAATGGGCGCGGAAATGGACGCGGAAATGGGCGCGGAAATGGGAAAGAAAACAGAGAGGGGGAGGGATGTTTCGGTCGCGGGTTCCATGTTTTCCCAGGTCAGGCCCAGCGGATTGATCCATTCCAGCGGATTCGGCGCGTAGCGATAGGGGTTGAGTTCGCCGGTCGGTCCTGCCGGATTTTTTGAAAGGAAGCGCCCGGTTTCGGGGTCGTAGTAGCGGTGGCGGTGGCAATGCAGGCCGGTTTCGGGGTCGTGGTACTGGCCCTGGAAGCGCAGCGGGTTGCCGGGGCAGCGCTTGGGGGCGTTTTTTTGCCGGGATTCTTTTTCCGGGGTTTCGCTTTCCGTGTTTTCGTCGGCCCGCCCCCATGCCCGGTAGTGCGCGCTCCAGGCGATGCGGCCTTCGGCGTCGGTCATTTCCTGCGGGGCGCCGTTCCGGTCGCAATGGATCCAGAAGTACCGCGCGGACGATATCGGTAAAGCGGTGGAGAAAGGGGCGGCGCGGGGAGTGGGGACAGGGAGGAGAGCAGGGATGGAAGCGGTGCCGGAGGGATCGTTCCGGCGCGGGGCGCCGTTGACGTTGGGGTTTGCCGCGGCCCGTTCCGGGATCGGGGGCAGCGGCAGCGGGTAATCGCGGAGGGTCATCAGCAGCGGAACGAAGGTGCCCGGTTCGTAAAAATAATGCGCGCTGCCGTGTTCTCCGCTTTCCCATGCGAGGCGGTCGCCGTCCCAGCCGTACAGGATGAGGGTGGGGTTTCTGTCCGGCGCGGGCTGTTCCCGGCCATTTTTTTCGCACGGGCGCGGGGCGTTGGAGACGAAGGCGACGCGCTTCGCGATCCGGCGTCCCAGCGGGTCGTAAATAAAATCGATGCGCGCGGTGCCGGTGTCGATTCCGGTCAGTTGATCGAAGGTGTTCCAGCGGTAGCGGGTGCTGCCGCCGTTGCGCGTTTTTTCCGTCAGGTTGCCGCGCCGGTCGTAGCGGTAGCGGTTGCCGGCGAATTCCGCCAGCAGGTTGTCGGGGGCGGCCTGGTTGTGCCGTCTGCGCGGTGTTCCGGAACCGAGCGGGTTGCCGGCGGGGTCGAAGGCGAAATGTTCGTGGCCGAGCGGACCCGTGGCGTCGATCAGGCGTCCGGAAGGGTCGTAGCGGTAATCGCGGTGGCCTTTGCCGCTGTCTTCTATCCTGACCAGATGTCCGGCGAGGTCGTAACGGTATTTGCGCTTGCGGAGCCATCCGGTGATGCCGGAAGGAGCGTCCGGCACGGTTTCCACGGCGATTTCCTCCGTGTCTTCCACCATGTTTTCCGTGGCGCTTTTCGCAGTTCTTCTCGTAGTGCTTCCCCCCGGGAATTCGGAAAAGGCGGCGTGGGCGAACAGGATCTGCTCTTCCAGTTTTCCCTCCAGGGTGAAGGTTTGCCGGCATGCGAGGCCGTTGCCCAGGCGGCGTTCGATTTCGCGGCCCAGGCCGTCGCGCTCGAAGGAGGCGATCTCGGCGTCGTCGAGCGTGATGCGGAGCGCGTTGCCTTCGGCATCCGGGAGGATGTCGAGGCGATATCCGTCGGGGCGGAGGACGGCGATGCGGTTTCCGAGCGGGTCGTAGCGGTATTTCCAGACGGCGGCGAAGCCGGGGCCGCCGGAGTGATCGGCGCCATCGGTGCCATTGGTGCCATTGGTGCCATTGGTGCCGTCGAGCCGGTAGTGCTGGCATTCGGCGGTGAGGTTGCCGGTCCGGTCGTAGTTCCAGGTCAGGCGGCTGGCGGCGTTTTCCGCGAGCACGAGGCGGCCGTTGGCGTCCCAGGCGAAGGCGTCGCGCTCTGCATCGCGCCATGAGCCGTCGGGGGCGCGGCATTGGCCGCGGCGTTCGAGGATGCGGCCCATCGGGTCGAGGGAAAGCAGGTGGCGGATGTCGCCGCTTTCGATTTCGCGCGGCAGGGGGCTTCCCGTGCCGTAGCCGTAACGGACGGTCTGGCCGTCGAAGTCGCTCCGTTCGCGGAGCCGTCCGGTGGCGTCGTAGCGGAACCAGGCTTCGGCGCCGTTTTCGTTGACGATCGCGGCCAGCCGTCCGAGAGGGTCCCAGCGGTATTCGACGGCGCGGTCCGCGGGGTCGCGGCGGCGGAGTGGCAGGCCGGCGGGGGAGTAGTTCCATTCGGTCTTGCGTCCGAGCGGGGCGGTGTATTCGATCAGTTGGCCTTCGGCGTCGTGCAGGAAGCGTTCGCGGCTTTGGTCGGGGCGGACGATCCATTCCAGTTGGCCGCTGTTTTGCCGTTCCCGGTCGATGCGCCGCCGTTCGCTTTCGGTGCGGGGGTAGTTGGCGGCGGCGGGCGATTCCGGGTCGCATTCGGTGTGGCAGGTATAGAGGTAGCGCGTGGTTGCCCCGGCGGCGTCGGTGTGGCTTTTGACGCGGCCGCGGTCGTCGTATTCCCAGGTTTCGGCGTTTCCGGCGCGGTCGGTGCGGCGTTGCAGCAGGCCGGGGGCGGTGTAGGCGAAGGTGGTCGTGCCGCCGTCGGCGTCGACGATTTCGACGGGCAGGTTGAGGGCGTTGTAGGCGCAGCGGGTGGTGTGGCCGAGGGGATCGGTCTGTTCGGTGCGGTTGCCCCGGCGGTCGTAGGTGAACCGCCAGACGCCGCCCATGGCGTCCTGGATGCCGGTGAGGCGGTCTTCGTCGCCGTATTCGAACCACACGCGGCTGCCGTCGGGCCGGGTATGGGAGACGGGATTGCCGCGTTCGTCCCTGGCGCAGGCGTCGATGCTGCCATCGGGGCGGTGATGGCGCAGCAGGTTTTTGCGCGCGTCGCGGAAGAACCATTCTTCGCATGCGTCGGGATGGACGATGCGGCAGGTGTAGCCGTGGCGGTCGTGAAAGTAGCCGGTCCTGTATCCCAGGGCGTCGGTGACGAGGGTATGGCGGATGTGTTTGTCCCATTCGATCCGGAGCTCGCCCGCGATGCCGTCCTTCCATTCGCGGACGGCGCGGGCGGTGGCGTCGTCGCCGTCCCATTCGAAGCCGGTGCTGTATCCGTTGCGGTCGGCATGGCGGTCGATGAGGTGGCTGCGGTAGCGGTAGGCGCGATGGGTGGCGTTTTCGTCCTGGGCCAGGAACAGGTCGCCGCTGCCGTCGTTGTTCGGGATGTAGAAGTACGTGACGAGCCTGCGCTCCGGGAGGTTGGCGCGTATGAGCCGGATTTCGCGGATGCGCCCGTTGCCGTCGATCTTGGTGGAGAGGCGGTACAGCAGAGTTTCGTCCTGGCGCACGACGATTTCGGAGAGGAATTCGCGGCCTTCGGCAACGTAGCCGTAATGCAGGCCGGCGGTGAGGCCGCTGTTCGTCCGCAGCATGACGAGACGGTAATGTTCGGGCGCATCCCGCGTGCCTCCGACACGTTCGAAGGTTTGCGTGCAGGGGGTGTCGAGGTCGAATCCGGCGGGGCGGGCGGAGCGGTGCGCGAGGGTGATGAGGCGGTTGCCGGAGGCGGCGAGGGTGAATTCTTCGATGGGATCGCGGTACAGCCGTCCGGGCGGAAGCGGGGGGCAGGGGTGGCTGCGGCCGTCCGCGCCGCGATAGATCAGGCAGTTCCTGCCGATGTCGATGCGCACGGTCCAGGCGTTGATCCAGCGCGCGCCGAGGGGGCCGCGGTCGAACGCGGCGAGGCGCGAGTTGTAGACGCGGGTCCAGGAAAACGGGACGGCGCCGGGAAGCGTGAAGTCGGTGTGGGCCAGGACAAGGTCGCCGAGCGCGAGGCCGATGCCGCCGTCGGTGCGGGTGCGGGCGCCGTTTTTACCGGCGTTGGGGGCGCATTTCGCCGGGGCCTGGCGGCGCAGGGCGGTCATCGTGCCTTCGGGCCGGGCGGCATCGGTGAAGCCGTAGCTGTTCGGGATGGCGGGGCGGTTCGAGGTTTCTTTTCCGGCGCGCCAGAGCGCGGCGTCGTGGCGCAGTTTCCGCAGCAGGGCGCCAAGAGTGTCGGGGGCGCCGGGGATGTCGAGGGTGTCGAGGGTGTCGACATCGGCCTGGGCGGCGATTTGTTTCGGAATCCGCCGGGAGAGGGCGCGCAGGTTTTTCGCGGCCCTGGCGAGGGCATCGGGTCCGGCGGAGGCGATGAAGTGCGTTTTCGTGGAGGCGGCGGAAAGCGCGGCAGGGGTTTTTGAGAAGAGATAGAGCTCTTTCCAGGGGGTGGCGACGATTTTTTTCGGGTCATAGCGGAGCGGCGGCGGGCCGCTTTTGCCGTCCGCGGGCGGCAGGCCGTACGCATTGCGGTGGAGTCCGTCGAGCGCGGCGGCGAAATCCGCGGCGAGTTTTTTGCCCAGGGTTCCGGCGTCGGCAAGCAGGCGGGGGAGGCGTTGTTCCGCTTCGTCGAGGAAGCTTTCGATGTCGCCGGGCGAGGCGGTTTCGAGGTGCGTGGAGAGGGATGCGAACAGGGCGTCGACGGGGCGCTCCACGTCGGCGTCGGCATTGGCGTCGGCGTCACCATCGTAATGCTGCCGCGCGAGGAGCAGCGCGGTGCGCAATGCCATGCGCCGCGCGGCCCATTCGCCAGGGTAGAGGCCGATCAGGTCGAGCGCGAGGCCGCTCCATTGGCGCGGCGTGGGAGAGGAAAGGCGCTGGAAGGAAACGATGCCCAACACGGCGTCGTGCAGCGCCGTGCTGTTGCCCAGCACCGGGCAGGGCGCGATGACGGCTTGCACCGCTTCGAGTCCAAGGGTGTCGCCGCTCAGCGACCGTATCCAGGCATCCAGCTTGCGCGCGCCGAGGATGAGGTCTTCGGCCGCCACGGCGTCGAGCGGGACGACGGCGAGAGGCGCGGCCGGAGAGAAGGCGGCGAGGGATGCCGGGGTGGAAAGGGAGGTATGAACGAAAGGCATTGCGAATGTTCCTTTATGTTCTTGTCAAGACAATGCGGAACCTTGTCCGGTGATTCGGCGAATTGGAGAGTCGGTGAGTTGATGAATAGGCTGTTTTGCCGAATATATGCTTATGAGTTGAAAAATTCCGGGGCAAGGTCTGTTGGGGCAGAAAGCCAGAACGCAAAAAG
Organism: Rhodocyclaceae bacterium; assembly: GCA_031556405.1. Lineage (GTDB taxonomy): Bacteria > Pseudomonadota > Gammaproteobacteria > Burkholderiales > Rhodocyclaceae > WQZF01. The sequence continues at coordinate 62,503 of JAVBTC010000118.1, forward strand.
TACCCAAATGCGGAGCATGGCAAAAAACTCAATAGAGTACAAGAGGGGGTGTTGGTGCAGCGGGAGCGAGTGTTGCTTTTGGGGATTGTCGGTATTTTTTATAAATTAAAAAGTATTTATATTTGTTATTTGTAGCTGTATATGCAGTTTATTTAATATTTAAATGTGGAATAATGTATTGATTGTTTGTTGATTGGCATAATATATGCGCAGAGAAGAAGTCGGCTGTTTTGCACCCATTTGCGCACATTTATATGTATTTTTTGGGGTGAGTTTTGAAAGGATGGCAATTTTCCGTCCGCATGAGGGTCGATAAGCGGCGGATATCCTTGCGGGGTGTCAAGAAAGATGACATGTCGCAGTGGGCGCGAATATCTGCGAAATGAAAATTTGCCGTGTTTTCTTATGGATAAATGATTAATTCATTTTTTCCGGTTTCGGGAAATTTTCTGGAGTTGCACCGGCTTTGCGGCGGGCGGGGAGGCTATGCAACGCCGTTTTTTCAGCATAATGGACGGCGTTTTCATTCATGAACGGATATCGCCGCCATGCCCGAATTGCCCGAGGTTGAAGTCAGCCGGCGTGGTTTGCTGCCGCATCTGACGGGAAAAACGATCGTTGAAGCCAAGGTGCGGGCGCCGCGTTTGCGCCGCGACATTCCGGCGAATCTGGGGCGGCTTCTGCCCGGCCTGCGGGTGGCGGCGATCGAGCGGCGCGGCAAGTATTTATTGTTCGATTGCGAAAACGGCGTTCTGCTCCTGCATCTGGGGATGTCCGGCAGCCTGCGCCTGGTGGCGCCCGGCACGGCGGCGGGCAAGCACGATCATTTCGATCTCGTGTTCGCGGAGTCGGTGTTGCGTCTGCGCGACCCGCGCCGTTTCGGTCTGCTCGACTGGATCGACGGCGATCTCGCGGCGGCGCTTGCCAGCCATCCGCTGTTGACGGTGCTGGGGATCGAGCCGCTGGAACCGGAGTTCGACGGCGACTGGCTGTACCGCGCCACGCGCGGCCGCCGGGCGCCGGTGAAGCAGGTGTTGATGGACAGCCATGTGGTCGTCGGCGTCGGCAATATTTATGCCGCCGAGAGTCTTTTCCGCGCCGGGATTTCGCCGCTGCTGCCGGCGGAACGGCTCTCGCGTCCGCGTTGCCGGAAGCTGGCCGAGGCGGTGAAGGAAACGCTGCGGGAGGCGATTGCCGTTGGCGGCAGCAGCGTGCGCGATTACGTTCACAGTGACGGCGGCATGGGCGGTTTCCAGCTTTCCTGCGCGGTGTATGGCCGCGAGGGAGAGGCCTGCCGCGCCTGCGGCGGCACGATCCGCTCGGTGCGCCTGGGCGGGCGGGCAAGCTGCTATTGCCCGCATTGTCAGCGTTGACAGACAAAAGTGTCAGTGGTGTTGCGTAGTTGTTCTTTTGTGGTGGGAGCGCGGCAAGTTTCGCAAAGGGCGCTTGAGGCGGTTTTCTGGATTCCCGCCTGCGCGGGAACGACGGATGAAATGGCCGGCTACGGGGGGTTCCGGCCGTTTCGCGAAGCGGGCAAACGGAACCGGCACGGGGCAAAAAACACCTCCGTCATTCCCGCGCAGGCGGGAATCCAGTGAATTGCCTACATGCGTTCATTTACGGAAATTACTACGGGAAAAATTCCAGATTAAGTTAAATATTATATGATTTGTGTAGAAAGTTATATTCTATAATTAAATTTTATAATTAGAATTTGTTTGGCGTGTGTTTTCGGGAATGCAATCGGTTCGCATCGGGTTTTTGGCCCGGACATGCGCTATTCATCGGTACGGAGTGTCGCGCGGTGTTTTTTGCATGGGAGGTTTTTTCCTCCGCGTGCCCATGGGTTTTTCCGCACACATCGTTTCGAAACCTTCGCCGGAGGGTGTTTCTTCCGGCGAACGACAGACAATTTATGTTAGAGTTATTATCTTGGTCTGTCGTTTATATAACTCAAGGGAGTAAAAGGATGACTACCGTGCTCTCCCGGCAAATCGCCGCTTATGCAGAGTGGCGCAAGGGAATTGTCGAGAGCGTTTCAAGTTTCCGTGCTTGGCTCGAAGATAACAGTCTTTCCGATTCGCATACCGACCTGCGCCTTGCGCATATGCTCGAACGGTTGAGCGAGGACCGTTTGCGCGTCGCGTTCGTCGCCGAGTTTTCGCGCGGCAAGTCGGAACTGATCAACGCGATTTTCTTCGCCGGCTACGGCACCCGGATGCTGCCTTCCTCGGCGGGACGGACGACGATGTGTCCGACCGAATTGATGTTCGACCCGGAGAAACCGCCGGCGATCGAACTGCTGCCGATCAAGACCCGCCTTTCCAACGCCGGCATCAGCGAATACCGGCGTTTCCCCGACGAATGGTCGGTCATCGAATTCGATACCGCCGACATCGAACGGATGAAATCGGCGCTGAAGCACATCAGCGAGACGCTTCGCGTCGACCGCGAGGAAGCGGAGAAACTCGGCTTCGCCGTGGATGACGACGCGGAGAGCGAAGCGTATCACGTCGATGTCGATGGAATGGTGGAGATTCCGCGCTGGCGGCACGCGGTGATCAATTTTCCCCATCCGCTGCTGGAACAGGGTCTGGTGATTCTCGATACGCCGGGGTTGAACGCGGTGGGAACGGAACCGGAACTGACGCTTTCGCTGTTGCCCAACGCGCACGTTGTCCTTTTCGTGCTGGCCGCGGATACCGGGGTGACGCAATCCGATCTGCTGATCTGGCGCCACAACGTGATGATCGACAGCACGAGCCGGCGCAGCAGCGTTGTCGTGCTGAACAAGATCGACGGTCTGTGGGACGGGTTGAAATCGGAAGCGGAAATCGATGCCGAGATCGAACGCCAGATACTGAATTGTTCGACGACGCTCGACGTGCCGCGGCAGCAGATTTTCCCCGTGTCGGCGCAGAAGGGGCTGGTGGGGAAGGTCACCAGCGACGGCGCACTGTTCGAACGCAGCCGCCTCGGCGTTCTGGAGACGGCGCTGTCCGAGGAATTGCTCCCGGCCAAGAGAGATATCGTGCGCGCCACGAGCGAGGATGAGTTCGAGGAATTGCACGAACATGTCCGCCGTATTCTCAAGGCGCGGCTGTCCGGCTTGCAGGAGCAGTTGAACGATTTGTCCGATCTGCGCGGCAAGAACCGGGGGGTCGTGACTTACATGATGGGCAAGGTCAATACGGAGAAGCAGGAATTCGAGAGCGCGCTGCAACGCTACTACGCGGTGCGCAATGTGTTCTCGACTCTGTCGAACCGCCTTTTCGCCCATATCGGCCTCGACAATCTGCGCCACGTTGCGAAGGATACGCACGCGGCGATGGATGGCGCGAAGTTTTCGCGCCAGCTTTCCGAGGCGATGCGGGGGTTCTTCGCGGCGGCGCGGAACAATCTCAGGCAGGCGGCCCGCGACGCGGACGAAATCGCCGCGATGATGGAGGCGTTCTACCGGAAGTTCAGCGTCGAGCACGGACTGAAGCTCGGCTCGCCGCCGCTCTTCAGTTTCTTCCGTCATGAAAAGGGATTGAACAGTCTCGAAGAGTGGTGCGATACCCACATCAACAGTTCGCTGAAACTGTTTTCGTTGCGGCAGGGCAAGCTGACGCAGCGGTTCTTCGAGGAAATCGCGCTGCAGATGCGTTCCCTGTTCGAGATCGCCAACCGCGACGCCGAGGCGTGGATCAAGTCGATCATGGCGCCGATGGAATCCCAGATCCGCGAGCATCAGTCATATCTGAAGCAGCGGCTGGAGAGCATCCGGCGCATCCACCAGGCCACCGATACGCTGGAGGAGCGGATCGGTGAGTTGATGCAGGTGGAAGCGATGCTGAAGGCGCAGATCGAAGGGTTGTCCGCGGCGTATCTGAACGTCACGGATGCACTGGATACCGATCCGCTCGAAGAAAAAGGCCGCGCGGCATACGAAAGCGTTGCCTGAAACGGCGCAATGCCGTGGAAATACCGCGCGAAGCGTTTCGAGCACTGTACGAAGCCTCGTACTGGAGCGCTTTTGATTCAAGTAGGCTCGTTATTTTCCGCGTGCCCACGCGGATGTGTTCGTTTGAATTGAAAACGCTCCGACCCTTGTAAGAACCTCCAACAAAATAGTTCTTGGATTTTTCGCGGGTGCTGTTAACAGACGATGGCACAGGCGATGTCGAGGAAGGTTTGCCATGCTTGGCGGCAATCGCCGCTGTAGGTAACGGTCGGTGCTATGGTGGCGACCTCGGCCAACTTTCCAATGGATACGGCAGCCCCTGCTTTGTGCTCAATGTCAGGCCGGTATTTTTCTGCTCAGGAAAAATGCCCGGTCTCTGGCGATGATGATGGCGGCGACGATCAGCAGCAGGCCGGTCTGGATGATTTTACTGTCGGGGTGCGGGGCGAACAGTTCGTTGAACAGGCCGGCGGTGATATGGAAGATGCAGGCGACGAGAATGTTGCGCTGTGTTTTGTAGTAGAGCCAGTTCATGATGATGACGAAGGGAATGATGCTGAGCAGGAAGTTGACGCCGTAGATCCAGCCGGTAGTGACCAGTTCGTTGTGGTAGTAGTCGGGGATGGCGGACAGCGGTATGTGCCACAGCCCCCAGTACACGCCGAAGAGTATGCTGGTAGCGAGCAGGCTGAAGCGGTTGCGCAGGCAGTCGGTGCCGTAGCTGTGCCAGGCCAGTTCTTCGATCACCGGCGCGGCGATGAGGATGGCCCAGGCCGGAAAAACGCCGGAAGTAAAGCTGAAATGGGTGCTGAACACGAACTGGTCGATGCTGTAACCGAACGGCAGAGAGATCGCCTGGGCCAGGATAATGCTGAGCGGCATCAGTCCGCAGGCCAGCGCGTAATACACGGGCGGGGCGCTGAAGTTGAAAAAGCGGGTGCGGACGTCGTGGCGCAGTACCGGGTCGCGCTGGATCAAAACCAGTGCGATGAACAGCGGGGCGCACAGCCCGGCCAGCGCCAGCAGGCTGGCGGCCAGGTTGACGCCGTGCGTCCGGCTCAGCGCCGCGGCGCCGAACCAGCACAACCATGGGATAAGCGTGGACAGGCTGTAGAACAGGACGGGGTGTCTGTAGCGTTGGATCATGGGGGATTGCCTTGTGGTAAGCGCCGGCGGCGGTGCGGCGCGAACAGCTTCATCGCCGGTATGCCGGTTCAATCAAAACGGTAAGCGATATCGCCGCCGATAAGGGGGAGTGGAACGCTCGGTTATCGAAAAGCCCCGGAGGTTAACCAATTTCCTCCTCCGTGAACAGAGGGGAGGGTCATTTTTCCTGTTAAAGGTTTCAAGCCCTGGGCGGCCAGTCGTAATCGATCGTGAGCGGCGCGTGGTCGGAAAAGCGTTCCGTCTTGTAGATCGAGGCGGCGCGGGCGGCGGCCGCGAATCCCGGTGTTGCCAGTTGATAATCGATCCGCCAGCCGACGTTTTTCGCCCATGCCTGGCCGCGGTTCGACCACCAGGTGTAGCTTTCTCCCGTGGCTTCCGGGTACAGCCGGCGGTAGACGTCGACCCAGCCCGCCGCGTCGAGCACCTGCGTCATCCAGGCGCGTTCCTCGGGCAGGAAACCGGAATTTTTCTGATTCGATTTCCAGTTTTTCAGATCGATTTCGCGGTGCGCGATGTTCCAGTCGCCGCAGATCACGATTTCCCGGCCATTACTCGCTTCCCGTGCCAATTCGCACAGCAGCGGGTAAAAGGCATCCATGAAACGGAATTTGGCTTGTTGCCGTTCCGGCGAGCTCGATCCCGACGGCAAGTAGAGTGAGACGACGGAATAGCCGCCGTGACCGCCGTGGCCGCCGTGGCCACCATGTCCGGCGGTGGGAGAAAAATCGGCGCGCAGGAAACGGCCTTCGGCGTCGAATTCCGGGATTCCCGCTTCGGTGACGATTCGTTCCGGCGGTTGCCGGCACCACAGCCCGACACCGCTGTAGCCCTTTTTCGTCGATGCGCATTGGTAATAGGCGTGAAAGCCCTCCGGCGCGCGCATCGGCGGGGTAAGGTCATCCGCCTGCGCCTTGATTTCCTGCAGGCAGACGACGTCGGCGTTTTGCGCCGCAAGCCAGGCGGGAAAGCCTTTTTTCCAGGCGGAACGGATTCCATTCAGGTTTTGGGTAAGGATTCGAAGCATGGTGACTTTAAAACGACATTGGGCGAAAACGGGAATATTGGGGAAAGCGCGGGGGCGTGGGGAACGGCGGGACGCACTGATTTGCAATGAATTTCACTGGACGAGACTGACGGAAAATGTCAGTCTTTTCCTTAAAAGTACTTTAAAATTGGCCTGAACTCGATGATTTTTAAAACAATTGCGACTGTGGCCTGAAAATTGCTCACGAAAGATATCATGAATTTCCATCAAGAATTTATTGCGTTCGCCGTTGCCCAACGTGCATTGGGTTTTGGTGAATTTACAACGAAAGCGGGGCGTCTTTCCCCCTATTTCTTCAATGCCGGTGTTTTTTCCGATGGCGCCTCGCTCGATCGTCTGGCACAATTTTATGCGCAGGCGATTATCGGGAGCGGTATTGCCGTCGATATGCTCTTCGGTCCCGCTTACAAGGGGATCCCGCTGGTTGCCGCGACGGCGATGGCGATGGCAAGAGAAGGCCGCAATCTGCCTTATCTTTATAACCGCAAGGAAGCCAAGGATCATGGCGAGGGCGGCGTTCTGGTCGGCGCCAGGCCGGAGGGAAAGGTTCTGATCATCGACGATGTCATTTCCGCCGGTACTTCGGTACGCGAGTCGGTCGCGCTGATCCGCTCGGCGGGAGCGACGCCTTGCGGCGTTGTCGTTGCGCTCGACCGGATGGAGCGGGGGAGCGGAGAGGGAAATAGTCTCTCCGCGGTTCAGGAAGTGGAACGGACTTATGGTATTCCAGTCATTGCCGTGGCCACGCTGGAGGATTTACTGGCCTTTCTTGCGCAGCAGCCGGATTTTCAGGAGCATGCGGCGGCCGTGACGCGTTACCGGAAGGAGTACGGCGTTGAACGAAATCAAACATGAACGGCCCGGAAGAAAGAAAATGCAGCGGCTGACGCGTTTTCTTTTCGTGTTGCTGTTCGCGGGGGCGAGTGTGGGAGCGGCGCAGGCCGCCGATCCGTTTGCCGGCGCGCTGTATTGCTGTGTCGACGCCAATGGCCAGAAAGCCTGCGGCGATACCCTGCCGCGCGTGTGTTACGGCAGGGGATACCAGATGATCGATTCGCGCGGCGTCGTGGTGCGGGAAATCGCGCCGCCGTTGAGCGCGGAAGAGCGCGCGGCACGGGAGCGGGAAAAGAGGCTCCAGATGGAGCAGGTCTCGAAGCAGAAGGAAGTGGACCGCAAGAACCGCGCCTTGTTGAGCACGTATAACAGCGAGCGGGAAATCGACCAGATGCGCGAGCGCGCGGAAAGCGATATTCAGACTTCCATCCAGGATTCGCAGCATAAGATCGAGGAAGCGGAAAAGACCATGAAGGTTCTGAACGAGCAGCTCGGCACCGATCCCGCCAAGGTGGACAAGGACGCGCCGCCGCCTCAGGACGTGAAAAGAAAAATCAGGGATCTGCAGGCCGAGGTAAAACTCAACAAGGATCTGATTACAACCAAGCGCAAGGATCTGGACGCCGTCCGGACGCAATACGACGATCTCAAGGTGCGTTACCGGGAGCTTTCGCGCGAGCGGGCCTCCGCCTCTTCATCTTCCGCGCCTGGCGGCAACAGGTGACCGCCGGGTTTCCGGGGGCGTGAAACGAAAAAGGCTTGCCAGAGGCAAGCCTTTTGTTTTTCCGGCGCCGTATGTTTCAAACGGATATTTTGCATACCTTCCGCGTGGGCACGCGGTATCGCTTCTCTATCCCGCTTCTCTATCCCATCTCCCGGCAGACTTCCTGCATTTCCGCCGCCGGGATTTCCCGGTCTCCACATGCGGTGAAAAGCTCAATAACGCACTCCCAGTGCCTCGCACAGAAAACCCATGAACGCTCCCGCCGCGGCGAAACGGGCGCTGGTCAGTTTGACCAGCCCGGAACCGGTCGCTTCCGAACGCGACAGCGGGGCGAAACCGACGAAGTCCTTGCGCTTGATGTCTTCCAGCGCGACGTGGTCAGCAGGATAGCCGCGCGGCGGCCGGGTCAGGCGTTCTCCTTCCAGCGTCCACTCGGCGGCGAATTTCCCGTCGTCGCGGGCGGCGAACCATTTTTCCGGATTTTCGACGATCAGGTCCCTGATTTTTCCCAGCGCATCGGGTTCCGGATGCCAGCATCCCACACCGAAAAAACATTCGTCGGTGGCGATGTGCAGATAGAAGCCCGGCGCATGTACGTCCTTGCCGAGCGTGTGGCGGAACTGGATGCCGATGTTGGTTTTGTAGGGGGTCTTGTCGCGCGAGAAGCGCGTATCGCGGAAGACGCGCATCAGCGACCCGCCCATTTTGCGGGCATCGGCGCGGAAGTGAGGGGCGAATTTTTCCAGTTCCGGCTCCATCGCCTCGATGAAGTCCAGGGCGGGTTCGCGCACCAGCGATTCATAGCGGGGTTTGTTTTCTTCGAACCATTCCCGGCGGTTGTTGGCGGCGAGTTCGTCGAGAAATTTGAATGTGGCCTTGCCGAACATGAAACCTCCCTTCGTTTTTTTTCCGGAAAGGGTACAAGCACGTCTTCCCGGGTGTTTCGGATGCGGCGCCGGATCGTCCGGCGCCGTGGGCTTGCGGTAATGATCCCGCGACGGGTTACTTCATCGAGTGCAGGCCGATGGGGTTGCCCTCGGTATCCTTGACGATGGCGATGAATCCGTGCGGGGCGATCGAGAATTTGCTTTTGATGATTTCTCCGCCGCTGGCGACGACCCGGCCTTCTTCGACGGCGCAGTCGTCACAGGCAAAATAGACCAGCGTCCCGCCGCAGCCGGGGGATACGCCTTCCATTTTGACGATCATGCCGCCGGCGCCCATGGTGTTGTCTTTGCACGGGAACATCCACATGCTTTCGTCGGTGTCGCCTTCCACTTTTTCCAGCGTGGTAGCCAATACGGTTTCATAGAATTTTCTGGCACGGTTCAGGTCCTGAACGTAGATTTCGAACCAGACGATGGGATTGCTTGCCATGATGAGCTCCGTTTCCGATGAAGAATCGATGCATTATAAATGCACAAACGAATCCGCCGCGAACGCGGGAGACGGAGAAATCGCCCCCGGCGGCGCGGCGGGCGTTCATGCGGTGAGAATGGGTGAAAATAGGTGAGAGCAGGTGAGAGTGGTGAGGGGGCACGTACCACTGTTATCACTAGAGCGGTTTTTCCCGGTTTAGTTCTGTGCCCGGAGTCTGGAATCCAGAATCCGGAATCCGGAATCCGGCCGCGCGGCGGGTGCCGGGAGCGGCGCGGAAAATGCGTTTCCCTATTTTGCTACCGCCACCCTGCCTTTCATGCCGGCTTCCATGTGGCCGGGTTCGGTACAGGCAAAGTCCACGGTGCCCGTCTGCGTGAATTGCCATACGATGGCGCCGCGTTGACCGGGATTGAGCATGATCATGTTCGGCACGTCGTGCCTCATATCCGGCATGTCGCGCATCATCGCGGCATGTTTGTCGAGTTCGTCGGAGTTTCCGAGCATCATTCCATGCCGGGTTTTTCCAGTGTTTTTGACGAAAAACCGGATCGTTTCTCCCGCCTTGACGTCGATGATGGAAGGCGTATAGCGCATGTCGTCGCCGACCGTGATGTCCACGGTGCGATCGACTTTGGCGGGGTCGCCGGGCTTGCCGTTCATGGCGGCCAGAACGTGATTCCCCATGTCGTGATCCGCGGCGGCGAGCACCGTCATGGGGAAAATACCGGCGACCGCCAGGCTGAAAATCCGGTTGGAAAGGCGTTTTTTGTGCATGGAATGCTTCCTGTCTGGTATTGGCGAGTATTTGAAACGGCCTGTTTTCATCGATGCTCGTCGGTGCAATCGACCTTCCGGCGGTCAGAACCAGAAACGCACGCCGGCCACCCAGCGCGTATCCGAAACGCGTTCGCCGGCGGCTTCCGCCAGCGACGCGGTGTGGCTGAACTTGCGTTTCCATTCGACGCCGATGTAAGGGGCGAACTGGCGCGACAATTCGTAGCGCAGGCGCATCCCCGCCGAGGCATCGGCGAGGCCTTTGCCGATGCCGCGTTCAGGTTCCGATTTGCTGTAAAAGTTCCCTTCGACACGGGGCTGCAGAATCAGTTTCTGCGTCAGCAGCAGGTCGTAGTCGGCTTCCAGCCGCAGTGCCGCCCGGCCTCCGCCGCTGAGGTAGGCGGTGGCGTCTACGTGAAACCAGTACGGTGCCAGCCCCTGCACGCCGAAGGCCAGCCAGGTACGGTTCCCATTGTCGTTGCCGTAGTCGTGGCGGACGCCCGACTGGATGTCCCAGTAAGAGGCGACGGCGTGCGCCCAGAGCAGCTCGGTGCGCGAATCGTGCAATCTGCCTCGGGCAACATCGCCTTCGGCCTTGAGCAGAAAACGGTCGTAGGTGCGCCCGAACCATGCCTGCATGTCGTAATGGGCGCCGTCGCTTTCTCTGGCGTTGACGTATTCGAGATTGTCGAAGCGCAGGCCGCCGAAATTGTGTTCGTCCGCCAGATGAAGCTGGCGTTGTTCGCCGAGGGCGTATGCGCCCCGTCCCAGGACGTAGCCGTCCGAATAGGCGTGCGGGTCGCGCATTTCCGGAGGAGTGGCGGGTTGCGTCTTGCCTTGCCCTTCATTCTGCGTCTGTACGTCGCCGCGATCGTCTTGTTCATGGCGCATAGGGTGTTCGTGGCCGGCATGGCTGTCTTGCGCCCATGCCTGACCGTATGTGGCCGTGAGGGCCACAAGGGCGGCGAGGAGCGTTGCTGCAACGGGTGAAACCGGGAGTGTAAATGGGAGTGCAAACGGGAGTGCGCCTGGGAATGCACTTGGGAACGTACTTGGGAACGTACTTGGTAAGAGGGCGCGACGGCTCATTCGCTTTCCTTTCGATTCGGCGGCGCTCATGTCACTACGATTTCGCGGAACATGCCGGCATCCATATGGAACATTAGATGGCAGTGCCAGACCCAGCGGCCCAGCGCGTCGGCGGTGACGAGGAAGCTGATCCGCTGTGCGGGTTGCACGGGAATGGTGTGCAGGCGGGCGCGGAATTCCCCTTCCACGGTTTCGAGTTCGTTCCACATGCCGTGCATGTGCATGGGGTGGGTCATCATGGTGTCGTTCTGCAGGATCACGCGCAGCCGTTCTCCATACCGGAAGTGCACGGGCGTGCTCCTGCCGAATTCCAGGCCGTCCAGCGACCAGGTGTAGCGTTCCATGTTCCCTGTCAGATGCAGTTCGATTTCGCGTTCCGCCCCGCGCGGGTCGAGCGGCCCGCCGACCGTGACGAGATCGGCAAGCGTCAGTACGCGGCGGCCGTTGTTGCGCAGTCCGATGCCGGGATCGTCGAGGTTGGTGCGCGGCGTATCCACGCGCATGTCCGTGCCCGGGCCGTATTCGGTGCTGGCGTGGCGCACGGTGCGGCTGGGCTTGTCCAGTCTGCCCGGCGCGGGGTTCTGCACGTTTCCGGCGACGGCGGATGAACCGTGTCCGCCGTGATCCATCGCCATAGGGCCATGTTTCATGTCTGCTTTCATATCCGTTTCGCTGTCGGGAATGGGCATAGGCATGGAACCGTGGCCGTGGCTTATTTTGTGCATTCCGTGCATCCCGTGCATCCCGTGCATCTCGCCCATCATGTCGGCCATCGTCAGCCATTCCACGGGGTCCGGTTCCGGAACGGGCGCGGTCAACCCCGCACGGACGGCCAGCGTGCCGCGCGCATACCCCGTGCGTTCCATCGACTGGGCGAAAACGGTGTAGGCGTCGTCCCTGGGCTGAACGACGACATCGCAGGTTTGTCCGGGGCCGAAACGGAATTCGTCCACCGTGACCGGTTCCACGTTGACGCCGTCGGCCTGTACCACGACGAGCTTCAGGCCGGGAATTCGGACATCGTAGAAGGTATTTCCGGCGCCGTTGATGAAACGCAGCCGGATGCGTTCGCCGGGACGGAACAGCCCCGTCCAGTTTCCCGCCGGCGTCGTGCCGTTGACGAGATAGGTGAGCACCGCCGACGACAGATCCGCCAGGTCGGTCGGATTCATCCGCATCTCGTTCCACATCCGCCGTTTTTTGAAGGCGGCGTTGAAACCGTCGGCGGCGGCATCACGGAAAAAATCCGCCGCCGTCGGCCGGTTGAGGTTGTAGTTGTCGCCTTGCGTCTTGAGTTTTTCGAATACCCGCATCGGATCCTCATCCATCCAGTCCGACAGCAGCAGCACGTAATCGCGGTCGGCACGGATCGTTTCTCCTTCCCTGGGATCGACGATGATGGCGCCGTGCATGCCCGTCTGTTCCTGCATGCCGGAATGCGAGTGATACCAGTAGGTCCCGCTTTGCTGCAGCGTGAAACGGTAGGTGAACGTCTCGCCGGGAGCGATGCCGGGGAAACTGACGCCGGGTACGCCGTCCATCTGGTAGGGCAGGATGATTCCGTGCCAGTGAATGGAGGTGGCTTCGCGCAGCCTGTTGGTGACGCGGATCGTCACCGTGTCGCCTTCTCGCATGCGCAGCGTGGGGCCGGGCAGCGAACCGTTGATCGTCGTCGCCAGCGCGGGCGTTCCGGTGAAATTGACCGGCGTTTCCGCGACCAACAGGTCGAAATTCTTGCCGCGCAATTCGGGCGCTGGGTCTGTTCGGGTCCGCGCGGCGGCATCCAGGCCGGCCAGGGAGAATGGAGACAATCCGGCCAGTACGCCGCCAGCGGCAAGTCCTTGCACGAAACGCCGCCGGGAGGGCAGAAGCGGTGCCAACGAATGGAATGGAGCGCGAGAAGGAAAGAAACGGTTTCGGTTCATTTTTTTTCACATGGAGGAATGGTCAAGATTCGCTTTCTGTATTGACCAGTGTGTGCCATGGCGACGAACCGGAAAGTGACACGGAGATTACATTTTTGTAATCTGGAAGATGAAAAGCATTTCGCGTTCACACTTACGTTGCAGCGCCACGAAGTAGTTATACGAAAAATTCCATGAGAATACTTGTTGTCGAAGACGAAACAAAAACCGGCAAATACTTGCAGCAAGGGCTGAGCGAAGCGGGCTACACGGCCGATCTGGCGCATAACGGCCCGGATGGACTGCATCTGGCACTGACGGAGGATTACGATCTGGTCGTTCTCGATGTCATGCTGCCGGGCATGGACGGCTGGCAGATCCTGCGTACGTTGCGGCAAACGGGCCAGCGGGCACCGGTGCTGTTTCTCAGTGCGCGCGACCGGGTGGAAGACCGGGTCAAGGGACTGGAACTGGGCGCCGACGATTATCTGGTCAAGCCTTTCGCGTTCGCGGAATTTCTGGCGCGGGTGCGCACCCTGCTTCGGCGCGGGCAGGGCAGCATGGGCGGCGCAGGATCCGTGCCGCTGGCGCTTGCCGTGGCGGATCTGGAACTGGATCTGCTGCGCCGCCGCGCGACGCGTGCGGGCAGGAAGATCGATCTCACGGCGAAGGAATTCGCCTTGCTGGAATTGCTGCTGCGGCGCCGGGGCGAAGTATTGCCGCGTTCGCTGATCGCTTCCCAGGTCTGGGATATGAACTTCGACAGCGACACCAATGTGGTCGAAGTGGCTGTACGGAGACTGCGCGCCAAGGTGGACGATCCTTTTCCGGTGAAACTGATCCGGACTATGCGCGGCATGGGCTATGTGCTTGAGGATGAGAAAGAGAACGAAAGATAATGGAAAAGACAAGGAGGAATCATGCTGAGAGGACTTTCCCTGACTACCCGGTTGACGCTTTTCTACGCGCTGGTTTCAGCCATCGTTTTGCTCGGCATGGGGGGATTCGTGTCGGAGGCGATCGACAGTCATTTCGTTGAACTGGATCGTTATGTTTTGCAGGACAAAATTCATCTGATCCAGGAAATCGCCGCCAGGGCGACATCGTCCGCCGATCTCGGGGCGCGGCTGGAATCCGGGCTCGAATCGCGGAATTCCGACAGTTTTTATCTTCTCGTCAGCAACTTTGCCGGAGTTACCGTCTATGCCTCGCCGGGGTTCCGTTTTCCGGAATCGCTGCGCGCGATTTCCGGCGATTCGCCCCAGGACATGATCACCTGGCGCGCCGGTGAGAGGGAATACCGGGCGGTCGGCGCGACGCTCGATCTTTCGTCCGGGGCGCGGGAGCGGCTGCGGATCCTGGCGGTCCTGGATACGCGGCATCACGCCCATTTCATTGCCAGTCTGCACAAGACGATCTGGCTATACGTGATCCTTGCGGCGCTGTTGAGCGGCGTATTGGGCTGGTGGGCGGCGCGAAGCGGACTGTCGCCGCTGCGCGCGATGAGAGCGCGCGCCCAGGCCGTGACGGCGTACAAGCTCGACGAACGCATGCCGGTCGAGGCCGTGCCGGTGGAAATGGCGGATCTGGCGGCGTCGTTGAACGACATGCTGCAACGGTTGCAGTACGATTTCCAGCGCCTGTCCGAATTTTCCTCCGACCTCGCGCACGAATTGCGCACGCCGATCACCAACCTTCTGACGCAGACCGAAGTGGTGCTCGCGCAGCGGCGCGACGAAGGCGCCTACCGGGACATCCTTGCGTCCAACGCCGAGGAATTCCAGCGGCTGGCGCGCATGGTTTCCGATATGCTTTTTCTCGCCAAAACCGAACACGGACTGTTCTTGCCGAACCGTGACCGAATTTCTCTGGCGGACGAAACGCGGGCGTTGTTCGATTTTTACGAGGCGATGGCCGACGAGAAAAATATCAGCCTGCAATTGCAGGGCGACGGCCATATCGATGGAGATCGCCTGATGTTGCGGCGTGCCGTCGGCAACCTGCTGTCCAACGCTTTGCGCTACGCGCCGCCGGGCAGCCGGGTCACCGTCAAAATCGTGGAGTCGAAAAGAGGCTCGGCGGAGAATGTTTCCCTCAGTGTTGGAAATACCGGCCCCGAGATCGAGTCGGAGATGTTGTCGCGTTTGTTCGACCGTTTTTTTCGCGCCGATAAATCCAGAGTGCATCCCGACGCCGATGGAGCCGGGTTGGGCCTGCCGATCACGCGGGCGATCGTCGAGGCGCATGGAGGAAGCGTTTATGTGGCGTCGTCCGTGGATGAAACGTGGTTTACGCTGATATTTCCGAAGGGGAAATAAGGTGCGGGACCATGCGGAAGCGCGTTCGACGATGGTTATTTCAATCGTTGGTTGAAATCTGTTGTTCTAGATTTAAGTGAAATTTATGTATTTGATTGTAGCTATATATAACAAATAATTAATTTTTTATAATTGGAATTTGTGACTGAGAAATCAGATATTTTCCGTTTCCGGGGCATGCGCCGCCGCGAAAAAAGCGCGCACTTCTTCCACATCGCGCGTGCGCCGCATCGGCGGCAGGCTTTGCCAGATGCGGCGGCCGTAGGGTTTGTCGATCAGGCGCGGGTCGCAGATCATCAGCACGCCGCGGTCGCGTTCGTCGCGAATGAGCCGTCCGGCACCCTGTTTGATGTTGATGACGGTGCGCGGCAACTGGTATTCCATGAAGGCGTTTTGTCCGGCTTCCTTCATCTTCTCGATCCGTGCCGCGAGTACCGGATCGTCGGGCGGGGCGAACGGCAGTTTGTCGATGATGACGAGCGACAGCGCGGCGCCGCGCACGTCGACGCCCTCCCAGAAACTCTGGCTGCCGACGAGAATGGCGTTGCCGAGGCGGCGGAACTCTTCCAGGAGTTCGTTTTTGCTCGCTTCGCCCTGTAGCAGCAGCGGTAGGTCGAGGCCGGCGAAACGCAGTTTTTCCTGCACGAGTTCGAAGACGCGGCGCATTGCCCTGAGCGAGGTGCAGAGAAAGAACGCCCGTCCGCCGCTGGCTTCCAGCACCGGAAACGCGGCGTCGACGACAGCGGCGGTGAATTCGAAACGGTTTGGATCGGGCAGGTTTTTCGGCGCGTAGAGCAGCGCCTGGTTGGGGTAATCGAAGGGGCTTTCCCAGAAGGCGGATTCGACGTTGTCGAGTCCGGCAAGACCCATCTCGGCACGGTAGTGGCTGAAATCGCGCTGCACGGCGAGCGTGGCGGAGGTGAAAATCCACGCGCGTGGCGAGTCCAGCAGGCGTTTCCGGAACAGCCGCGCCACCGACAAAGGTGTGCTGTTCAGTACCAGCGCGCGCTGCATCGCTTCGGCCCAGCGCACGTGGCCGGCGAGCGGAGGCGCGGGTTCCTCGTCGCCGGTTTTGCTGTGGGGTTCGTTTTCGGCGCCGCTCTCGTTTTCGCTTTCATTTCCGCTGTTTCCATTTTCGCGCCAGCGTTTGAATGCCGCGCGCAGTTCTCCCGTGCGCTGCCAGCAGAGCTCCAGTCCTTCGGAACGCTGCGCCTGGGTTTCGAGCAGGGCTTCGAAACGTTCCAATTCGTGTTCGAGCGCCTTGAGCCGCGCGCCGAATTCGTCGTTCGCATTCAGGGCTGGCAGCGCGTAGCGGGCGGGGTCGGTGGCGAAGGCGAGGCGCAGGTCGCGCGCGGCCTTGTCGAGCGCGGAAGAGAGGAGTGGCAGATCAAGGCAGTCGCGCGCATGCGTGATGCCTTCGAGGCGGGCGTCGTGCGCGAGGTCCGTCACCTGCGTCGTCGACACGCTCTGGCCGAAGAAGAGACTGGCGGTTTCCGGCAACTGGTGCGCTTCGTCGAAGATGACCGCGTTGCAGGCCGGCAGCAGTTCCGCCATGCCTTCGTCCTTGAGCATCACGTCGGCGAAAAAAAGATGATGGTTGACGACCACCAGGTCGGCGGCGAGCGCCTCGCGCCGCGCCGCGAGGACGAAGCACTCTTTGTGATGCTTGCATTCCTGTCCGAGGCAGTTTTCCCGCGTCGAAGTCACCATGTTCCAGACCGGAGAGGTTTCCGGCACCGCAGAACATTCGCTTTTGTCGCCGCTCTGCGTGATTTGCGCGAAGCGCCCGACGGCGCGCGCGTGCGCGGCATCCTCGCGGCTGAAGAAACGGCCGTCGGTCAGCGCGCGTTCGAGGTAATGATGGCAGACGTAATTGGCGCGGCCTTTCAGGAGCGCAATTTTGAGCGGTGCGTTGAGCGCGGCGCGGATCGTCGGCAGGTCGCGGTTGTAAAGCTGGTCCTGCAGGGTTTTGGTGCCAGTGGAGACGATTACCTTGCCGCCGGAGCATAGCGCCGGAACGAGGTAGGCATAGGTTTTTCCGGTACCGGTGCCGGCCTCGGCGATCAGGATTCCGTTTTCCGCCAACGCGGCGGCGACGCGTTCGGCCATTTCCACTTGCTGTGCACGCGGGCGGTAGCCGGGAATCTCAGTGGCGAGCGGGCCGTTGGTGGCGAAGACTGCGGCCAGATCGGCGGCGTGCGGCAGAGCGGAGGATGACATGCGGGCGATACCGAAAAGGAAAAGGGAACGGGAGCAGGGAAAGCGGCGTATTTTACTCTCGCCGCGTACCACGATACCGCGCTCTGGAATTCACGGTGTTGGAGATTGGATGAATATCGGGATTGCGCTGCTGTTTTGCGTTTTACCTATGGGAGCCATTCTCCAGAGGCAATCCGGCGCGTTGCGTTCCCCATGTACCGATTGGCGCTTACCGGGTATTCACTCTTTCGTCCTGTCCTTGCGGCAACGATGCAGAAAATCGAGAATGCGCGCCGCCGCTTCTTCCGCCGCGCATTGCAGCAGGCAGTGCGGCGCGTCGAGTGTGACGAATTCGGCACGCGGCATGTGGCGCCGGAGATATCGCCCGGCGCGGGCGGGGACGAGACGGTCGCGCGCAGCCTGCAGATAGAGTGTCGGGACGGCGATGCGTTGCAGTTGCGAGGTCAGGTCCGTATCGCGTACCGCTTGCAGACGTGCGCGCCAGGCTTCGGGTGCGACCGGTTCGAGGGCGCGTTCCAGCAGGGCTTGTCGTGCCGGTGTCCGGAATCCGCCGAACACTATTTTTCCGGTCAGGGCGCGCGGCAACAGGGAAAAGACCGGCGTCTCGAAGGGTTTTCCGAGCGCCGTCAGCCAGGGGCGCGGGTTGCGCGCAAACGTGACGCACAGTATCAGCCCGCGCAGCCGGGATGGAGCTTCCGCCGCGAGCATCAATCCCAGCGGTCCGGAAAATGATTCCGCGAGCAATACGTAATCTTCGTCCGGCAAGGCGTTGCGGATGAGTTTTTCGAGTCCGTCGTATCCCAGGGGCTGCGCTGGGGGATAGGAAACGACAATGGTTTTGCAGTGTCCGCGCAGGGCTTCGAGCAGGGGTTCGAACAGCGTTCCGGTTCCGTCCATGCCCGGCAGCAGAACCAGTGTCGGCATCATGATGTGGCGGTCCGCATGAGAATCAATATTTTGTCGTCTTCGCTTGCGTATTGCCCGTGTTGCCTACGGCGTTCTTTCGCATCCGGATTTCTACACGAGCCGCCATATGAAGCGGGATGGGACGGGATAAACGGCAACGAAACAACGGCGGCAACGAAACAACGGCGCGCGCTCCTGCCGGAACGCGCGCCGTATTCATCGGCCCAGGAAATTCAAATCGCCGCTTCGTCGGTTTCTCCGGTACGGATACGCACGACCTGGTCTACCGGGGAGACGAAGATTTTTCCGTCGCCGATCTTGCCGGTACGCGCCGCCTTGACGATGGCTTCGATCGCCGGGTCGACGTTGTCGTCGGCAACAACGATGTCGATCTTGATCTTGGGCAGGAAGTCGACCACGTACTCGGCGCCGCGGTACAGCTCGGTATGGCCTTTCTGGCGGCCGAATCCCTTGACTTCGGCGACGGTCAGCCCGGTGATGCCGATTTCCGAGAGCGCCTCGCGCACTTCGTCGAGCTTGAAGGGTTTGATGATCGCTTCGATTTTTTTCATGATGAATCTCCGAAATATTGGCCGGGACGATGTGCTGGAAAATGCTTCATCGTAGCAAAAGAATCGCGAAAGAGCGCGGGCGGCTTTTTTATTCCTCGCGGTAACGGTTGGTGATCGGATAGCGCCAGTCCTTGCCGAATCCGCGCGGCGTCACGCGGATGCCGACCGGCGCCGGGCGGCGCTTGTATTCGGCATTCTTCAGCAGGCCGATGGCGCGATGCACGTCGGCGGCGGCATGGCCGGCGGCGACGATCTCGTGCTCGCTCTTGCCATGCTCCATGTAGGCTTCGATGATCGCGTCGAGCGTCGCGTACGGCGGCAGGCTGTCCTGGTCGGTCTGGTTGGGCTTGAGTTCCGCCGACGGCGCGCGGTCGATGATGCGGTCGGGGATTACTTCGCCGTGGTGATTGAGCCAGTGCGCCAGGCGATATACCAACGTTTTGTAGACGTCCTTGATTACCGCGAATCCGCCGGCCATGTCGCCGTACAGCGTGCAGTAGCCGACGGCGGTTTCGGATTTGTTGCCGGTGGTGAGCACCAGCGCGCCGCTGCGGTTCGAGAGCGCCATCAGGAGGTTGCCGCGGATGCGCGCCTGGATGTTTTCCAGCGTCGTGTCGTTGTCGGGCAACGGCAGCGCGCCGAGCGCGGGGCCGAGCAGCGCCTCGTAGCTGCGCATCGCCGGCTCGATCGGGATTTCGTCGTAGCGGATGCCGAACTGCCGCGCCAGATAGCGCGAATCGTCGAGGCTGATCTGCGAGGTGTAGGGCGAAGGCATCATCACCGCGTGTACTTTTTCCCGGCCCAGCGCGTGTACCGCGATCGCCAGCGTCAGCGCCGAATCGATGCCGCCGGAAAGGCCGAGCAGAACGCCGGGAAAACCGTTCTTGCCGATATAGTCGCGCACGCCGAGCACCAGCGCGGCATGGAGTTCTTCCTCGCGGCCGAGTACCGGCGCCAGCGGACGATGTTCATCGCGCCGCAGGTCGCCGTCGCGGTAGGCGACGCATTGGGTCGCGGCGTTGAATTGCGGCAGGCGGCAGACGATCGCGCCGTGCTTGTCGAGCGCGAAGGAACCGCCATCGAACACGAGTTCGTCCTGGCCGCCGACGAGGTTGGCGTAGACCAGAGGGATTCCCGTCGCGGCAACGCGCTCGCGTGCGATCAAGGCGCGGTACTGCTGTTTTTCGAGATGGTAGGGCGAGGCATTGAGCACCAGCAGCAATTCGGCGCCGGCCTCGCGCGCCGCTTCGGCGGGCCCGGCTTCCCATATGTCGGCGCAGATGTTGACGCCGCAGCGCACGCCGCGCAGTTCGAAGACGAAAGGCTGTTCCCCGGCGTCGAAATAACGTTTCTCGTCGAAGACTTCGTAGTTCGGCAGGTCGATCTTGCGGTACGTGCCGGCCAGTTGCCCGCCGGCAATCAGCGTCGCCGCGTTGTAATAACGTCCGGCATGTTCTTCCGGGTGGCCGACGAGGACGGCGATGCCGTCGAGGTTGTCGAAGTCGCGGGCCAGCGCGGCCAGCGCGGCATTGCAGGAACGGTAGAAATCCTCGCGCAGCAGCAGGTCTTCCGGCGGGTATCCGCAGAGCGCGAGCTCCGGTGTCAGCAGCAGGTCGGCACCGGCCTGGCGCGCGGTAGCGGCGGCGGCGCGGATTTTGTCGGCATTGCCGGGGATATCGCCGACGACGGAGTTGATCTGGGCGATGGCGATGGTAAGCATGGTTGTAGGTGGGCTATGGCGTTGTCAGAGGCAAGGCGGCACGATGGCATAGTGATGCCGCCGCGCCGGGTAGGATGTCCCGGGCAGCGGCTTGCGTGGTTTTCAGAATTTTCCCGCCAGATCGAAGCTTTCTATCTCGCAGCCCTGGGCCTTGTAATACTTGAACCGTTCGCGCGCCGGCAGACGCACGGCATCATCGTTGCTGACGACCTCGATCAGATGGGGAAAGCGCGTGAAATCGGGCGGTACCGTGGAGGAAAGATTCATCAGCCGTTCGCAGGCCGGCGCGTTCAGCGCCTCCGTCACGGTTTCCAGCGCTCCGGCGATCAGAATCGGCGTTTCCGCGGCGAGCGGCGAGGGCGTGCGCACATGGGCGATGAAAGCGGTCGGCGGATACAGCCACAGCGCCCGGTCGAGCGCTTCCGCGAGCGCCGTGTCGGGGGCATACACGACCGCCGCCTTGCCTTGCGCGCAGGCTTTGCTCAACAGCGCCGTCGCCGCGGCGAGGCGGTCGGCGGCGCCATGATAGAAAAAGACGCGCGGCGGCTCTCCGGGCTTGTGGGGTGCGTTCATTGCAACTGGTTGGCGCGTTTGAGCAGGTAATGCGTCAGGAGCGGCACCGGGCGTCCGGTGGCGCCCTTGTCGGCGCCGCTCTTCCATGCGGTGCCGGCGATGTCCAGGTGCGCCCAGTCGAATTTCTTGGCAAAGCGCGACAGGAAGCAGGCGGCGGTGATCGTTCCCGCCGCGCGGCCGCCGATGTTGGCCATGTCGGCGAACGGACTCTTCAATTGCTCCTGGTAGTCGTCCCACAGCGGCAGTTGCCAGGCGCGGTCGTAGGCTTCGTCGCCGGCGGCGAGCAGTTCGCGCGCCAGCGGGTCGTTGTTCGCCAGGAGGCCGCTCGCGGCATGGCCGAGGGCGATGACGCAGGCGCCGGTGAGCGTGGCGATGTCGATCACGACTTCGGGATCGAAACGCTCGGCGTAGGAAAGCGCGTCGCAGAGAATCAGGCGGCCCTCGGCGTCGGTGTTGAGAATTTCGACTGTCTGGCCGGAGTGCGAGGTAACGATGTCGCCGGGACGGGTGGCGCCGCCGCCGGGCATGTTTTCGGTGGTCGGGATGAGGCCGACGATATTGAGCGGCAGTTTCATTTCCGCCGCCGCGCGCAGCGTGCCGACGACGCTGGCGGCGCCGCACATGTCGTACTTCATTTCGTCCATGTCCGCCGGCGGTTTCAGGGAAATGCCGCCGGTGTCGAAGGTGATGCCCTTGCCGACGAGCACGACCGGCTTGTCGTTCTTGTTGCCGCCCTTGTAGTTGAGGACGATCAGTTTCGGCGGCTGATGCGAGCCTTGCGCGACCGCGAGCAGCGCGCCCATGCCTTCCTTGGCCAGTTCGTCGCGTTCGAGGATCTTGCAGCCGATGCCGAATTCGTCGGCCATCGTCTTGGCGCGCTCGGCCAGGTGGGTGGGGGTGCACACGTTCGGCGGCAGGTTGCCGAGATTTTTCGCCAGCGTCACCCCGGCGGCGATGGCGCTGCCCTGGCGGATCGCTTCCTCGGCATCGGCGAGGCCGCCACGGCGCTCGACGATGAAGGTGAGTTTGCGCAGGGGACGCCGCACGTCGTCGCGTTTGCTCTTGAATTCGTCGAAACGGTATAGCGCATCATGCGTCACCAGCGCCGCCTGCCGCGCGTTCCACGCGGTACTGCGCTTTTTGACGGGGATTTCGGTGAGAAACAGGGTGGCGTCGAACGAACCGGTCTCGTTCAGCGTCTTGACCGCGACGCGGATCGCATTGCAATACTCTTTTTCGCGGAATTCCTTTTCCTTGCCCAGGCCGACCAGCAGTACGCGGTCGCAAAGCGTGCCCGGCACGTTGTAGAGCAGGAGCGTCGAGCCGGCCTTGCCCTCCATGTCGCCGCGACGGATGATTTCCATGAGGTGGTGATTCGATGCCCGGTTCAACAGGTCGGCCGCCAACGTCAGTTTGCGTGATTCGAAGACGCCGACCACGACACAGGCGCCGCGCTGTTTTTCGGGACTACCGCTTTTTATGATAAATTCCATCCGCTGCTCCTTTTTGCGCGCCTTTCGAGACGAAAAAACCGATTATCACCGCAGCTTTTTGTAGAAGTCAAAGCAGAAGATAAAGCATGGTTTTCCTGCGCGCCACCCGACGCGAATTCACCCATACGGCGGCCGGAATCTTCGTTGCGCTGTTTGCCATCATGGTGACGACGCAGATGATCCGACTCCTCGGCCAGGCCGCGAGCGGCAGCATCGCTCCCGAAGCGGTGGCCGCGCTGCTCGGCTTTTCCTCGCTCAACTATCTGCCGGTACTGCTCTCGATCACCCTCTTCATCTCGATTCTGCTGTCGCTGTCGCGCAGTTACCGCGATTCGGAGATGGTCGTCTGGTTTTCGTCCGGCCTGCCGCTGACCGCCTGGATCCGCCCGGTACTTCTATTTACGCTGCCGTTCCTGTTGGGCATTACGGTGCTCTCTTTGTTCCTGTCGCCGTGGGCGCAGTCGATGAGTTCCGAATACCGCGAGCGCCTGTCGCTGAAAAGCGACGCTTCGCAGGTCTCTCCGGGCAGCTTCAAGGAGGCGCGGTCGCAGGACCGCGTCGTCTTCGTCGAGGGTGTTTCCGAGGATGCGAGCTTCGTCCGCAACGTTTTCGTCAGTTCCGTCCAGCATGGCCGCCTCGGCGTCGTCATGGCGGCGACCGGGCGGCAGGAAATCGCCGGGAACGGCGACCGTTTCCTGGTGCTGGAAAACGGCCGGCGCTACGAGGTGGAGCCGGGAACGCCGGAATTCCGCATCCTCGAATTCGAACGCTATGCGATCCGCGTACAGGAAAAAACGCCCGGCGATCCCGAGAAAACCCCGAAAACGATGCCGCTTTTCGATTTGCTGCGAGAAAAGGGCGATACGTATCGCGCCGAGGTCGTGTGGCGTTTCGGGGTGCCGATTTCGACGCTGGTGCTGGCGCTGCTGGCAATCCCCCTTTCCTTCGTCAATCCGCGCGCGGGGCGTTCGGCCAATCTGCTGCTGGCGATTTTCACCTATATGATCTACAGCAACCTGCTCTCGGTCAGCCAGGCCTGGGTGGCGCAGGGAAAAATCTCTTTCGCGCTCGGCTTCGGCGCCGTACACGGGGTGATGCTCATCGTGCTGCCGCTGCTCTTTGCGCGGCGTATCCTCGTTTTCTCGTTCCTGCGGCTGGCGAAGTAGACCTGACGGCATGAAGATATTTCGGCGTTATCTCTGGCGCGAAGTCACCGGCGCGGTGCTTCTGGTTCTGCTCGCCTTTCTCGTGCTGTTCGGTTTTTTCGACATGATCGGCGAACTGAAGGATGTCGGCAGGGGCAATTATCATTTCTTCGATGCCATCGCCTACGTGCTGCTGCGGTTGCCGCGCTGGTCGTACGACCTGATTCCGATCGCGGTGCTGATCGGCACGCTGTACGCGCTCTCGAACCTCGCCCGCCATTCGGAAATCACCGTATTGCGCGCTTCCGGGCTTTCCACGGCGCGTTTTCTCGCGACGCTCCTGCAGGTTGCCGGGATTTTCGCGATCGCCACGTTCCTCGTCGGCGAGCTGCTCGCGCCCATTTCCGAGAAGGCGGCACAGCATTTGCGCCTGAAGGCATTCAATACCTCGATGGCGCAGGAATTCCGTTCCGGCCTGTGGCTCAAGGACAACCTGACCTTCGTCAACGTGCGGACGGTTCTGCCGGGACCGGATCTGCGCGGAATCCGCATCTACGAATTCGACCGGAACGCCGTGTTGCGCTCGGTCAGCGAAGTGGAGTCCGGTTCGTATCTGGAAGGAAATACCTGGGATCTGAAAAACATTGTGCGTACCGTGCTCGAAGGCAACTCGGCGCGGGTGGAACGGATCGCGGAGGAAAAATGGCATACCGCGCTCAATCCGGACATGCTTTCCGTGCTGCAGGGCAAGCCGGAAAGCATGTCGATCCTGAGCCTTTCCTCGTACATCCGACACCTGGAGGAGAACAGGCAGAATACGCAGCGCTACGAAATCGCGCTGTGGAAGAAAATCTCCTATCCCTTTGCCGCCCTGGTGATGGTCGCGCTGGCGCTGCCTTTCGGCTATACGCACAACCGCGTTGCCGGGGTCAGTCTGAAGCTCTTCGTCGGCGTCATGATCGGCGTGCTTTTCCACATGTTGAACGGTCTTTTTTCCAACCTCGGCGTGATCAACAGCTGGCCGCCGTTTTCAAGTGCGATCGCGCCCTCGTTGCTCTTTTTGCTGGCGGCAATCGCGATGCTGTGGTGGACGGAAAGACGTTGATAAAAGCGCGTCGATAAAAGCGCGTTATAAAAAGCCATATTCCAATTTTAATTAAATAT
>JAVBTC010000124.1:0-2899 GCA_031556405.1 Rhodocyclaceae bacterium
CGGCGGCGGTTCCCAGACGCCGCTCCTGATCGACCAGGGGCCGCAGATCTTGCATGACTCGGGCCAGTCGTCGATTTGCGGCATCAGGTAATGCGACAGGCCGTAGAGCGTCGGAAGATCGCGCGGAACCCGGAAATTTCCGTCGAGCCGGCAGATTTCCCTTCGTGCCTCGTTGACCGGGTCCCGCAATTGTTTCCATAGCCGGAGCCGCATCCAGTGGTAGCTGGCGCGGTTCAACCATTCGGGAAGGCGCTGCGAAAGCGCGATGGAAAGACGCGGAGAGGGAAAACGGCGGGTAGCCGTTTCCGGGCAGAGGCCGAGATCGACGGCGGGAATTTCCAGACATTCGGCCACGCAGAGGGCGGCATATCCGGCGATGCCGGAAAACAGGATGGCATCGGCGGATTGCGCGTGATGCAGTATCGCCCGCATCCAGGAGGCCATGTTGTCGCAAGCGACCTGGGCCAGAATCCGGGCGAAGATTTTTTCCGCCGGCGGCTGGCCGCCGCCGCCGGAGGGCGGGCCGTTCGCTTCGGGATCCGGCGACGGAAAAAGGGCCGCTTCCAGGGCAGCTTTGAGGTCGCCGTCCAATGCTTCCACCAGGATTCCCTGGGAACGCGCCGAACGCAGCGTCGAGCGCTCGGCGAGCAGGCGCACGTCGTGGTCTTCATCCAGCAAGGCGCGGGACAACCCGACCAGAGGGCGGGTGCTGCCCTCAGTTCCGTAGGTAACGATCAGCAGTCGCACACAGGCTCCGTCCCCGGTCAGTCAGAGTGATTCAGGCGCGCGTTCCGAAACGGCAAAAGTCCAATTGTGCCGTGAATCCGCCTTTTTTGATATTCCCGGTCATATGCCCAATCCTTCCCTCGCCCGGGAAATCGCCGCATGCACCTGGTGCGGCGCGGTGCCGCCGATATGTCTGCGCGCGGCCAGCGCGCCTTCGATGGTGAGCGCGGAAAAGACGTCGTCGGTGATCAGCGGCGAGAAATGCTGCAATTCCATGAGCGAAAGCTGCGTCAGTTCGACGCCGCGCGTCTCGGCGTGCTTGACTGCCTGCCCGACGGCTTCGTGCGCGTCGCGGAAGGGAAGGCCCTTTTTCGTCAGGTAATCGGCCAGGTCGGTGGCGGTGGCGAATCCCTGCGTCAGCGCCGCGCGCATCTGCTGCGGGCAGGCGCTGATGCCGCCCATCATTTCGGCGAAGATGCGCAGGGTGTCGATGACGGTGTCGGCGGCGTCGAACAGCGGTTCCTTGTCTTCCTGATTGTCCTTGTTATAGGCCAGCGGCTGCGCTTTCATCAATGTCAGGAGCGCGATCAGGTCGCCGTTGACGCGCCCGGTCTTGCCGCGCGCCAGTTCGGGTACGTCCGGGTTCTTTTTCTGCGGCATGATCGAGGAGCCGGTGCAGAAGCGGTCGGCGATCTTGACGAAGCCGACGCGTGGATTCATCCACAGCACGAGTTCTTCCGAAAAGCGCGAGAAGTGCATCATCGTCATCGCGGCGGCGGCACAGAATTCGATCGCGAAGTCGCGGTCGGAAACGGCATCGAGCGAATTTTCGCAGACGCCGTCGAAGCCTAGTTCGCGGGCGACGAATTCGCGGTCGATCGGATAAGTGGTGCCGGCAAGCGCGGCGGCGCCGAGCGGCAGGCGGTTGACGCGCCGGCGGCAGTCCCGGAAGCGCTCGGCGTCGCGCTGCGTCATCTCGAAATAGGCGAGCAGATGGTGCCCGAACGTTACCGGCTGGGCCACCTGCAAATGGGTGAAGCCCGGCATCGGCGTTTCCGCTTCCTTCTCCGCCAGTGCCAGCAGCCGGATCTGGAATTCACGCAGCAGGACAAGGATTTCGTCGATCGTGTCGCGCACCCAGAGACGGATGTCGGTGGCAACCTGGTCGTTGCGCGAGCGTCCGGTGTGCAGCCGCTTGCCGGCGTCGCCGACGAGCGCGGTCAGTCTTTTTTCGATGTTCAGATGGACGTCTTCGAGGTCGAGCGACCAGGAGAAATCGCCGCTTTCGATTTCCGCCTGCACGATTTCCATGCCGCGCCGGATGTCGTCGAGGTCCCTTTCACCAATGATTCCCTGGTATTCCAGCATCGCCGCATGCGCCAGCGAGGCGCGGATGTCCTGGCGCCACAGGCGGCGGTCGAAATCGACCGAGGCGGTATAGCGCTTGACCAGTTCGGAAACCGGCTCGCTGAAGCGTCCGGCCCAGGTATAGGAAGCCGAGGAAGAGGAAGAAGAAGGGGAAGAAGAAGGGGAAGGCGTATTGGAGGGGGAGGTAGGCGAATCGGAAACCATAGTCGATGTAAAGTCGATCGAGAAAATCAATAAAAATCATGAACCGCGAAAACAGCGCCGGTACGGGAGCCGCATCGGCGAAACCGCGAATGAAACGACGAATATTTCGGAGTATGCCGGCTGTTCACGGGGAGCAGCAAGGCCGTCCGGTGGTGCGGGCCGGCAATTTCCGGAACCGCGAAAATGTCCCGGGGAACGGCGCAAGGGCACCGGATCGGGAAAATGCGCAGGCCGGTGTGCAGGCCGGCCGCCGCTGCGCGGAAAATACGCAGTATGACTTGCCGCACCTGATATTCCATGCTCTCATGTGCTTTTGACGGATATCGCGAAACATTGCGGAATGCTGCAAAAACACCGAGAAAACCCTGGACACCGGCCCTGAACCTCGACCTTTAATCTCGATCCTGACTCCGCTATTTCTGAAGCATGGCAAGTATACGGCAAAACCCGGCACCGCAGGCGCTTCCGGATTTTCGCAATCTGGGGGTGATGCTGCGGATCATCGCCGGGGTCAATTTCCTGATTTGCGGAGTGGCGCTGGTACAGGCGGGCGGCTTGTATTTCTGGGTCATGCGGCTGGCCGAGATCGTCGCCTGGGTCG
>JAVBTC010000025.1:0-38765 GCA_031556405.1 Rhodocyclaceae bacterium
CCGCCGCCGTTCCGCCGGTGAGCAGGAAAAGCAGAAACTGGCGGGAGAAGAACTGGCGGATCACTACGATTATCGCGCGTCGCCGTGCATCGTCGTGGATTCGACAACCGCCGCTCGTGCCATTTGCCTGCCGAAGTCGAAGCTTTCGGAAATGCCGCGATCTTCCGGGTAATAGTACGACGTATCGGCGACCCACAATCCCTTCACCGGCAAGGCCACCGGCGGCAGACTGTCGAGATACCCCGGCGGACAGATCGGCTGTGCGTAGCGGTAGCGGCTCACATGCAGCGCGAGAAAATCTTCCTCGCGCAAGGCCGGATTGATCCGGCGGAGATAGCGGCGCACCTTGTCCGCGAACACCTCGTCCGCTTCCCCGTACTTGGGATGTTCGCCGGGCATGTAAAACGGTACGTAGACGACGTGATCCGGCAACGGACGCAGATTGCTGTATTCCACCAGGCCGGGGATATCCATTTCGTCGTCGTTGGTGTTTACCCAGAAATTTTCTGTGAGGCGCTGTTTTAGCCGCACGACCACGCAGACCACGGCAATATTCTTCAGTGCCCGGAATTTTTCCAGAATATCTCGCGGCAGGTCGGGGATCAGCCGGGGGACATAGGGAAGCGGCACGGTGGAAAGCACTTTGTCGAACGGTTCGAAGCCTTCCGTAGCGTTTGCTTCCGGGGAAGGGTTCTTTGCGGTGCGAATGCCCTTTACCTCGCTGTTTTCGATGACGACCCCGGTGACCGGAGTACCGAGCCGGAATTCGCCGCCGTGCGCGGCGATATACGTTTGCATTTCCCGCAGCCAGGTTTGCGAGCCGCCTTCCAGATAACCCAGCTTTTCGCGGAAAAGATCGTAGCGGGAACGGCCAATGCGCCGTATGCGGCTCCAGATCCAGGCGGCGGAGAGATTGCCGACGTAATCGTAGAATTTGTAGTCGAAGAGCTTGCGCCACAGGATTTCGTAGGCTTCTTTCCCTACCCAGCGCTTGACCCAGCCCGTCGCCTCGACATTGTCCAACGGCCGCCAATCGTTGCGCCGGGTACAGAGGAAAGCGTGCAGGCCGTAACGGAATTTCGCCACCAGGCTCAAACCCTTGAATTTCAGCAGGGCGATGGGATTCCCCCAGGGCTGTAGCCGTCCCCGGAACCAATAGCCCATTCTCGTTTCCGTCCAGCGCATTTTGTCCGCCAGGCCCAGTTCATCGAGCACCTGCAGAAAAGCACGGTCGGAAATACAGTGGAAGTGGTAATAGCGTTCGATTTCCAGACCATTGAAATCGAACACTGCCGTCATGCCGCCGACACGGTCGTCGGCTTCGAAGATCACGGGACGATGTCCGTCCCGCACCAGTTGATAAGCCGCCGCCAGCCCCATCGGGCCGGCGCCGAGGATTGCGATGCGTTCCGGAGTCTGGGCCATGGTCAGAATCGAAGGACTACCCCGGAATAATCCGGGTCGGTAAAGGTTTTTTCGATTGCCGCCGCGAAAGGCGTCGGCGTTACATTGAAGATCGCGGGCCAGTCGATTACCTCGAATACATCGTGCGCCGTCAGCGCTTTCAATTGATCGGCGGTAAACGGCGGATTCTTGTCGAACAGCGCCCAGATGCGCAGCAGCACGTAAAACAACGCGTAGGGAATTTTCACGATCGGCGTTCTGGAGCGCGTGGAGTGCTTGATTTCCCGGATGATGTCGATGTAATCAATTTTTTCCAGCCCGGTGATATTGAACACCTCGCCCGCGCGGCGCGTGGCGATGCAACTGGCGATGATGGCGCAGAAATCGCCGGCATAAAGCGGCTGGCGCAGATAGCGCCCGCTGCCGGGAATCGGAAAGGCCGGAACCTTTTTCATGAAGCGGGAAAGCCAGCCCAGGTGCTTGCGGTCGAACCAGCCGAACATCAGCGTCGGACGCAACACGACGCAGGGAATGCCGTGTTCGAGCACCAGTTTTTCCTGCTCTTTTTTCGTATTGGTGTAATGATCGTCCGCCACCGATTCGACGACGGAAGAACTGATATGCACGGTGTAGGGAATCCGGTGACGTTCGATCAGATCGAGAATCCGTTCGGTGGAAACGATGTTGTTGCGGATGAACGGTTCCGGGTCGCTGCCACCGATCTGCGCTTGCAGCATCACGACCACTGCGGCGTCGGCGAAATGTTTTTCCCACGTTCCCGACTCGGCCAGGTCGGCATATTCGGCGACGACGTCCGGG
The DNA here is from genome assembly GCA_031556405.1 of Rhodocyclaceae bacterium. GTDB lineage: Bacteria > Pseudomonadota > Gammaproteobacteria > Burkholderiales > Rhodocyclaceae > WQZF01. The sequence goes on from JAVBTC010000025.1 coordinate 2,224, forward strand.
TGCGTACGGCGCAGGATATCCAGGTTTTCCCGATGCTTGTCGAGCACGACCAGATTACGGTAGCCCTGCCGCCGCAGATAAACCAGCAGGTTTTGCCCCACTAGTCCGGCACCGCCGGGAAGCAGGATTTTTTCGTCTTTGTTCATAAAACTCCGGTCCGGTTGGAGAAATCGACCAAGTGGTTTTTATAGATTTGAATAATAATTTTTGCTGGTATGTGGCTACAGTAAACGATCATTATTTATTTAAATTTATAAAAATATGGGGGGTACGTCGGTCGTTTTATCGCACAAGCCGTTATTTTACCGATTGTTCACGCAGGTACGCGCTACTTTGCCTTTTCTGCGGTTTTTAGGCTGGTTGTCATATTTTTTGGATTCTCTCACGTAGCCAATGAAAAAGATCTCCCGTGTTTCGTTTTCAAAAGATGTTCTTTTATTTCTGTATTGACAGAAATAAAAGAACATGAAATCCTGTTCAAACCGATACCGTGCTATTTCATCTTTTCGCACTTTCTTCATTCGCGGCATTTTTACGCAGTTTTTTATCCTGAAATTTCTTTTTATACAGAAAATAAAGACGAAAATGAAAATATTGCTGTGTGGCGCCGACGGCTTCATTGGCCGTCATCTCAAGGCGACTTTGGGACGCGCCGGCCATACCGTGATCGCGGCACAACTCCGGAAAAGTGTTCCCGAGGATGTTGTGGTCGACTACAGGCAGGATATAACCGCCGCACATTGGCTGCCACGGCTGCATGGTATCGATGTCGTCATCAATGCCGTTGGGACTTTCGCGGAGAAAGCGGATGCCGATTTCACACGCATTCACGCCACCACTCCGTGTGCGCTTTTCAGTGCCTGCGCTGAAGCGGGCGTGCACGGGGTCATTCAGCTTTCGGCGCTCGGTGCGGAGGGTGGAGAGGAAGAAGAAAATCAAACCAGCCACGAAAAAGACTTGCCTCCATTTTTGCGCAGCAAAGGGGAGGCCGACCGTTTTCTGGCGCGCCTGGTACGACGGCAGCCGTCGGAGCGAAAAATGCAGGCCTGGGTCGTCCGCCCTTCGCTCGTATACGGCGATGACGGGGCTTCGGCAGCGCTGCTGCGTCAACTCGCGAGTCTGCCGTTCCTTGTCCTGCCGCTCGCCGGGAAAGTACAACCGATTCATATCGACGATTTGTGCGCGCTCGTTACCGCCATCGTTGCGCGAATCGTCATAGCGGAAGATTCCGCGCCGCCAGTCCAATTCGTTACTGCTGTCGGTGCTCGGGCGCTGACATTGCGCGAGTTGATCGCCGTTTATCGCCGTGGCCTTGGGTTCGGCCGCTCCTTTGGATTTACATTGCCCCGTTTCGCGGCGGAGATTGTCGCATCGCTTGCTGCCGGATTGACGCAACCCTGGATTACCCGCGACACGTTGCGCCTCCTGCGTAAGGATAATACGGCGGAACGGGCACAGATGTTGGCGATGGAGGCGTTGCTGGGCCATGCGCCGCGCGACCCGGCTTCGTTCATCGATGCGGCGACGGCCCGGGCGCTTGCCGCGGATGCGGTGCTCGGCTGGAGCATTCCTTTCCTGCGACTGACACTGGCGTTTCTCTGGATCTTTACCGCAGCACTATCGTTCGGGCTCTATCCGGTACAGGAAAGCCTGCGTCTGCTGGCGCCATTCGAATTTTCCACACATACGGCTTATGCCGCGCTTTATGCCGGAGCGGTGTTCGACCTTCTCTGCGGTCTTTTGACGCTGTGTTACCCGCGCCGTGCCTTATGGGTTGTCCAGATCGCGCTGATTGCTGTCTATACCGTTCTGATTTCGTTCTGGCTGCCGCATTGGTGGCTGCATCCGTTCGGGCCGGTAACGAAAAACCTGCCCATCCTCGCCCTGCTTGTGCTGTTGGCAGCGTTGCCGGAGGCATCGTCCGGCAAGGCTCATATCGTGCAAACAGGCAATGCTGCGCGCAATTCATAGAAAAGGGGGCATCTCATGGATAGTTATCTTTTCATCAAAACGCTGCATATTCTCTCCAGCGTGCTGATGGTCGGCACCGGCTTCGGCTCGGCGTTTTATCTGTTTTTCGCCAACCGCGGCGGCAAAGTCGTGGCACAGGCTGAAGTCGCTCGCCTCGTCGTGCGCGCCGATCTATGGTTCACGACACCCGCGGTTATTTTTCAGCCGCTTTCCGGGCTGTGGTTGATGGAGCAGACCGGCTTTTCATTTTCGCAATTCTGGATTTTCGCCACGCTCGCGCTCTACACACTCGCCGCCTGTTGCTGGCTGCCGGTGCTTTGGCTACAACATCGCATGTACCGGATCGCTGATGCGGCCGCTCGTTCCGGCGCGGAACTTGGACCGGTTTATTGGCGTTACGCGAAATACTGGGAATACCTGGGGTATCCAGCGTTTGTGGCGATGCTGGCGATTTACGGGTTGATGGTATTCAAACCGGCGTGAGTCGAGATTTCAATCCGAAGTGATCCGTGGAAAACGGCGTTTTTACAATTTTCCGTAACGGTTTGGCCGCCATACAGAGAGAAAAAGAGGAAAGAGAGGGCTGTTCCGTGCCGCTATAAATGAACTGCACACAGGCATCAGCTATGAGAAATCCGCCAGCCCATGATGCTGAAGCCTTATCTCAGGGACAACATCGAAAAAAACCGCCAATTATCATCAAGAATAATTGGCGGTCGTATTCGGGAAACCATCACCCGGCTGTTTCATCGGCAACAAACCGGCATGAATGGGCAAGAATCATCAGGCCATGCTCATGCGAAAAGGAAAATCACATATTTGGATAATTCGGCCCTTCGCCGCCTTGCGGCACGGACCACACGATGTTCTGCGTAGGATCCTTGATGTCGCAGGTTTTACAGTGCACGCAGTTTTGCGCATTGATCTGCAAGCGCGGCGTACCACCGGCGGATTCGTCATAAACGATTTCATAGACTCCGGCCGGGCAGTAACGCTGTTCGGGCGCGTCATACAGTGCGAGGTTGGTTTTGACTGGGACCGTCTCGTCTTTCAGGCGCAAATGGCAGGGCTGGTCTTCCTCGTGGTTGGTGTTCGAAAGGAAAACCGACGACAGACGGTCGAAACTGTAAACGCCGTCATGCTTGGGATACTCGATCGGCTTGCAGTCGGCGGCCTTTTTCAGCTTGAGATGGTCGGGGCCGCTGTGATGCAGCGTCCACGGCGCTTTGCCGCGGAAGACGATCTGGTCGACGCCGAACATGAAGCTGCCCCAATGCAGGCCCTTGGACATCCATGGCTTGAAATTACGCGCCTTGAAAAGTTCTTCGTGGAGCCAGCTCTGTTCGAAGGCCTGGGGAAATTCGTTCAACTCGTCGTGCCCTCGTCCGGCGGCGAGTGCCTTGAAACAGACTTCGGCGGCCAGAGCACCGGATTTGATCGCACAGTGCGATCCCTTGATCCGGCTGGCGTTGAGGAATCCGGCATCGTCGCCGATCAGGACGCCGCCGGGGAAAACGAGCTTGGGCAGCGATTGCAGGCCTCCGGCGGTAATGGCACGGGCGCCGTAGGCGAGGCGTTTGCCGCCTTCGAGGAATTTCTTGATTTCAGGATGGGTTTTGAAGCGCTGGAATTCTTCGTAGGGCGAGAGGTAGGGATTTTCATAGCCCAATCCGACGACATATCCAAGAGTAATCTGGTGGTTTTCCATGTGGTACAGGAAGCCGCCGCCGTAGGTATCGTTATCGAGCGGCCAGCCGCCGCCATGTACGACCAGGCCTTCCTTGTGGTTCTCGGGTTTGATTTCCCAGAGTTCCTTGAGGCCGATACCGTATACCTGCGGATCGCGTCCGTCGTTCAGTTTGAATTTTTCCTGCACGATCTTGCCCAGGCTGCCGCGACAGCCTTCGGCAAAGAAGGTGTATTTGGCCAGAAGCTCGATTCCCGGCTGGTAATTCGGCCCCTGGCTGCCGTCGCGCAGTACGCCCATGTCGCCGGTTGCCACGCCTCTGACAGCACCGTTTTCGTCGAACAGCACTTCGGATCCGGCGAAACCGGGGTAGATCTCGACACCGAGGGCTTCGGCCTGCTGCGCCATCCAGCGGCAGACGTTACCGAGCGAAATGACGTAATTGCCTTCGTTGTGAAAACAGCTCGGAAGCATAAAATTGGGAATGCGGTGAGAGCCGGTTTCGGAAAAAAACAGGAAACAATCTTCGGTCACCGCCGCCTTGAGCGGTGCGCCTTTTTCCTTCCAGTCGGGAAACAGTTCCGCCAGCGCGCGCGGATCCATTACCGCGCCGGAGAGAATGTGCGCGCCGATTTCAGAGCCTTTTTCGATCAGGCAGACGGAAATTTCCTGTCCCGCTTCCGCCGCCACTTCTTTCAGGCGAATCGCCGCCGCCAACCCCGCTGGACCGCCGCCAACAATAACGACGTCGAAATCCATTGATTCACGCTGCATTTTTGTCTCCCTTTCTCCCTGAAACAAAAGCTGATAATCGCTGAGAGGTACTTCCGGATGCTACCGTTGGGGGAATGGCTGTTGAGCCTTGTTTTTGGTATCGCTAGGGTGCCGCCAAGCGCTGTAACATGGTATCAGATTTCACCACGTGCAACACGCAAAAAGCAGGAGATATAGACGATGCAATCCTCGATACGAACCAATGCCGATGGCTATAAATGGGTTTCAACGACGCTGATTCCGATTCGCTGGGGCGACATGGACCGCTACGGTCATGTCAATAACACGGTTTATTTTCGCTACATGGAGCAATCGCGCGTCGAATGGCTCGAGCATATCGGTATCGTTACCGCTGCCGAAGAAAAGTCTTCTGTCATTATCGACGCGCATTGCGTTTTTCTTCTGCCGATGCAGCATCCGGGAACGGTACGGGTAGAGTTGTTCGTCGGCCCTCCCGGACGGTCGAGTTTCGATACCGCGCATGAACTGTACCTGACGGGCGATGATCGTTGCCATGCCAGAGGGTCGGCGCGGCTGGTATGGATCGATCACGCGAGCGGGAAATCGACGCCGTTGCCGGAAGAATTACGCGCTTTGCTCGGTTGATGCCGCTCGCTCCGTTTTTCCCCAGATCCAGGCCAGCGCTTGTCCGGCCATCGCCTGCATGACGATTTCCGCTTCGCCTATGGCACCGGTCAAAACCAGCTCGATGTCGGGATACGCCGCACGCAAGGCTGAAATCCGGCGCGGCAGGTCTCGTTTGACGTGTCCGCTCTGGGCGATGAACATCGGGACGACGACGATCCGCCGTGCTCCGTCCCGCGCCAGCGCGGCGAAGCACGTTTCCAGATCGGGCGCCATGAATTCGAGAAATGCCAGCGCGACCGGCATTTGCGGTGCCCGAGCGGCGATGGTTGCCTGCACGCGCCGAAGCGGTGCGGCCCATTCGCGATCGCGCGCGCCATGGGCGAAAAGAATGAGGGCGGAACGCGATACATCGGAGTCCGGCGACACCGTCACCGTGGTGGAAGTAAACGAGAGAGAGTCGGGGGAAATTTCAGAGGAAGGCATCTCGCGTCGCTCCCTGGCGCCGGATGATGCTGCGCAGCGATTGCAGGGCCTCGATCTGAATCTGCCGCACCCGCTCGCGCGTCAACCCGAGATCGGCGGCAATCGCTTCCAGCGTGCTGATATCGGCTTCGTTCAGTCCGTAGCGGCGTTCGATCACCTGACGCTGCTTTTCCGGCAACTGTTCGAGCCAGCCGTACAGCAATGCCGTCAGTTCGGTTTCTTGTGTCTGTGTTTCGGGATTGGCGCTGTTCTCGTCGACGACGACGTCGATGATGCTGTGTGTGGGGTCGACTTCCAGCGGGGTATCGAGAGAGGCGATATGTTCGTTCAGCGTCAGGATATGCCTCACGTCGTCGACGGAGCGCCCCAGTTGGCAGGCCGCCTGTTCGATATTGTCCTCGTGGCTGCCGGAGGACTCCAGTTTGCGCATCGTCCGCAGCACGATGTTGATTTCCTTGACCACGTGCACCGGCAGACGGATGGTGCGCGATTGGTTCATGATCGCGCGCTCGATGCTTTGCCGAATCCACCAGGTGGCGTAGGTGGAAAAACGAAAACCGCGTTCGGGATCGAATTTTTCCAATGCATGGATCAATCCGAGATTCCCTTCTTCGATCAGGTCAAGGAAGGGAATGCCGCGGTTCAGGTAGCGTTTGGCAATACTGACGACGAGCCGCAGATTGTGCTCGATCATTTTTTGTCGCGCGGAGAAATTACCAGCCCGCATCGCCCTCGCCGTCGCTACTTCTTCTTCCGGCGAAAGCAGTGGACGGGTGCCGATTTCGCCAAGATAGCGCTGCGTTACGTCGGCCTGGATATCTCCGGGGAAATCCGATAAAAATTCGCGGTCCGTGTTATTGGGGCCATCCGCGGTATCGTCGAAACGATCCGTTTCCGCGTCGGGATCGGCCGTATCGGCAATTTTTTCGACCTCGTCGGCCGCCTCGAGCGCCTCGATATCGTCTATCAGGTTCAATGCGCCTACCGACGCTTCCGGTTCGAACAGGGCGCTACCTTCTAACAGGGAATCTCGGTCGAACTTTTTATCGTCGGGCATCGAATCCTCATCTGGGTGGTAGATATTTCATCGGATCGGTTGGTTTTCCCTGCCTGCGAATTTCGAAATGGAGCTTCACCTGGTCGGCGTCGGTATTTCCCATTTCGGCGATTTTCTGCCCTCGGGCAACCGACTGTCCTTCTTTTACCAGAATCGTCTGGTTGTGCGCATAAGCTGAAAGATAGGTAGCGTTGTGTTTGACGATGACCAGTTTGCCGTACCCGCGCAGACCGGTGCCGCTGTACACCACTTTGCCCGTGCCGGCGGCAAGCACCGGATCGCCCGCCTTGCCCGCGATATCGACTCCTTTGTTTGTGGCTTCGTTGAACGTGGCGACTACCTTGCCGTTCGCCGGCCAGATCCAACCCACCTCGTCGCCGGAATCGCCGTCGGCACTCTTGCTCTCCGCCGTCTTGGAATCTGACCCCGAAGCGGGGTCGGAAGTTGCAGCCGTCGCCGTTGTCGTTGCCACGGTCGTGGCTGCTGTTGTGGCCGTAGTGGCGGTCGGTTTCTGGGCCTGCGCCAATGCCTCGTCGGAGTAAGGCTCCTTACCCGATTTGGGTTCGCGTTTGATGCCTCCGGCGCCGGTGACGGGGGAGGAGGTGGATGGGGGCGAAATAACGCTGCCGTCGAGCGAGCGGGTTTCAACTCCGCCACCGGCCGTTATCGGCTGCGCCACCGCGACGCCGTCGCTGCTACCGGTTCCATTCGTGCCGGGAGGCCTGATGCGCAGTTGCTGCCCCGTTCGCAGCGAGTAACGCTCGTCGAGGTTGTTCCAGGCGGCGACGTCGCGATAATTCAGGCCATGGTCGAGCGATATACCGTAAAGCGTTTCCCCTTTTTTGACGGTGTAATATGCGTCGGCTTCGGCGGGAGATACCGGGCCTGCTGGGGAATGTCCCGGCTGCGTCGATGCGCCGCGCTCGACCACTGGCGCCTGCGACTTGCTTGCGCATGCGGCGAGTACGGAGAACGCGCCGACCAGGCAAAGCGTGAAAAATAGGCGATGATTTTTCATTCCTTCGTTTTTCCTCATTCTTTTATTCGACTCCTGAAAGCAGCGGCACGAAACGGACGGCATCGAAAAGAGTTTTTTCAAACCCTTCCGGCCGGCGTTCGATCAGGCACAGCATCTGGCTGCCGGAACCCAGTCCGGAACCCAATGGCAGAATTATTCTGCCACCATCCCGCAACTGCTGCAAAAGCGCTTGCGGCACATCCGGCGTTGCCGCCGCAAGAATAATGGTATCGAATGGCGCCGCTTCGGGCAGGCCAAGTTGGCCGTCGCCATGTTTCAAGCGTACCTTGAATTCGCGGATTTGCCGCAAGTTTTCTTTGGCGCGTTCGAGCAGCGCCCCGATCCGTTCGATGGCGTAAACCTCGTCGCCGAGGCGGGCCATCACCGCGGCCTGATAACCGCAGCCGGCACCGACTTCCAGCACTTTGCCCAGGCCTTGGCGCCCTTCGAGCAGAAGTTCGATCATCCGCGCGACGACGTAGGGCTGCGAGATCGTCTGTCCGTATCCGAGCGGTAGCGCCGTATCTTCGTAGGCTCGGTGCGCTAGGCCCTCGTCGACGAAAATATGCCGCGGCACCGCGGCGAGCGCCGCCAATACCGTTTCCTTGCGCACGCCTTGCTGGCGTACCCGTTCGACCATGCGCCCGCGCGTGCGCTGCGAAGTCATGCCGATTCCCGTGATCGCATTCATTGCGAAACCCTATGCGGCCAGCCAGTCGCGCACGAATTGCATGCGTCCGCCATGGGTGAGGTCGATCTGCAGAGGGGTGATCGAGACGATATTGTTCGCCACCGCGTGAAAATCGGTGCCTTCCCCGGCATCCGCGGCTTCGCCGGCGGCGCCGACCCAATAAACCGTTTCGCCGCGCGGCGATTCCATTGTGACCACGGGTTCCGCCTTGTGCCGGCGTCCCAGCCGGGTCACCGCGATTCCGCGCAGTTCATGGGAGGGAACGTCCGGAACATTGACGTTGAGCAGGATCGGTTCCTGTACTGGATGCTGGATGAAGCGCCGTACCAGTTGCCGGGCCACGCCGGCGGCGGTGACGAAATGCTCCCCGCTTTTTCCCGCCAGCGAAATCGCGAAAGAGGGGACGCCGAGCAGGTAGCCTTCGGTCGCCGCGGCGACCGTGCCTGAATAAAGCGTGTCGTCGCCCATGTTGGCGCCGTGGTTGATGCCGGAAATCACCATGTCCGGCAAAGTGTCGAGCATTCCGGTCACTGCGAGATGGACGCAGTCGGTCGGAGTGCCGTTCACATGATAGAAACCGTTTCCGACGCGGCGGAGAAACAACGGACGGTCCAGGGTCAGCGAATTGGAAGCGCCGCTGCGGTCCCGTTCCGGTGCCACGACGGTTACCTCGGCGATACTGGCCAGTGATTGCGCCAGGGTTTCTATTCCGGGAGCGAAATATCCGTCGTCGTTACTGAGCAGGATGCGCATGGCGATGGGGTGAGAAAAGTGCGAAAAAAGCGCTGGAAAAAAGAAGCAGGCCAAAGAAGCGGAAAACCTATGACCGAAATGCGGCCCGAATGCAGCTCGAATACAGCCCAAACTCGGAGAAGGTTGAACGGAAAATAGCGCTGCAACATACGAAAAGGCCGGCGCCAGGGCCGGCCTTTTCCCGTTTTCCGGGGGGCTGAAAGCGGCCCGCCGTTCCGTAGATTACAGCGTTCGATTATAACAGAGGCTGGAAATTCTCTTTTATTTCCCGCAGCCGAGGCGGTTGCCGGAAGCGAAATAGTTCGTGCCTTCCGGGCAGGGGAGTGGGGTTTCCGGTTTCTTCGCGCCTTTCTTCTTCGGCGTACAGGTGAAGGCACCGTTTTTCGCCACTTTCCCTTTCATTGCCCATCCTTCCGGGCATTGCGGCTTGGCGGGGGCTGCCACGGGCGGTGGCGGAGGCGCTTCAACGGTCAGTTGCAGCGTCGCTTCGCCGCTGCAACTCAGGTACGAACCGGCGCGCTGGCCTTCGGCCTTGATCGTGTAGGTTCCCGGCCGGGCGTAGGTGTGTTCGAACGCGCGCGGGAATTCCGGCCAGCTTCCGCCTACTTTTTGCGGTTCTTCGCTCTTCCCGTCGCCGTAATGCACGACCAGGCCGCAGATACCGCCGGCGGCGTTGTCGGCGTTGACGGTAATTTTCACGGGCTGCCCGGTGTGAACAGATGTATGCGCCGCGGTGACGCTCGAAATCGACGGCGCGGCCAGCGCGGCGGCGGAAAGGGATGAAAGGGACGAAAACAGGAAAACCGCAAGGGCGGTATCGCAGCGGTTGAATTTCATAAGTCGCTCCTCATTCTGTCGATGACAAAGGTGTGAACTCAAAAGCATAAATTATGCGCACGATGTGCGCAACGAAAACGCGGGCATGCAGGCCCGTTAGACTTGTCTTGCGCCAAACGTTCAGCGCTCGACAATGTTGTATTCGATCGTCACGACGACACGCGCGGTTTTATCCACCGTGCCGCGGTCGTAGGTGCCGCCGTAGTCGCTGGTGTCGACGCTGTCGCCGGCGCGCAGGATGTAGAACGCACCCTGGGAGGCCGAGCGCATGGCGCCGATCCGGGCGTTGCCGTTCTTGACGAATTCTTCGGCGCGGGTCTGGGCGTTTTGCGTTGCCGCGGCGATCAGCGACATCTTGATTTCTTCGAGATGGCTGATCAGGTACGAAGGGCTGGAATAGAAAATCGGATTTCCCTCCGCCTTGAATTCGAGCGCTGCCTTGTTCGCCGCCGCGATCTTGTCCAGTTCGTTGCTGCGGATGGAAATTTCCTGCCGCGCCTGGTAGCCGTCCTGCACCCGGCGGTAACGGCCATCCGGGCGTTCTTCTTCGATATAGAACGGATTGACCTGTTCCTGGCCGACGGAGAGGGTCTCGGCGGCGAACCCTTGCCGCGCGATGAAGGCATCGAGTTTGGGCCGGATGGTCCGCAACTGGTTCAGTGCGTCGGCGAACGTCTTTCCCCGCGCTTCCAGTCCTATTTGCCATTCGGCGTGGTCGGCCTTGACCGCTTTTTCCGCCAGCCCCTTGACGGCGATGGTTTGCCGCCCGGAGCCCACTCCCTTTACCTGCGTTCCGAGGATGAACGCGGCAATGCACATTCCCAATGCCAGCAGCGCGCCGAATGCGATCAGCGCGCGCGGCAGTCCCTGTTGCGGTTCCCGTGGTTCTTGCGACAGTTGCGACACTTCCATCTCCTGTTTTTTCGGTTTCGATTTTTCAAGACAAACGGCGCGGTTCTCAATCCATGCGGTGCAGCGTATCGTGATAGCGTTGCGCGTTTTTTACGTAATGTTCCGCGCTGTGGGCCAGTGCCGCGACTTCGGCGTCGCTCAGTTCGCGCACGACACGGCCGGGAGATCCCAGGATCAGCACCCGTTCGGGAAAAGTCTTTCCTTCCGGGATCAGAGTATTGGCACCGACGATCGATCGGGCGCCGATGACCGCGCGGTTGAGTACCACCGAACCGATTCCGATCAAGGCACCGTCTCCGATCGTACAGCCGTGCAGCATTACCTTGTGTCCGACAGTCACGCCGGAACCCACCGTCAACGGCACGCCTTCGTCGGTGTGCAGGATCGATCCGTCCTGGATATTGCTTTCGGCGCCGATGGCGATCGGGTCGTTATCGCCGCGCAGCACTGCATTCCACCAGATCGAGACGCGCGCTTCGAGAACGATGCTGCCGATGACTGTGGCGTTGGGGGCGATCCAGACACCGTCGCCCAGGCGCGGTATTTTCGTATCGAGGGTATAGACGGGCATCGTTGTTTCTTCGCATATTACCGAGCGTATAAAGGGGAGAGTATAGCCTGAAGACCCGAATTCATTTTTTCGCGCATATTCCGCTTGCGTGGTTCATTCCGGGGCGGAAGCGGAAACAGAGGCGAAACAATGAAACGGTCCGGCGGTTACGAAACCGCGATACCCCGGCGCGGGTGAAAGTGATAGAAAGAAGAAATGTATCGCGGCGAACGTTTCAATGCCTACAGCCACCTGGCGGGAGCGGTGCTTGCGCTGGCCGGGCTGGTGCTGCTCGTCGTCTATTCCAGCGTGTATCACGATGCGTGGAAGATCGTCAGTTCCGCCATCTACGGCGCCACGCTGCTGCTGATGTATACGGTCTCGACGCTTTACCACAGCGTGAAGGGGCGGGCGAAAGTGCTTCTGCGCCGGCTCGATTACTGTTCGATCTATCTTCTGATCGCCGGCAGCTATACGCCTTTTGCATTGGTGACGCTGCGCGGACCGTGGGGATGGACGCTGTTCGGGGTGAACTGGGGGCTGGCGGCCGTCGGCGTGGCGCAGGAACTATGGTTCGGCGAACGCACGCGGACTTTTTCGCTGCTGCTCTACGTGGTCATGGGCTGGCTGATCGTCATCGCTCTCGGGCCGCTGAAAACCGCGTTGCCGGCCGCCGGGCTGTTCTGGCTGGTTGCCGGCGGCGTCATTTACAGCGCGGGCATCGTGTTTTTTCTATTCGACGAGAAAATCAGGCACTTCCACGGTATCTGGCATCTTTTCGTGCTTGCCGGAAGCGCCTGTCAGTTCATCAGTATTTTCTGGTATGTCGAATAGTTGTTCGCGTCCGGGTATTTTTTGGAAGCGCGATATCCGGCCGCCCGTTTCAGCCGTTCTGCTTTTCCGCCCGGCTGTTTTCCCGGCGCAGCAGTAAATTCAGGATCGGCGGCGTGCATAGTGTCGTGACGATGACCATGATGACGATGACCGAAAACATCGCCTCGGTCATTACGCCCAATTGACGCCCGACCATGGCGAAGATCAGGCCGACCTCGCCGCGCGGCACCATGCCCCAGCCGATCACCCAGTGGTTGACGCCGCGCCCGGCGACGAAGCCGGCGACCAGCTTGCCGGCAATCGCCACGACGCTGATTCCCAGCGCGACGATGAAAATTTCCGGCTGCAACAATGTGTGCAGGTCGACCTGCATGCCGGTGAGGACGAAAAACACCGGCACGAAGAAATAAGCGAAGTGCTCGATCATGCGTTCGTGCTGGTGGTGCGTATAGCGTTCCAGCGTGCCTTTCAGTTTTTTCGCGATTCCGGGCTCGTCGTGCAGCAGCGGTTTGACTTCCTGGACGATTTTCGGCAGTGCGAAGTCCTTCAGAAACAGCGGTTCGTACAGCAACCCGGCGGCGAAGGCGCCGACGATCGGCGCCAGTCCGACCAGATGCGCGAGCCAGGCGAGAAACAGCCCGGTCGACAGGATCTGCGCGAAAAGCATCGCGTGGCCGTTGTCGAGCCGCGCCAGCCAGCGCGAGAGGCGCCGCGCCAGCATGCGGCCGATGAAGATCGAGCCGCCGAGGAAGAGCACCGCCTTGAGGGTGATCGTGGCGACGATCAGGAAACTGACGTCGCCTTCGCGCACCAGGCTGGAGACGACGGCGAGGATGATCAGCCCGAGCACGTCGTCGATCACCGCGGCGCCGAGCACGATCTGCGCTTCCGCCGATTTGAGGCAGCCGAGGTCGCGGAAGACGCGGCCGGTGATGCCGACCGACGTTGCCGCCAGCGTCGCGCCGAGGAACAGGTAGGCGTGGTCGCTTTTTCCCGGCAACAGTTCCGGGCCGATGTAATAGCCGAGCGCGAACGGCACCGCGATGCCGACCGTGGCTACCAGCATCGCCTTGCCGCCGACGCGCATCAGGTCGGAGAGGCGCGTCTCCAGCCCGATTTGCAGCAGCAGGATGATGACCCCCAGTTCGGCGACGAACGCGATCATCGGATCGGTTTTTATCGCCTCGAAATACTGGATGCCTAAAAAGGTCATGTTGCCGAGCACGACGCCGAGCAGGAGTTCGCCGAGTACGGCGGGCATTCCCGCTTTTTCGGCCAGCGGCGCGAAGAGGCGGGCGAAGATCAGGATCGTCGCCAGCCACAGGAGGTTGTCGCCTGCCGCGCCGCCGCCGGCGGCAAGGGCTGAGGGCAGAAAGACCAGGCAGGCGCAGCAGATCAGCGCGAGGCGCCGGAGGCCGCGCGGAAACAAACGGGATGAGTCGGGAGAATGAGAGGGCATGAAAGCGCTTGCCGCGTGTTCTTACCAGACCGCCGGCCCGCGTTTTTCGCCGAGTGCGCGCATCGCCGCGCCGTGCGATTTGTCCGGTGCGGCCAGGCGCGCGGCATCGTAGCGGTGCAGGAGGTTGTTCAATATTTCGTTTTTGGTCGAATAGGCGTTCAGCGCCTCGAGCAATTCCACCGGCGTGGCCGGAACCTTGCCGGCATCGAACAGGTAGCGGACGTTGCGCACGCAGGCCGCGAGGACCGTTTCCGGCGTTTCACCGGTGTTCCTGGAAGCGCGCGCCAGCCAGTCTTCGACCGTTCTCACGCGCGCGGCATCCGGTTTTTCCTCGCCGGAGAGCCGCAAGGCCCGCCGCGCGGTTTCTTCCTGCAACGCTTCCTCGCTGGCGGCGGAAACATGCGGAACGTACGGGGCGATGAAAAAACTTGCCAGTACCAGCATGAAGGGCAGAAGGGCGGATAAACGTTTCATTTCGGGCTCCTGGAATCGGGAAGCGGAACGATGAAGGCCGCAGAATCGCGAAAAAGGACGCAATTATAACGCCGGGGGAGAATGGCGGAAATCGTGGCGAAAATCATGGCGGAAACGGTGCCGATGATGCAAATGGCAAGAACGGTGCGCGGGGCGGCGGGGGCAGCGAGGGCGGCACTGTATCAGCCGTCTTCGCTCGATGTACTGCTGCTCGATCCGCCGGGCGGGGGATCGGATCTGGGACGTACATTTGCGCCGCCGTCCTTGCCTCCGTCCGGAGCGGCGGTTTTTTTGCCCGTCGTTCCTTTCATATTCCCATTCCCGTTCCCGTCGCGGTTTTCGTCTCCGTCTTCGTTTCCGCTTTCGTCCGTTGCGCCGTCCGCGTTTTTCGCCGCGTTCAGGGCCAGCAGATAGGCGCGCAGAATCCGCTGCTCGATGCGCGCGCGGCGGCCGAGCGGGGCGGGAAGCTGCAGGCGCAGGTGAATCGTTTCGCGGTCGTCGAGCGAGACGCGCATGCGCGGTTCCAGCGTCGGCGTCTCGAGCGCGTAGGCGCGTTCGAGCTGGCGCGCATGCCGACGCAGGTCGTCGGCGTATGCGGCGACGATCGCGCTGGCCTCCGCCATCATCGCGCGTTCCGCCAGTTGCCAGTCTTCGCTGCGTCCGAGCGAGATATGCACCGTCTGCACGATATAGGAGCCCAGCCGCGCCTCGTTGAATACCGGCAGCGTGAGAAGCAGGCTGTTGGGCACGGTCACGGTGCGTCCGACCGTGTCCTTGCTGGCGTAGGCGCGGGTCGACTCGAGCAGCGTGGTGCTGAGGAGAGTGGTGTCGATCACCAGCCCGCGCATGCCGTTGATCTCGATCCGGTCACCAACGCTGTAGGCGTTGCTGATGGCGCGATAGATGGTTCCCATCAGGCAGAGGAACATTTCCCGCGTCGCCAGCACGATCGCGGCGGCAATCGCCACCATCGAAACGGCGAGCGTCTGCAGCTCGCGGCCCCACAGGAACAGGATGCCGGCCAGGAAAACCAGCACGGTGGTGTTGCGCACCGCCGCCAGCCAGCGGCGCTTGCTTTCCGCTTCGAGGTTGCCGCGCTTGAGGATCGCGCGGTTGACCAGCATGCGCAGCAGAAGCAGCAGGACGAGGAAGATCAGCGAGGCGGTAAGGCTCTGGACGAAGGAGCGGTCGACGAAATCGGGGAGCCAGTGTTTTAAGGTTGCGAGCATATTGATGTGAATCCGGCGGCGGCGGTGGAACGGTTGCGGTAACTCTGCGCCGCCTCACGTGGCGAAACATTCCGCAAATCCGGCATTTTATGAGCATTGCCCGTTGCGTGGCGGATCGCAGACGATGCGGCAAAGGTTTCGTCCTTTTGGGAATTGACCATGAATTCCAGTTTTGAAAAATAAAGATTGGCTACTGTAGTGATGTTTAACAAATAATTAAATTATAAAAATAGAATTCTCCCGTTGCTTCCTCGCTTCGGAACAACGGAATCGGGCAGGGGGATTTTCTTTGTTCCCGCCGTTCCTGCCGTCTTTGTTGTGACACTTCGACGTTCCGGTACGATCCCGCCGCGGCGGGAAGACTATGCGCCGGATGTGGAACAGAGTGCCAGCGTGAAAGCGTTCTGCATCTGCCGGACAGGCGCGGGGGAAGAGGAGGAAGAAGCGCCGGGCAAAGGAGATATCTGTTCGGCGCAATAGGCGCCAAGCAGCGGGATTTTGGGAAAACGCGCGGTGAATGCCGCCAGGTCGCGGTCTTCCCCGTCGTAAAAAAGCGGCCCGCGGCCCAGGCAGGAAAAGGCGAGCGCGAAGGCCGGCGCATTGGCATCCAATCCGGCGATCCGCGCCTGCACTTCCGCTGCCGTCATGTCGGGCTGGCGTTGCGCCCAGAAAAGCGAATGTCCCGACGGGATGCGCATGCCGAGTTCCAGCGAGCCGTCGGCGTTCGCGGCAAGCAGCGGAATGCCGAGAAAAAGACCGCGTGCCAGCAGTTCCTCTACTGTTTCGTGGCGGCTGTCATCGGGCACGATCAGCGCGAAAATCCGGTGCAGCGGGAGCGGCGCGTCACGGCGCGGCGACGCCGGGAGTTCGCGCAGCAGATTCTGTAGCGCTTCGTCGCCGTCGACGGAGAGCAGTTTGTGGCCGTTGCTGCGCACGCCGCGGTGTATCGGACCCAGTGCCTGAAAACCGTGGCAGACCAGGATTTCCGCGTCGACGCCGGCGATGGCGATATGAGCCGGCCGCGTCGTGCTGGTGCGTCCCTGCTGCCAGACCGGCGCCGGTGCGGCATGAGCCGGCGCGCCGCTGATGCAGCCGATGCGCGGCGCCGCGCTTTCTTTCGGAGAACCGGAAGGAAAAACGAGAGGCGCGCGTGCGAAAGGTGAGAAAGGGGAACGGCTGAAAAAGGAAAGGCGCGGCGCCGGGACGCGGATGATCCCGGTTTCCGCATGGCCTGCCCGCGTGCCGGAAACGGCGTCGGAGATGGTGTCGGGGGCGGCATCTTCCTTTGCGCGGTGTTCCGCGGGCGGGACGAATCCCAGTCTGTTCCCGAGGATCAGCGCGGCGGCACAGGGACGTTCGAGCGAAAAACCGTCTTCGGTGAAAACGCCCGCGGTGACGGCGCCGGCAACCTGCATCGTCTGCGCCGCGCGCGCTGCGGCGAGCACGGCGGCGGCGGCCAGGGTATCGCCGTGGCTGAATTCCGGGCTGAGATAGAGCAGCACGGCGGCGGCGCGGGTCAATCCGGCGCGCCGCAATGCCGCCTCGACCGCTTCCGCGGCGAGCAGGGGGTGCGCGCGTTCTCCCGAAGCCAGGGCGGTGGCGGCGCTCATGGCGCAGTCTGCCGGTAGTAGGCGCACAGATCGGTCAATAGGCAGCGCCCGCATTCGGGCTTGCGTGCCTTGCAGACGTAGCGGCCGTGCAGGATCAGCCAGTGATGGGCGTGTTGCCGGTATTGCTCGGGAACGGTTTTCAGCAGCCGGGTTTCGACTTCCAGCGGCGTTTTCCCCGGCGCCAGCCCGGTGCGGTTGGCAACGCGGAAGATATGCGTGTCGACGGCGATCGTTGCCTCGCCGAAGGCGGTATTGAGCACGACGTTGGCGGTTTTGCGCCCGACGCCGGGCAGCGCTTCGAGCGCCTCGCGCGTGCGCGGCACTTCGCCGCCGTGCCGTTCGATCAGCAGGGCGCAGGTGGCGATGACGTTCTTCGCCTTGGTGCGATAGAGGCCGATGCTTTTGATCTGCGCGGCCAGGCCATCCTCGCCGAGCGCGAGCATTTTTTCGGGGGTCGGCGCAAGGGGAAAGAGGCGGTCGGTGGCTTTGTTGACGCTGACATCGGTGGCCTGGGCCGAAAGGATGACGGCGACCAGCAGTTGAAACGGGGTTTCGTAGGTGAGCTCGGTTGTCGGATCGGGATCGGCGGCGGCGAGCCGGGCGAAGAGTTCGCCGCACTCGGCGGGCGTCATGCCGGATTTCGCGGCTTTCGTGGCTTTTGCGGCTTTCGCGTTTTTCGCGCCGCCGCTCTTCATGTCGCCGTTTTTCCCGTCGTTTTTCATGCTTCAAAACCGCCGGTGAGCAGGGGCGCGACGGGCGGTTTCGCTGGCCTGGCGCGCCGCGCCACGATGCGCGCGTTGATGGCGTTGTAGGCGGCGATCAGGCAGCCGAGCAGAATGAAGGCGCCGGGCGGCAGCAGCGCGAGCAGGAAGCCGGGATAGCTCTCGGGCAGCACGCGCAGCGGTTCCGTGCCGGGGATGACCAGTTCGATGCCGGAAAAAAGCGTGCCGCCGCCGATCAGTTCGCGCAGGCCGCCGAGCAGCGCCAGCACCCACAGGAGCCCCAGGCCCATGAAAAGCGCGTCGCAGGCGGCATGCAGCGGCGTGTTCTTGGCGGCGAAAGCCTCGACGCGCGCCAGCACGATGCAGTTCGTGACGATCAGCGGAATGAAAATACCGAGCACCAGATACAGCCCGTGCAGGCGGGCATTGAAGAGCAGGTCGACGATGGTGACGAGCGCGGCGACGATGAGGATGAAGACCGGAATACGGATTTCGTGCGGAATGAACTTGCGCAGCGCGGCGACGGCGGCGCTGGAGACGATCATCACCAATACGGTGGCCAGCGCGAGCATGGCGCCGTTGATCAGGTTGGTGCTGATCGCCAGTAGCGGGCACAGCCCGAGCATCTGCACCAGCCCGGTGTTCTGCCGCCAGAGACCGTCGGCGGCGATGTCGCGGAAGGAAGGAGAAGCGCTCATCGAGGCAAGAGGTTTTCCATATTGGTGAAATAATGTCTGTTGTGTGTAGAAATATTCATGTAGTAATAATTACATGAATATGGAATTCCGCGAAGGCCGAATTCACATTGGATGGACAGGCCGGCGCGGCGGGCGGAACAGTCATTATCGGAAGAAAACGGAAATTAGAACAGCCCGTGTTTCGGAAGTCTCGTGTAAGCGGTCCGTAAGCTTCGCGCGCTACCCTCAAGAAAAGTCGTCATAAAAAACCGTTGTTCCGGATTCAATCCCGTTTCGACCGTCCCCGGAGACCGTTGCCCGGCTCCATTTTTCGGCGGATTTTTCAATACAGGTCCCGTATCGGCGGTGACACAAAGCAAAGGAGGAATTCATGTCCACATTCACGCGTTTTTTCACCGAAAAACCGTTTCGAACGCTCCCGTTGTTGCTCTGTTCCTTCTGCACCTTTTGCTTCGGCGTCCTTCCCGCGCACGCCGCGTCGAAAGTGATTGCCGATTTCAGCCAGGAAACCTCGCCTTATGTTCTCAACGACGGCGACGATCTGATGATCACCACCAGCACCGGTCCCGCCGCGCCCTTTGAAATCCGGATCGGCGGCGGCATCGCGAGCATTGCGTACAAACCGGCAGGGCCCTCGATATTGGGTCCGCAGAATCTCTATATCACCTCTCAGGCGGCGGTCACGCTGACACTGAAAGGCCTTAAATTTACGCCGCCGGCAGATCGAAGCGGCATCGACCTGGCTGGTGACAGCAGACTGCTTCTGGCCCAATCCGACGGTGCCTGGAACTACGTCATTGGTGGCGTTTCCCGCACCGCCGCGCTCATTTATGTTCCCCGGGGACGCTCGCTGACGATCGACAGTGCGGACGAACCAGGAAGCGCCAAGGGCACCCTGTCCGTCGATTATGGCGCCGCCGGCACGTTCGATGCTGCCGAGCCTGCGGGGATGATCCGTATTGACGGCGGCCGCATGAATCTCATGACCGTTCAGGGCGATGGCCTCAATTTCGTCTTCAACCGCGGCTATGGCTCGATCAATACGCTTGCTGCCGCCGGTACCGGCGCATTTACTGTCAATGGCGGTTCGCTGGCAGTTGGGACGCTCACGCCTTCGCTCCTGCCCATGAAAAACGGGCAGACGCTCGGCTATATATCGTTTGCGCTCTCCGGTGCTACAGCCAGCGCTGACCCGGTTCGGTTCTCCATTGCCGGCATGCCGGAATACGACGCCGAATATATAGGTAGCCCGATTTCTTATTTCCTTCCCACCGGTAACCAGACTGTGACGGTGACACAGGGTAGCCGCAGCGTTTCGTACAGTTTCGACATCAGCACCAGCGATACGGTTGAGCGCAAGCGTGTGCAGGCGCTCGATTTTTCCTCCGGAACGCAATACCCGACCCTGCCGCCGGCCAACTCCGCGACGCATGACCGGGTTACGCTGCCCGATCCCAAGGCGGACGGTTCGTACAATACCGTCAGCGCCATCATGCCCAGCGGCTACAATCTGCTG
Source organism: Rhodocyclaceae bacterium (assembly GCA_031556405.1). Classification (GTDB taxonomy): domain Bacteria; phylum Pseudomonadota; class Gammaproteobacteria; order Burkholderiales; family Rhodocyclaceae; genus WQZF01. Next base: position 22,087 of record JAVBTC010000025.1, read on the forward strand.
CTCAGCGCCACGCAGTCCGGCACCTGCCTTGAAGCCGGCAAAGGAAAGGACGTCCGTTTAAGTTACGGCAGCATAGCTGCGACGGGGTTCATCCTTGAGAAAGGTCAGGTTGAAATCGCTGCCGGTGCGGGGTTCACGGGGGGCGGAGTATTTCCCCCGAGAACGCTGCTGCTGCTGCGCGACGGTACCCCGATCAATGCCGAAGATAGCGGCGCGACTATTCGCGCCCGTTTCGATCCGCAGTGCACCAGTACCCGCGTCGAACTCGTTTCCGGCAGCCTGACCGCGTCGTTGCCTCAGAATGCCGATGGTGGCGACGGCTGTCCCGCGAACGCGATCACGCCGCCGCGCGGCCGCTACGCGCTGCAGGACGGTGCACTGGCCTGTGCTCCGGAACGCCTGTCGCTGACCGGGACGTATGTCGGCTGGCCTCACGTTGTCAATGAGCCTGGCGGACTAAGCGCCTCCTACCCGGTCACGCTCACCGCCGGGCAGAGCGTCTATATCGCCACGCTGATTCCGGCCAGCGTGCTCGGCACCGCCGAGGCCGTCTGGTTCCACAACTCCGGCGCCAACGGCTGGCGCGCCTTTTCCGACGCACCGTTCGAACCTTTCCATACCGCGGCCCAGAACGAGACGGTGACGGTGGAGTTTCTCAAGAACCTGCCTCTTGCCGGTTTCGAGGGTACCGAGGTGTATCTCGGCATCGGCAACGGCGTCGACGAAATGGTCGCGCAACGGCGCTATTGTGGGATCATGCAGCTTGCACCGCAGAAGTAAGCGCGGGTTTTATTTTTTGCAGGATCGCTGAAAAAAGGGCTTCGGCCCTTTTTTCGTTTTGTTGTCGGTAAATCTACCCGGATGCCTGGGTGGAAAGGAGCGCATGCGGGAGAACGAGCCTGTTGTTTTTAGGTAACGGCACCGCTCGCCGTCTCGATTTGTTCCGGGTGGAAAAGTCGACGGGGCGGACAAAATGGCGATTTTCGGAAAAAAACGGGAGTGGGAACAGCCCGCGTTTCAGAGGTCTTGCGTAAGTGGCGCATAAGCATCACGCGATAAACTCCAAAAAAACCGTTGTTCTCGACCCCGTTTCAATTGCCCTGGGAGCTAGTTGCCCCGGCTGTGTTCCCGGCGGGTTTTTCAAAATAAGTCCCGCATCGGCGGCGACACAAAGCGAAGGAGGTGTTTATGTTCCTATCCACGCGCCTTTTCACCGGAAGGTCGTTTCGAACGCTCGCGTTGCTGTTCTGTTTCTCTTGCTTCGGTGTCTTTCCCGCGCTCGCCGCATCGAAGGTGATTGCCGATTTCAGCAAGGAAACCTCGCCTTATATTCTCAACGACGGCGACGATCTGACGATCACCACCAGCGTATCTCCCGCCGCACCCTTTGAAATCCGGATCAACGGAGGGGCGGCGAGTATTGAGTACAAACCGGCGGGGCCCAGGCTGTCGTCCCCGGAGAATCTCTATATCACCTCTCCGGCGGCGGTTGCGTTAACGTTGAAAAATTTTGTGTTTACACCTCCGGCGGACCGGCACGGTATCGATCTGGCCGGTGACAGCAGATTGCTGCTATACGGATACAGCGTCATCTACGCGGGTGATTCCCGCACTGCAGCGCTCATTTATGTTCCGCGGGGACGTTCACTGACGATCGACAGTGCGGACAAACCGGGAAGCACCAAAGATCACCTCTCTGCCCATGGAATTATCGGCACATTCAATGCCGCCGAGCCGGCGGGAACGATCCGTGTCGACGGCGGCCGCCTGGGCGGACTTATGGTCGTCCAGGGCGAAGGGCTCAATTTCGTCTTCAATCGTGGTTTCAGTTCGATCAATACACTCAATGCCGGCAGTACCGGATCATTTATCGTCAATGGCGGCTCACTTGAGGTGGGAACGCTCATGCCCCCGCTGCGCCCGAAGAGAAACGGAGAAGCGCTCGGCTACATCACGTTCTCGTTCTTCAGCGACAATAATATGCCTGGCGGTGACATGATCCGCTTTTCCATTGCCGGTATGCCCGAATATGATGTCAGTTACAACGACGGCAGCCACCCTCCTTTCTATTTTCTTCCTGCCGGCACCTGGACCGTCATGGCCACGCAGGGCAGCCGCAGCGCTTCGGTTGGTTTGGACATCGATGCCGGGGATACGGTCGAGCGCAAGCGCCTGCAGGTGCTCGATCTCACCGCCGACGCGCAATATCCGACCCTGCCGCCGGCCGATTCCGTGGCGCATGACCGGGTCACGCTGCCCAATCCCAATGCGGATGGTTCCTACAACACCGTCAGTGCCATTCCATCCTACTTTTTTTACATTCTGTTGAGCGCCATGCAATCCGGAACCCGCCTCGAAGCCGGCAGGGGATATCCCGGCTATTACAACCGCGGCTGGGGACCCACGGAGGGTTTTATCCTCGATAAGGGCCAGGTTGAAATCACCGCCAACGTGAAAGATAAGACTCCCGATCTGTTTCTTCGTGCGAGAACACTGCTGCTGCTGCGCGACGGCACCTCGATCAATGCCGCGGACAGCGGTGCGACCATTCGCGCCCGTTTCGACCCGCGGTGCACCAGCACGAGCGTTGAACTCGTTTCCGGCAGCCTGGACGAACCGCTGCCGCAGAGTGCCGATGGCGCCGACAGCGGCGACGGCTGCCCCGCCAATGCGATCACGCCGCCGCGCAGCCGCTATGCCCTGCAGGACGGTACTCTGGCCTGCGCTTCGGAACGTCTGAAGCTTACCGGCACCTACGCCATCTTGCCCTATTCCGTCCATATTCCTCCCGGCGGGCTGAGCGCTTCCTATCCGGTTACGCTGACCGCCGGGCAAAGCGTTTTATATCGCCGCGCTGATTCCGGCACGCGTGCTCGGCACCGCCGAGGCCGTCTGGTTCCACAATTCCGGCGCCAACGGCTGGCGTGCTTTTTCCGATGCGCCGTTCGAGCCTTTCTACACCGCGGCCCAGGATGAGACGGTAACGGTAGAGTTTCTGAAAGGCCTGTCCCTTACCCGCATCGAGAGCACCGAGATCTATCTCGGCATCGGCAGCGGCGTCGATGAAATGATCGCGCAGCGACGTTATTGCGGGATCATGCAGATCACGCCGCAGAAGTAAGCGCGGGTTTTATTTCTCGGGGTTGTTGAAAAAGGGGCGTCTGCCCCTTTTTCATTGACTGCCGGAAAGCCCTGCGGAATGTTCGAGGACGGAAGGCGATAGAAGAGGGGGCGTAGCGTGCTCACGGGAATGTATTCATTTGAATACGCAAACGCTCCCGATAATTTTTCTAAATCAACAAAATTAGCTATGAATGCTGTAGCCAATTTCAATCATAAATTATTATATAAATTTAGAATATCTTTCGGTGCTGCCCGATACGGAACGCTTGCAGGTTTTTCTATTTCATATCTTCCACGGCCCGCGGCAGGCGGAACAGCCGTCCGCGCTCGGCATCGGCGTAGCGCACCGCTTTTCCCACCGCCTTGACCACCGCGCGCGGCGTCACCGTTGCGCCGGCAAGGCTGTCGAAACGGCCGCCGTCCTTTTTCACCCGCCAGGCGCGTTCGGGCAGTTGCGCGGGGATCAGGCCGTCGAACTGGCGGATCCACGGATGGGCCTTGTTGCGGTCCTTGGCGATGTCGATGAAATCGCCCAGTCCCGGTGTCTCGCGGTGTTCGGTGACACGCACGCCGAGTACCGCGCTTTGCGCGCCGGAAACGTCGAGCGCGATCAGGAGGCGGATTTTTCCGGCGTAGCCGTCCGGCGCCACGGTCTCGAATACCAGCGCCGCCGGAGTGCCGTTTTTGCGCGCGCGATAGACGCGGCTTTCGCGGTCGAGGCCGAGTTCCGGCGTCGGCGGCAGCAGCGCGGCATCGTTCAGAAGGTCGTTGTCGTAATGCGCGCGCGGCAGGATTTCGTCGATGCGGCGGATTTTTTCCGCCGCCGCCGAGGCTTCGAGCGCGGGAAGCGTCCATAGATAAACGCCGGAAAGCAGGCCGGTGAAAACGACGACGAAAATGAACAGGATCGATGCCGTGCGTGCCGCCTCCCGTATTGCTTCCCGCGCGGCTTCCCGGGCCATGCCGGGTTTTGGCGCTTCCATCCGCTCCCGAGGTTCGTTTTCATCCGCGGCCATCGGGTTTTCTCTTTTCTTTCATGCCGAACACCGGCGGCTGCGTGTAGCGGTCGATCAGCGGCGCACACAGGTTCATCAGCAGCACGCCGAAGGCGACGCCGTCGGGATAGGCCCCGAAGACGCGGATCAGGTACGCGAGCATGCCGGCGCCGGCGCCGAAGATCAGCTTGCCGCGCGGCGTGGTGCAGCCCGATACCGGGTCGGTGACGATGAAGAACGCGCCGAGCAGCGTGGCGCCGGCGAAAAGATGGAACAGCGGTGAAGCATACGTTTCCGGATGCCACAGCCAGAACGCGGAAGCAATGAGAAGAAAGGCGGCGAGAAAGGCGACGGGGGCCTGCCAGGTGATGACGCGCCGCCGCCACAGCCACAGCCCGCCGACGAGGTACGCGGCGGTGATCCATTCCCAGCCGCGTCCGGCGGCGAAACCGAAGGTATGCGGCGCCAGTGCCCGGATGGTGTCGACGCTCTGTTCTCCGGCATGCAGCTTGAGCGCGGTTTTCAGCGCGTCCAGCGGCGTGGCGCCGCTCATCGTGTCGATGCGCGGAATCTGCCCGAACACCAGCGCCAGTTGTTCGCCGAAAGGAAGGCTGAGCGGCGGCGTGGCGCCGAGCACGGGCCATTGCGCCATCAGCGCTGGGAAGGAGATGATGCATGCGGCGTAGGCGGCCATCGCCGGATTGAACGGATTCTGCCCCAATCCGCCGTAAAGCTGCTTGGCGATGACGATCGCAAAAACGGTGCCGGTGACGAGCAACCACCAGGGAGCGAACGGCGGAAACGCCAGCGCGATCAGCCAGGCGGTGACCAGCGCGCTGCCGTCGCCCAGGGAACGCGCGACCGGTTTCGCGCGCAGCGCCAGCACGGCTGCTTCCGCCGCGAGCGCGGTGGCGCTGGCGATGGCGATCTGTACGAGAACGATCGGGCCGACGAACCAGACGTAGAGCGCAATTGCCGGCAACAGGGCCGCGAGCACCTGCGCCATGATGCGGGTGACGCTGTTTTTCTGCAGCAGATAGGGGGGGGATATGAAATCGGTCATGATGCGCGGCGCCGGTATTGTGCCGCATTGCCGGGTGCCTTGCCAGCGGAAGCGGGCGGCGCGGAAGAAGGCCGGCCGCGTATTCGCGACGGTTTGCGCAAATAACGGTATTGTAGACGCTCTTCTTTTTTCACTTCCCCGGAGCAATGATTGAAGCGTAATGCCCGAAGCCGATCCTGTCCTGATTTCATGCACATCCGTTCCATCATCGCCATATAAAACCTGTTCGTTAATTTTCATGAAAGCGGCAATGCGGGAATTTTCCGGTCGTCGCGATGAAAATGGCCATAGGACATAACCTGCGGAAAAAATATTCCGCAGCCCCGGAGACAAAGATTTTATGGGAATCGACTTACTGTATCTGATCGCCGCGCTGTTGCTGGTCCTGTTGAACGGCTTCTTCGTCGCGGCGGAATTCAGCCTGGTGAAACTGCGCCCGACGCGGGTGCGCGCGATCGCCAAAGCCTACGGCTGGCGCGGGCGCGTCCTGGCGCGCGTGCATGTCGACCTCGACGCCTATCTGTCCGCCTGCCAGCTCGGCATCACGCTCGCCTCGCTCGGCCTGGGCTGGATCGGCGAACCGGCATTCGCCGAGTTGCTGCGGCCTCTGCTGGCGCTGATCGGACTCACGAACGAGCGTCTGATTCACGGGATTTCCTTCTTCGTCGCCTTCTTCATCATTTCGTATCTGCACATCGTCATCGGCGAACTGGCGCCGAAATCGATGTCGATCCGCATGCCGGAGGCGGTCGGGACGTGGACGGCGTTGCCGCTGTATCTTTTTTACTGGGCGATGTTTCCGGCGATCTGGGTTCTGAACCACAGCGCCAACTGGGTCCTGCGCTGGATCGGCCTCAATGCCCCGGCGGGGCACGACAGCCATTATTCGAACGAAGAACTGAAGCTGATCCTGCGCTCGCGTGCCGAAGAACTGCGCGTCCATGTCAAGGAAGGGGTGGAAAGGACCGACCAGGCGCACGAGGCTGACGAATGGCATGTGCTGGCGCAGGCGCTCGATTTCCAGGATCTCGAAGTTGCCGACCTGATGCGCCCGTTCTCGGAAGTCGTCGCGCTCCATACCGGCGATCTCTTCGAAAAGAACCTCGAACGCATCGTGCAGAACCGCTACAGCCGTTATCCCTATCTCGACGGCGAAGGAAGAGTGGCGGGCGTGATTCACCTGAAGGACATTTTCTTCGCGTTCTACAAAATGGCGAATTCGGCGGCGAAACCCACGGGAAAACTGGCGGCAGCGGTGGCGAAGGCGACAAAACCGTCGGAGGCGCCGCAGCCGGATCTGGGAAAACTCCTGCGTCCGGTCGAGATCGTCGCGCCGCGCCTGCCGGCGATCGATCTCTTTCGCCGTTTCCGCGAGGGGGCGCCGCATTTCGCCATCGTCGCGCGCCGCGACGGGCGCCCGCTCGGCTTTGTCACGCTGGACAATCTGTTGAGTGCGCTGGTCGGCGAAATCCGCGACGAATTCCGCCAGAGCCAGAACGAATGGAAAAAGCTCGACGATGGTTCTTTGCTGGGCAAGGGCAGCCTGCCGATCTTCACGCTCGAGCGCGCCCTGGGGCTCGACATCGAGGAAGGCGAGGCCGATTCCGTCGGCGGGCTGATCCAGGAAAAACTGAGCGACCTGCCGCAACAAGGGCAGCGTATCGAATTCGATGGATTCGCCATCGTCGTCAAGAAAATGCGCGGTCCGAGAATCGTGCTGGTGCGTGTTTATCCGCAGCGCGAAAAAGAAGAAAAGGAAGAAAAGGAAGGCAAGGACAGGAAAGAAGAATGAACGCCGTTCCGGAAAATACGGCGCGGCGGGAAAGCGCGGCATTTCGATACGCTACAATAATTTCTTTACGTCCTCTCTCCACCGCTGCGCGTGGGTCGAGACAAGCATGCGAGAACACAAGAAACCAATGAAAACACACAGCGAAGGCCGTAACGGCAACGACGGCGAAACCACGACGCATTTCGGTTTCGAACAGGTTGCGGAAAACGCGAAGGCGCAGCGTGTCGCCGACGTATTCGATTCGGTGGCCACCCGCTACGACCTGATGAATGATGTCATGTCCGCCGGCATGCATCGCCTGTGGAAACAATTCACCATCGCCAGGAGCGGCGTGCGCGCCGGTTCGCGTGTCCTCGACGTTGCCGGCGGCACTGGTGACCTCTCGCGGGCATTCGCCCGCCGCGTCGGCCCCGAGGGCCAGGTCTGGCTCACCGACATCAACAACGCAATGCTCACGCATGGCCGCGATCGCCTGTGCGACAAAGGAATTCTGCTTCCGGTAGCGCAATGCGACGCGGAAAAACTGCCATTCCCCTCCGATTACTTCGATTGCGTAACAGTGGCCTTCGGTCTGCGCAACATGACGCACAAAGATGCCGCACTCGCCGAAATGCGCCGCGTGCTGCGTCCCGGCGGGCGTCTGCTGGTGCTCGAGTTTTCGCAGATCTGGAAACCGCTGGCGCCGGCTTACGATTTCTATTCGTTCAAGATCATCCCGCGCTTGGGAAAAATGCTCGTGCGCGACGAAGCGAGCTATCGCTATCTGGCGGAATCGATCCGCGTTCATCCGGACCAGGAGACGATGAAAGGCATGATGGAACGGGCCGGGCTGGAAAACGTCGAATATTTCAACCTGGCGCTCGGTGTCGTCGCTTTGCATCGAGGCTTTAAATTCTAAATAAATTAAATTTTTTCGCTCTCCAAATGGCTACAGCCATAAAAGTTAATTTAATAAAACTGGAAAATTCCAGAACCCTGTAACTCCCCCACACAGAGGAACCATCGATGAAAAAACTGAAACTGCTCCTTTCCTGTTGCGTTGCCCTTTTTTCGTTCGCGCTCTTCAGCGCCGACGCCGAGGCGCGCCGTCTGGGCGGCGGCAAATCGACCGGAATGCAGCGGCAAATCACGCCACAGAAGCAAATGCAGCAAGCGCCGGCCCAGCAGGCCCCCAACGCCGCCGGCCCGGCGCGAGCCCAGCAACCCGCCGGTGCCGCACAGGCGGCAGGCAAGCGGAGCTGGCTCGGCCCGATTGCCGGGCTGGCCGCGGGAATTGGATTGGCGGCGCTCTTGTCGCATTTCGGGTTGGGTGAGGAAATGGCGGGATTCATCATGCTTCTGCTGTTGATCGGCGCCGCTTTTCTTCTTTTCCGCTTCCTGTTCCGCCGCACGGCGGCGCAATCGCAGAATCATCCGGACCTGCAGCAGGTCGGTGTCGGCGGTCCCGGATTCACCTCGATGCCGAATTCGCGCGATACGAATTTTCGTGATGCGAGTTTCCGCGACAATGCCGCGCAGCGGGATTCTGATCCGGGCAATCCGGAGCATGCCGCACAGCCGCAGCCCACACAACCACAGCCCGTTTCACAGCCCGTTTCACAGCCCATTGCACGCCGGATTCCCGACGATTTCGACAGCGAAGGCTTCCTGCGCACCGCGAAACTCAACTTTGTGCGTCTCCAGGCCGCCAACGATACCTGCAACATCGATGACCTGCGCGAATTCCTCGAACCCGAACTGTTCGCCGAAGTCCGCCTGCAAATCGAGGAACGCAAGGCGCATAACGTGGCGAAGCAGCGTACCGACATCGTCACCCTTGAAGCCGAACTGCTCGAACTGGTCAGTGAGCAGGGCCGTTACGTTGCCAGCATCCACTTTCACGGCATGATCCGTGAAGACGAGGGCGGGCACGATCAAACCGATGTTTCGGCAGTGTCTTTCGACGAAGTGTGGCATCTCGTCAAACCCGAAAGCGGTGAAAAAGGCTGGACCGTCGCCGGGATTCAGCAGCTTTCCTGAAACAGGGTGCAGAGAGGAATGCAGCGAAGAGGAATGGAGAGGTAAGACGCGATGCGGAACGGATTTGCCTCTCTGAGCCTGGGCGCGCTCAACCACCTGCTGGCTCAGGAGGAATGGGCGCGCGAGCGGCTCCGCCCGTTCTCCGGCAAGTGCGCGCGCATCGAATTCGAACCCCGGGAAGAAAACGGCGCATCGTCGGAAGCGGCATCGCGATCGACACTGTTCTTTGCGCCGCGGCTTTCTTTTTCCATTAGCGACGGCGGCACGTTGATACCGCTGGACGATATCGATGATGGCAGCGGCGCCGTTTCGCCCACCGTCGTTATCCGTTTGCCGGCTGCGTCGCCGCTGCTCTGGCTGCGCGAACGTGGCGTCCTGTTCAGTGCGGCGCGTATCGAAGGCGCGGCGGATTTCGCCGAAGCCCTGGCATTCGTCTTCCGCAATCTTTCCTGGGATGCCGAAGCCGAGCTTGCTTCCTTCGTTGGCGACATCGCCGCCCACCGCATCGTCGGCGGCGTCCGCCGCCTCAATATTGCCGGGAAACGCGCCTTGGACAACCTGAATGCCAATCTGGCCGAATATCTGACGGAAGAAACGCGTTTCCTGCCGCGCAAGAACGATCTGACCGCCTTTACCGCCGAAATCGAGCGTCTGCAAAAAGAGAGCGAAGCGCTCGAGGAACGCCTGCGGCGGTTGCCGGCGCGATGATGGCACAGTGACGGTTTTTCCTGCTGCCGTAGTTTGACCGGAAGCAGCGAACCCGCTATCATCCCCGCCTCTTGCCTCACATTCGCGGCGTGTGCGAAGGTGAGGAAGTAAAATTGATTATCGTGTTGGAGACGTGGCCGAGAGGTCGAAGGCACTCCCCTGCTAAGGGAGCATACGGGCAAAACTCGTATCGAGGGTTCGAATCCCTCCGTCTCCGCCATCTAAATGTACATACAATTGATAATAAAACAGTACATTTTATGGTCCCACAATTGGCTCCACATTTTCCTTCGATTACGCTGGGTTGTTACATTTTGTAACAGCCTGCAGTTTTTTTCCTTTTTCATTCAAGACTTTCGACGCCGCTGCTTTTGCACCTCCAACTGCTTGGCGATCTCCACCTGTTTCAACCCCTGTTGCCGAAGCTGCCGTAAAACCGCCAATGCCGCGCACGAAGACCTGAAAAAATCCGGGGGAAATGTGGAAATGCCGGATAAAACGGGCAACAGGGGAGAAACTGGCATAGAAAACCCGCCTTGAGGCGGGTTTTCTTTCGATTGGTTGAAATGTGGCGATTATTGAATGATCAGTTGATACGGATAAGGGCCGTATCCGGGGCCGCGGCAATAGATGTCGTACCTGAAAAACCGGTAGGCGGGATCAAAATACTGAGTATAGGTATACGACGCGGGCAGGTTGGTGGCGGTGCCGCTGAAGTCGAAATCAACAGGCCCAAAGATGGGATACTCTTTTCTTCCGGAAAAACTTGCATCGCAGGAAGTTGCCCCGGGAGCGGAATAGCCTACGGTCAATTGATGGCTCAACGGCAAGTATGCGACCGAGTATCCTGCTGCAATGCTTAGTTCCTGACCATTTACATAAAATCTAAACGCAGGTGCGGCACTTACCGGCGCAGAGAGTACGCAGGCCAACGCGAAAAACGCCAATAATTTCTTGAACATCGTATTTGTCCCCTATATGAAGGTTGGCATCGAATGGGAATATTCAGATGCAGTTAACAAGCATAGTCTGTTTTCATGGGAAGCGAACCTGTCAGAATTTACAGGTTTTTTTACAAAACCGTCCGGGATGAACCGGAATTTGTGATGCGCGCTGCCGAATCGGAAATCCGTTTCCGTCTTCCCCATCCGATTCCCACCTTTCGACCCCGGAAAATCCCCCCCAATCGCCCCTGACGACCCGCCGACAATGGGCGCATGACCCCCATTACCGGCAGCGACATCCAACAGATGGTCGATCATTGGCTGAACACGCCGACGAACGGCTACCTCGGTTCCGGCTACGGCCAGGACACAAAATCCCTCTTGCAGCGCCCGCAAAGCGACGGCGCCCCGGACGCTTTTTTAAATAAACTGCGCGCCGACGTACCCGTCCTTCAGGCGTTGCCCGTCGGCGCCGTCAATCTCTACCGCGTGTCTACCGCCCCGGATCGTCTCGATCTCGTCATCGAAGTCGCCGGACGCGCCATCACGGTGCCGGGGGACTGAGATGCTGACGAAAGCGGATTTTCAGCGGGCGATCACCGACAGCATTGCCCGCTATCCGGCGATTGCGCCGCTGCACCGGGCGGGCGATCCGCGCATCGCGCAGCACCTCGACGCCATGGCGGCGATGCTGGCGCTCTTCTCCGCGCAACTGGAAACTTCCCTGTCCGAACCCTTCGAAAAGGCCCGCGATTCGACGGTGCTGGCGGACGCGGCCATGCGCGGCATCGTGCGCAAGGCCAGCCCGGTGCGGGCGCGGATTCGGGTGGTGAACGGCGGAACGGAACCGTACCGCATCGATTCGGGCCGCACGCTGATCGACGTGGCGGGCCTGCCGTACCGCATCGAGACCTCCGCTACCGTTCCCGCCGGGGGCGAGGCTACCTTCGAAGCGGTACAACTGCGCACCGCCACGATCCGCCACGGCGTTCACCGCAGCGAACCGTTCTACGCCATCGAAATCCCCCTGGCCGACGATGGTGCCTTTCTCTGCGGGATTGCCGTCACCGATGCCGAGGGCGAATTCGCGTACCGCGAACGCTACGTGAACACCGCCCCCGGCGAGCGCATCTATCACGTCGAAGCCGACGACCGGCAGCGGGTTTTTGTCAGGTTCGGCTATTCCCAGGTGGTCGGCGTGCAGCCTGCCGACGGAGCGGAAATCCTGCTGTCCGTCTCCTATACCGCCGGGGCCGTACAGCCGGCATTCGGCAGTCCCTTTTCCTTCGAGTATCTTGGCGCTCCACAGGAAGCGGCCCTGATGCTGACCCTGGATGCGCTGCTCGTTCCCGGCCAGAACCCGCCGCCCATGTCGGTATTGCGAGACCTGGCCCGCTACCCCTCGGTCTACGACCACAACGCGGTATTTTTAGGCGAATTCGATTTCCTGGTGCGGCGGAATTTTTCATCGCTACGCTTTCTCTCCGTGTGGAACGAATCGGCGGAGGAACGGGCGCGCGGTGCCAGCCTGGACAACATCAACACGCTGTTCATCGCGTGTCTGTCGGAAACGGGCAATGAACGAGTGTTACAAGAATCCGATCCCGAGGCCGCGCGACCGGCGCTGATCGGCGAAAACGACCTGACCGACACCCAGCGCGCGATCCGCCGCGCCATCCTGGAGGCCGACGACAGCTACAAGATACGGTTTTATCCTCCCGTTCGCTCCGAAGTCGACCTCGTCATCCACGCCACCGTGGCGACTTCCTACGTTGCCGCCGACGTGGAAAACCAGATCGCGGCGGCGATCCTGTCCGAATACGGCGAATCCGCCGCCGCATCCCGCCGTGGCCGCACCCAGCCGCGCTACAAACGTATCTACGCGCTGCTGTGCCGGCAGGTCGCGGCGATTACCGACATCGACGAATCGGATCTGACCGTCTCCATCGCCGAACCGGAGGGCACCGCCGCGCGGCCCGAACTGTGGCGTTTCGTCTCGAAGGAATCGCTTTCGGTCAGGGTAAAAACCGCCAACATCGTCACGCCTTCCTGGGGCGGGTAATGGGATTCGATTTTGCCGACGCGCCATTGCCGCGACTCCTGCCGCTCGACGCGAGTTTTGCGGAAAACGACATCGAGGCGGATTTAAAACACCTCTTCATCGAGCTTTTCCGGACGCATCTGGCGGCGAAGGCGTTTGACGCCAACGTGTTGGGGGCGGCACACCTCGGTTCCTTCGATCTGGTGCGCCGCGCGGTGAACGCGGACGGACTGGTGCTGCTGCAAGGCGACCGCGAGGAATCGGCAACCCGCTACCTCTACCGCGCCTGGAAATCCGGCGATGGACAAGGGCGGGGATTGCACTTTCTGCGCACCTACCTTCAACTGCTGTTTCCCAATGCCTGCGAAGTCGAACAACTCTGGCACCGCAAGGCGCAGCCGTACCCGACGGCGCTGACGACCTTGCAGCCGAGTTTGCGCTGGTGGCTGCATCAAGTGGGAGAACCGGGCCTGAAACTCGACGGGAGTTGGGGCCTGGGGCGGCGTATCGCCGGAGCCGGGGAAGAGCGCCGAACCCGTAATCCCGATTCCAGCGGTTTTTATCTCACCAGCCGCATTCTCATCTCCCTCGACTTCGAGGCGGCAACGCATTCCATCGCCAGCCTGATGCACATCCTGCGCTCGATCCTGCCGGCGCGGCTGCTGCCCGATTTTCGATTCTGGCTGCGCTTCTTTCTCGACGTGTCGATCTCCCTTTCCGGAACGGTGGCGATGGAGAAGCGCATCGTGCTTTCCTATCCCTGGTGCGGACGGGTCATCACCAACAACCCGGCGCGGCGCTGGCAACTGGAATATAGCGGGGCGTTCGTGAAACTGCCGCAATCGTTCGGCAGTTTCCGGGTCGGGGAACGGCGCGGCAGAAAAGTGGAATGGTGGCTGACCGCCTGCCGCATCGTCGGACGCCAGCAGGGCGAAATCCGGGGCGAGGCCCGCGTCTGGCGTGTGGAAACGCTGCCGCCGACCCCGGCGCCCGTTTATCGCGTTCCCGATCCCCCACAAAAACTCTTCCGCCGCGTGCGCCGGCTGGACGGTTCCTGGACGCTGGGCGGAGTGCCGCGCCTCGGTCATTTTCGTCTCGACGGGCGCCGTCTTCGCGGTCGGAAAATGGCCCGATTCCCGCCATTCGGCGCCTTCAAAATCGTTCCTCACCGGCCCGCCGAGGTTTTATCGCCGCCGCCGGCCCGCCTGACGCTCTCCGGGCGCTGGAAACTCGGTGGCCCGAAAGCCCCGGTATTTACCCTGGAAACGATCAAGTAGGAGTCATCATGCCTGAAGCCGTTATTTTCGATGGATTCCGTCAACGCCTCGCGGCGCATATGGCGGGTGTCTCCACCCTGGCCCCGATTGCCTATATGGCGTATGGCGATGGCGGGCACGACGCCGACAACAAGCCAAAACCCGCCGCCAGCAATGCTTCCGGTCTCTATCGGGAATTTCTTCGCAAACCCCTTGCCGCCATCATGCAGGACGACCCCTTTTCCGTGACGGGACGGGGAATCATCAATGCGGATGAAATCTCCAACGGCGTGCTGTCCGAAGCCGCGCTGATCGACGCGGACGGCCATCCGGTCGGCTGGAAAACCTTTCCGCCCAAATACACCGAAGACCAGGAAAGCTACGCCGCCTCTTTGAAACTGCGTTTTTAATCACAGGAGACCCCATGACCCTGCCGCATGAGCACATCACCCCGATCCCGGAAACCGAACCCGATGCGGTGCCGGAGTTGTGGAATACGCGCTATCTTGAGATCGACGCCAATTTCCGCACCCTCGACGATGCCGTCTCCGCTTTGGACGAAAACGTATCCTCTATCGATGCCGCCGTCCGTTCGGCACTGGCGGACATCGGAAAGCGGGTCGATGAAATCGATTTTTACAGCCCCGCCGCGCTGAATCAGGCCGTGCGCCTGGGCTGGCTGTACGGGCAGAACCGCATGGCGCTGGAACTCTTCACCCAGGACTGGAGCCTGCGCGACATCGATTCCATTCCCGTCACCAGTGCCGTCGCCGGAGACGATTCGCTCGACGTGGCCGACACCTCGGGCGTTGCCGTGGGCGAGGAATACGTCCTGTGGGAAGGAGAAAAGCGTGAAACCGTGCGCGTGACCCGCGTGCTCACCGCGCACCGCCTCCGTATCGCCGGCACGCTCGACCATCATTACGGCGACGGGGCGCGGCTGGCGCGAAGCGACTGGGCCATTGCGGAGCGCGAGGCGCGGGCGGAGGACGGGGGCCTTTACTTCAGCCGTCCGATTCACCTGGGCGATTCCGCCACCGCGAACCTCGTCGTGGTGCGCCGGCAGGCGGGCGCGGTGCAATTACGGCTGTGGTTCCGCGATGCGGCCCATGCGGAGTGGACGGAATGCGCGCAAATTGCCGTTTCCGCGTTCGGCGTCGATGAAGCGGGGTTTTCGGATGGGGTCTATGTCGTGCCGGCGGTGGGAGAACACCGGCTGAAACTGCAAGCGGCGGGCGGTACGCTGATCCTGCGCCATATCGCCGCCGTCACCGGCAAAGCCGATTCGCTGGCGGGCTACGGCATCCGGGACGCCTATACGAAACGGGAAGTGGACGGGATTTTTGCATTGGTGCCGCGTACCGTCGTCGTGACGACGCCGACCGTCTCGGGGCCGGCGAGCATGACGCCGAATACCGATTTCAGTCTGACGGTTTCGTCTTCTTCGCTGATTGCGGGCGGGACTATCGCGCGCTTCGAACTGACCATGCCGGACGGTGCTTTGCTCGAAAAATCCGCCGCTTCCGGCAGCGCGACATTTTCCGGCTTGCGCATCGGGGGCGCCGAGGGGGAGACGCGACGGTTTTCGTGTGTCGCCATCGACAACGCCGGCAACCGCTCCGACATCGCCCGGTACGACATCATGGTGACGAACAACAGCGCCCCCAGTCTGGCCGGATTCGAGCACAGCATTCCCGCCGTGGTCATGCAGGGGTCGGTGCTCTCGGTCGCATTTTGGGGGGCCACGGATGCGGATGGAGACTCGATTTCCTATCGGCGCAGACGCTTTCAATCACGCTTGCCGGCGTCAATACCCGGGAATTTTCCTCTACCGGGATTCATTCGTTCGTGCCGCCGGTGGCCGGAGTTTACGAAATTA
Source organism: Rhodocyclaceae bacterium (assembly GCA_031556405.1). Classification (GTDB taxonomy): domain Bacteria; phylum Pseudomonadota; class Gammaproteobacteria; order Burkholderiales; family Rhodocyclaceae; genus WQZF01. Next base: position 37,907 of record JAVBTC010000025.1, read on the forward strand.
CCGTGGTCGGAGGTGGGGGCGGCGGTGGCGGTGGGGGTGGTTTCTATTACGGAAATACGACCGGCGGCTGGCAGTTGCAGTACACCGGCCTGAGCTACCGCAGGCTGAAGAACTGCTGGCTGATCGTGGTTACGATGCCGATTGGTTCAGAGAGGCTTTTCGTCAAAAAGGCATTACCCCATGCATTCCGCCGAAACGGAATCGGAAGATACCGCATAGCTACGACAAAGAACTCTATAAAAAACGACACATCATCGAGAATCTGTTTGCCAGGCTCAAGGATTGGCGACGTATTGCTACTCGGTATGAACGCTGTGCGCATACCTTCTTCTCCGCTATCTCTATCGCTGCCTCCGTCATCTTCTATCTCAATTAATGAGTCCTGAACCCAGAAAATCTACGCTGTGATGTTTTCTTTTTTCTGTTTTTTGCACTTCGCCCGATTCGATCTATGAAAAGGTACATACAATACCCTTTGTCCCTTCTAGCCAGCCAAACGCATGGTGCGCACCTTGGAGTCAGTATGTCCTTTACCGCTTCTGCACGTATCGTTTCTTCCATTCCCGGTCGTCTTCGTATACGTGATTGCAGCCTGAAAAATCCAGGCCAGTTCGAAAAACTCGGGACGGCGTTGGCGAGTCTCAACCATTCCTGTTCGTTCCGTGCCAACCCCGCTGCCGGTTCTTTGATCCTCTTTTACGATGCGAGGCAGTGTGCCATGGAGGAAATGGAAGATGCTGTCGCCAGAATGGTGAACGCCGCACCTTCCGATTCGAATGTTTCCAACGATTCGGCTGCCCCGGATGCTTCGGCTGTCGTGAGCGCTTCGGGAAAACGCCGCATCTTGCTGCGGCGGGCG
>JAVBTC010000080.1:0-20324 GCA_031556405.1 Rhodocyclaceae bacterium
CTTCGGCGGCTTGGTCTTCTTACGCACGCTCTCCAACAGCGGCCTGATCTGTTCGAACGCTTCGCGACTGATATCACTTGGGTAAGGCTTGCGCATGCCTCGACTCTACGCTATCCAAAAGATCGTGAACAGGCCCTTAGAACAAAAGGGTATAGGGTGCTAGCATGAAGCCTAGAAAATCCGCAATTGTCGCGGTTGCTTTTTCTTCCTGTCGCCCGCTCCCGATGGTGGCCCTTAAAGTTGGCGTTGATGTGGTGGGAAGCTGTGGATAAGTCGGCTTTTTTTGAACTCACTGCACCAAAAATGCAAAACATTTGATTTGATTTTAAAAAAACAACAATAAATCAGCGATCAAGTCTAGCAAGTTGCCGGATAAGATATTCAGCGCCCGGCCCCCTCTATAGCGCCAGATTCCATTGGAGCCAGAAAATATTTTTTTCCGGCGCGCGCGCATAAACTGAATTGCCGGCACCACCCAGAGTGCGTACGCCTCCGGAAAAACGCTGCCGATCCCTTTCGTAAGCGAACCCTGCCGTTAACACCATGCCCCGGTCGCGCGGAGTCGCGAGGAGTTCGACATAAGGCTTGAAGCCGTCGCTGTCGTCATAAGCCAGGCGTAGCAGCACGTTTTCGCGCAACAGATTGGTATTGAGATAAGCCTGGCTGGACCAGGCGATGTTGCCCGCCACGGCCGATGGCGGCGCAAAGTGTGCCGCCATGATCTGCCTGGAAGTGAGGTCATCGAGCCGCCGCCATTCGTCGCGACTGTAGGCATCCGCATCGTAATACGCTTCCGCCAGCGCGCTCCAGCCGGATTTCCCGGTCCACTGCGCCCCGGCCACCGCCTTGATTCCGTTGTGTTTCACCTCTTCCGTCATCGGGTCGGCGAAAGCGAAAAGGCCTGAATTTTCGGTCAGGGCGTTCAGGGTCTTTGTATATCGGCGTTCATAGAGCGCGGCGCCATGAAACGACCATTCGTCGCCGACAACCCGGGTAGCGCCGATGCCGACTTCCACCTTCCGCTTGCGGGAAAAACGCGCGACGGCATGCACATCGTCGTTCCCGTCAAAACGGTACCAGCGCAGCGCCAGGGCCTCATCCCGCCGGTCCGAGTCGTCCTCTCCCCGCGCCGGGTTGACCCAGGCGGCGGTCCACGCGTCCGAAGCCGTGAAATGCTCCAGCGCAAGCAACGGCAGCCCGACCAATGCGGGCTGATTCACCTTGCGGCGGTCTTCGCGCTGCATCACGTCCAGCGGCCGAAAAGCGAATCCCACGCCCCAGGTCAAAACTTTCTTGCCCGCCGTCCAGTTCAGTCCCTCGCCAAAACTACCGTCGTAATAGAACTGGTTGGCGATGTAATGGTATTCAGGCTCCCTGCCATGCGCCACTTGCCAGCGCAGGGTGCTTTGGACGAACGCGCCGCGCTCCTGCACGCGCAATTCCAGATCCTGCCGCGATGCCGGGTATTGCCTGGGCACCATCGGCGGCCCGACATAGTAGGGGCTGCCGCGATTATCGTCGTGATATTCGGGTGCAACGAAAAGATTGGCGTTGAGTTCGAATGCGTGAACCGGGGATACGGGAATAATGCATGCCGCCATGGATGATAAAAAAATGGCAACGCGCATGCGTCGTCTTATCGCTCCCCGTCGTGCCGAAACCGGCGGATGAAAGAATGTGGCGATGGTATTTCTCCGGTCGAATCGAAGACAACCCATCACCACCCGGAAAGCGTATTGCGTACCAAGACCGCCGGGTTGAAAAATTCATCAGGGCATTCTTTCGGGACAATACTTTTATAAAAAACCACCGTATGCCGCGTCGTCTGGATGTCGTCGAGCAGGAGCATCGCCATGATGCGGCGCTGGCCGTCGCTCTCTTTGTCCAGGTACCAGGCTTCCTTGGCGCGCTTGCCGGAGCCGACGAATAGATCGGCCTTGACCGGCAGCCTGCTGGTTTTTTCCAGGAAGAGATCGAGACGCGCATAGGTGACGCCGGGCGCGGCGGCCGTCAGGTCGAGATGCAGGCAACGTCCCTGTTTTCCGGATAACGGAAGATCGGGCAATCCTGACGGAGGCTGCGGGCAATCGACCTCCCCGGCGAGCCTGCCCTGATAATCCTCACTCCAGGTCATATCAGCGATGTCTCCGGTAGAAGCCTCGCCCAATAGTTTCTGATTGGCGGTGATGCGTAGCGGACGCTGGCTGTCCGGTGTCAGCAGCCAGAACTGTTCGCCCAGCATCAGGACTTTCTGCCCGGCTTCCGACGGCGATTTCATCAGTACCAGAGATTTCCGGCCCGGTTTGACATAGATCGTGTAGAGCCGCTCCTTGTCCAACGCGCCGTGTCGATACTGCCTGACTTCGGCCGCAACACGCACGGTGCCGGAAGGGCGGCGATAAGCATCGGCTTGCCGCAACAATTCGGAAATGTCATCGTCGGCGGCAATGCAAACACCCGCCGGAAACAACAGCGGCAACAAAAGAAACAACGACAAACGACGCGACACCGGATTGAATAGCGGCTTAAACATGGCCCAGAGCCTCCACGATGGGTTTGTGCGCGGCATTGCGACTGACGAACCATGCCGCCGTACCGCACAGAAAGACGATGACGATGTCAGTAACGACATAAATGAGAACCGAGGCGCTGATCAGAAGCGGATACCCCACCGAACGTCCGGGCGGTGGCGGCATTTCGAGTCCCAGGTACGGCAGCGACACCGTCGCCAGTCCCGCCAGAAAATTGCCGGCGACCACGCCGGCGATACCGATCAGCATGCCCTCACGCACGAACTGCGCGACGACTTCCCGAGGATAGGCTCCCAGCGCGCGCAGCGTGCCGATTTCCCGGGTCCGTTCGACGACGGTCATCGCCAGGGTATTGACGACGGAAAACAAAACCAGTGCCGTAATGATGATGCCCAGAAGCCCGAAAATACGGTTATAAAGCTCTTTGACGGAGCGATAGAAGAACGCCTGTTTCCACCAGGGCTGGAAGGTCAGTCCGGGATCCGCCGCCGCCATTTTCTTCTGCACGGCGGCAACCTGGTCCAGATCCGAAAGGTAGACGGACAGGGTGCTGACCTTATCCGTGGCCAGAAGCCGTTGCGCGGACTTCACATCCACATAGACGAGCCGCTTGTCCACCTCGCTCCATCCAGTGGCAACGATACCGGAAACGATGACGTCAATAGCATTTATGCTGCCTTCGACAGTGGTCGCCATCAGAGTCAACCCGGTTCCCGGATGGGCACCGAGGCTGCGGGCTAGGTCGGTTCCGAGCAGAACGTAAGGCACGCCGCCCGGCTCCGGGATTTTCACGCTCCCTTCGAGCGTGCGCAGATAAGGGCCGCGTACCTCGGCCTCGGAATTCAAATCGGCACCGGTACCGAGAAAGATGACGGACTTGTCGCCGTTGGAAATCAATCCGGAAAACGAAACCCGCGGCAGGATATGGCGTACGCGAGGATCCTGCCGCAGTTTTTCCGACAGATACGGGGAATTATTTATCCCGAATTGCATCGGCGTTTCTTCGTCGCGCTCGAAAAAATCCCTGTGGGCGACGGTCAAGTGCCCATATTCCCGGGCCGAGCCATCGCTCAGGGTTTCATAGGTGTAAAGCGCGAAACCGCCCGCGATCAGAACCGAGGCGCATCCGAGTGCCGCGATGAAAATCGTGATCAACGAACGGCGCCGGTTGCGCAGGACGTTCTTCCAGGCCAGAGCAAAAAAATTCACTGCAACACCCCATCGATCATCGAATATACCCGGTCACAGTGTGCGGTCATCCGTTCATCATGCGTCGCAATCAGAAAAGTGGTACCGAAATTCCGGCCCAGATCTTTCATCAGATCGACGACCTGCTGAGCGGTCGCCGTATCCAGATTGGCGGTCGGTTCATCGGCGATCACCAGTACAGGCCGCTTCACCAGCGCGCGGGCAATGGCCACGCGCTGGCGTTGGCCGCCGGAAAGTTGCTCAGGCGGGCGCTCGGCAAAACCGCCCAACCCTACCTGTCCGAGTATTTCGACCACGCGGCGGCAGCGCCCTTCGACCGGCTCTCGCATAAGCAGCAACGGATAGGCAACATTGTCGTGCACGGACATGACGGGGATCAGGTTGTAACTTTGAAAAATGAAGCCGATACGCTGACGGCGAATCAGAGTACGCACCGTTTCATCGCACCCGCCGATATCCCGCCCTTCCAGAAAGTAACGGCCGGTATCGAACGAATCGATGAGCCCGCAGATATTGAGCAACGTGCTCTTGCCGCTTCCCGACGGACCGCGCACGGCGCAAAAAGCGCCTTGTGGCACATCGAGGCTGACACCTTTCAGGGCAGCGACGCTTTCGCCTCCGACGTGGTAGTGCTTGGCGACACTGTCAAGACTTACTGCTGGAGTATTCATAACACCTTGGGATGCGAATCAAACAATGAACAATGGAAGTGTAAAATCACATTACGCCGGGAAGCAAACAGTCTTGCTCGCGTTTCTTTTTTCCGTCTCCGTGAAACGAGTTCCAATTAAAAAAAGCCGCTCGAAAGCGGCTTTGAAGTTACGCACGGCAAATTTCAGTCTCCACGAAATAAAAACATCAAGGTCTCTCGATACGGCCGAGGCATCTTAAACAGCACATGATGGGTCTGTCTTGAACGTTCCCGACATTTCGCCGTGCGAAACAATCGGATCGAAGCGGGACGAGACGCCAACGACACAACCGCATTTCTGCCCCACGGAAGGGACGATGGAATAATTGTTTCAGGTGGAATATCATCGCCGCTCCTGGAACCGGCAACGGAAAAACAGCGATACCTTCTCTCCCCGGCACTCCATTTCCGATCAAGAAACATCAACCGAAAATGAACGCGCTTATTTCCACCCACCCCGTGTTGTACGCGGTTTTCCTGCTGCTGGCCTCGAACCTGTTCATGACTTTCGCCTGGTACGGCCACCTCAAGCATCTCGGACACAGCCCGTGGATCGTCGCCGCGCTGGTCAGTTGGTGCATCGCGCTGTTCGAATATCTGCTGCAGGTTCCGGCCAACCGCATCGGGTTTACGGCGCTGACGCTGCCGCAATTGAAGATCGTGCAGGAAGTCATCACGCTGTCGGTGTTCGCCCCGTTCGCCGTGCTGTACATGGGGCAGGAACTCAAGCTCGATTATCTGTGGGCGGGCCTGTGCTTGCTGGGCGCCGTTTATTTCATCTTCCGGGGATGACATTATCGTTTCCGGCATTCTACCGCCCTACTCCGCAGCCCCGGAAACGCCCATTCGCCGAACCATCCGTCCATTCGTATCGAATCGAATGTAACGATACGATTGACTCTCGTTTATCTTCGAATTTTCCAGACGGTTAAATAACCGGCCATTGAATCGGCGGCAAATACCGCATCGGCAAAAAGCCTCCGGTCCTCGATTATTCAAGTGACACCCTGCTGCCTTTCCCTCGACAGGCGCCAATTTTCGCCCCTCGTCCAGAAAAACCTACAACCGGAGATCCATCGATACATTCGGGAAAAATCGAAATACGCCCGTTGAATTATACTTTTTGCACATTCAATATCCCGGCGTGGATTCCGGGCCTGCGGTTCACGTGCAAAGCGTGTCTCGTTCCGCAGCCTCCTTCAACAAGAGAGCGACCATGAAAAAAACCACAACCCGGAAAGCCGTTTTTTGCCCGCTTCCCGTCTCGCTGCTGTTTCTCTCCCTGTCTTTTTTGTCTTTTTCTTTTCCCCTTTCCGTTCCTATCGCACAGGCGCAGACGGACCCGGAAAACGCCATGCCGCCCCCGGCATTCACGTTGAACGCGACGCAGATTGCGAAAGCGAAGATCGGCATCCGGTCGCTGGGCGATATCGCCACGGATGCCCACCGGGGCGGCGGCGGTGAAGGGGATGCGCTCTCGCTGCCCGGCACCGTGACCTTGCCGCTCGACGCGCAGGAAGTCGTCAGCGTGCCGCTCGCCGGCACGGTGCAGGCGATCCTGGCGCCGCCGTCGCAGCCGGTGCGCGCGGGGCAGCCGCTGCTGCGGCTGTTCAGTCCGCAGTTCTTGCAGTGGCAGCGCGAATTCGTCCAGGCGGCGGTGCAGGAACGGCTGGCGGAAGAAAAACTCAGGCGCGATACCGCGCTGTTCGCCGACGGCATCATCGCCGAAAGCCGTTTGCAGGATGCGCGCGGCAACGCAACGCAGAGCCGCGCGCTGGCCGATGAAAGCGCGCAGATGCTGCGCCTGGCGGGAATGAGCGAAGCCGCGCTGCGCTCCCTGCGCAACTCGCAGAAAATTTCCGCCGCGCTGGAAGTAACGGCGCGCGCCGACGGCGTCGTGATCGAGTACAGCGTCGTTCCCGGACAGCAGGTGGAAGCGGGCGGAGCGCTGGCCAGGCTGGCGCGGGGCGACAAACTGTGGGTCGAACTGAGCGCCTCGCGGCAGCAGGCGGCGCAGATAAACATCGGAAACCGGATCCGCTTCACCACCTGCCCGGACGAAGCGAAAGTGATCTCGGTCTCGCCGCAACTCACGACGGGCAACCAGACGGTGCTGGTGCGCGGCGCGCTGTCGAAGCCTTCGTCCTGCCTGCGCGCCAACCAGTACGTCGAAACTCGGCTGTATGCCGGGCAGGAAGTTCCCGGAAGCCGCGCGGTACCGTCGACGTCGCTCGTCCGCCATATGGGCCGGCATTGGATTTTCGTGCGCACGGAAAAAGGATTCGCCGCACTGCCGGTGCAGGTGACGGCATCCGCCGACGGTTACACGCATGTGATTCCGGAAGCGTTGTCGAAAACGGGCGCCGCGCCGGTGTTGAAACCGGAGACGGCAATCGCCGTTTCCGGCACCGCCGCGCTGAAAGGCGCATGGCTCGGGATCGGCATGGAAGGCATGGAAGAAGAAACTCCGGCGGAACCGGCGCCCCCCGCGCAGAATGCGCAAGGAGGAATGCAGGGAGGGAATAAGTAATGCTGCGGCGGCTGATCTCTTACGCGCTGGCACATCGTTTTCCCGTCCTGCTGCTTCTGCTCGTGCTCGCGGCGGCGGGCGTGGTGGCCTTCCGTGCCTTGCCGATCGACGCGTTTCCCGACGTCGCCGGAACGCAGGTGAAGATCATCATGAAGGCGCCGGGGATGACGCCGGGCGAGGTGGAAACGCGCATCGTGCTGCCGATCGAGCAGGAACTGCTCGGCATTCCCAACCAGAAGATGCTGCGCTCGCAGTCGAAATACGCGATCGCCGAAATCACCCTCGATTTCATCGACGGCACCGATGTGTACTGGGCGCGGCAGCAGGTTTCCGAGCGCCTCAGCGGCGTGCGGGACATCCTGCCGGCAACCGCGTCGGGCGGCCTGGCGCCGATGACGACACCGCTGGGCGAACTTTTCATGTTCACCATCGAAGGCCCGATGACGCTGGAGGAAAAGCGCACGCTGCTCGACTGGACGATCCGCCCGCAATTGCGCAGCCTTCCCGGCGTCGCCGACGTCAGCGCGCTGGGCGGAAAGGTAAAAACCTTCGAGGTCGTGCCCAACGTCAGCGCGCTGGCGGCGCGCAACATCACGTTGCAGGAATTGCAGGCGGCGATCGAGGCGAACAACCGCAACGACGGCGCCGGGCGCATCGAGCGCAACGAAGAGGCGTTGCTCGTGCGCGGCGAGAGCGACATCACCTCGCTCGAAGACCTGGGCAACATCGTCATCGCGATGCGCAACGGGCAGGCGGTACGGGTCGACGACGTCGGCACGGTACGCACCGGAATGTTGACCCGCTACGGCGCCGTGACCAAGGACGGCAGGGGCGAGGCGGTGGAAGCGCTGGTGCTCGCACTGCGCGGCTCCAACGCGCGGCAGGTGATCGAGTCGGTACGCGCCAGGCTCGACGAAATCCAGAAAACCCTGCCGCAGGGAACGACCGTCCAGGTGTTCTACGACCGCGGCAACCTGGTCGATCGTGCCGTCGGCACCGTCGCCAAGGCGCTGGGCGAGGCGATCTTCCTCGTGCTGGCGCTGCTCTTCCTTTTTCTCGGAAACCTGCGCGCGGCGCTCGCGGTGGCCTTCATCCTGCCGCTCTCGGCATGCGCCACGTTCATCCTGATGCGCTGGTTCGGCCTTTCCGCCAACCTCATGTCGCTGGGCGGGCTGGCGATCGCCATCGGCCTCCTGGTCGACTCGGCGGTGGTCATCGTCGAGAACATCGAAGCGCATACCGAACTGCGCCAGGACCGCCCGTCGGTATCCTGGCTGCACACGGTTTACCGCGCCGTCATCGACGTCGCCGTGCCGGTGACGGCGGGAATCGCGATCATCATCACCGTGTTCCTGCCGCTGCTGACGCTCGAAGGGCTGGAAGGAAAGATGTTCGCGCCGGTGGCGCTGACCATCGTCTTCGCGCTGGCTTCGTCGCTGTTTCTGTCGCTTACGGCGATTCCGGTGCTGGCATCGTTTCTGCTCAGGCAGAAGGCGCATGCCCCGCCCTGGCTGGTGCGCAAGCTCGATGCGCTGTATCTGCCCGCGCTCGCCTGGGCGCTGGCGCGGCCCAAGGCCACTGTCGGCGCGGCGATCGGCACGCTCGTCTTCGCCTTCGCGCTGTTTCCGCTGATCGGCAAATCGTTCATGCCGACGCTCGACGAGGGCGACATCATCATGCAACTGGAGAAACTGCCGTCGATCAATCTTGCGCAGTCGATTCGCACCGACCAGGAAATCCAGAAGGAAGTGCTGGCGCGCGTGCCGGAAGTCAAAAGCATCGTCGCGCGCACGGGTTCCGACGAACTGGGGCTCGACCCGATGGGGTTGAACGAGACCGACAGTTTCCTCGTGCTCAAGCCCAGCGCGGAATGGCGCAGCCCGGACAAGAACGCCATCGTCGATGCGCTGCGCGAGGTCGGCAAGGATTTTCCCGGCGTCGATTTCAGCTTCACGCAGCCGATCGAAATGCGTACCTCCGAAATGCTTTCCGGCGTGCGCGGCGATCTGGCGGTGAAGATTTTCGGCCCGGACGCGGACCAGCTCAACTCGCTGGCCCAGGCCGTCGTGCATGTGCTCGAAAAGATCCCGGGCAACGAAGACGTCATCACAGTCAAGAACAGCGGCGTGCAATATTTCGAGATCACCGTCGACCGCCTCGCCGCCGGGCGCCTGGACATCTCCAGCGAACAATTGCAGAACGACCTGCGCGCGCTGATCGAAGGCAGCAGCGCCGGCGTCGTGATCGAAAACGGCATCCGCCTGCCGCTGCAAGTGCGCGGCGACGATGCGCTGCGCACCTCGCCCGCGCTGTTCGCGCAACTGCGTCTGCCGCTCTCCGACGGCCGCATCGTGCCGATCCAGGAAGTCGCGCGCATCGAGCTGGCCGACGGGCCGGTGAAGATCGAGCGCGAAAACGCCTCGCGCATGGCGGTAGTGCGTGCCAACGTGCGCGACCGCGACCTCGTCGGTTTCGTCGACGAAGCGAAAGCCGCCGTCGCCAGCCAGATCAAACTGCCGCCCGGCTATCACCTCGCCTGGGGCGGCCAGTTCGAGAACCAGCAGCGCGCTGCCGCGCGGCTGGCGCTGGTCGTGCCCGTCGCGCTCGGGTTGATCTTCCTCCTGCTCTTCGCCACGCTGGGCAGCATCCGGCAGGCCGTGCTGGTGTTCGCCAACATCCCCTTCGCGCTGATCGGCGGCATCTTCGGACTGCTCCTGACCGGCGAATACCTGTCGGTGCCGGCCTCCGTCGGCTTCATCGCATTGATGGGGATCGCCGTGCTCAACGGCCTGGTGATGATTACCTGCTTCAACCAGCTCGCCGCGACCGGGATGGATATTTTTCACGTCGTTCGCGAAGGCGCGCGCCGCCGCCTGCGGCCGGTGCTGATGACCGCGAGCATCGCCGGCTTCGGCCTGATTCCGCTCCTGCTCGCCACCGGGCCGGGGTCGGAAATCCAGCGGCCGCTGGCGATCGTCGTCGTTGGCGGGCTGGTCAGTTCGACGTTCCTGACCCTGGTCATCCTGCCGATCCTGTTTGAACACTTCGGGCTGGAAGGAAAGCAATGAAGGAAATGCACGAATACGACTGCATGATGACGCTAGCGCTGCCGCTCGCGCTCGAAGAGCCGATCATCGATTTTCTGCTCGAACATCCCGAGTGGGTCGGCGGATTTTCCTCCATCGACGCGCAGGGCATGGGACGCGGCGCGGGCCTGAAGAGCGCAATGGAAAAGGTGCAGGGCCGCGCGCGGCGGCGCCTGATTCAACTGTTGCTGCGCAGCGCGGACATCCCGCCGCTGGTGGAGGCGATAAGAAAGGAATTCCACACCCCGGAAGTCGCCTACTGGGTTGCGCCATTGATGGCTTTTGGGAGAGCGGTATGAAGAAACGACGCCTTACCCGTTCGCCCGGATGCGGCGGATTCAGCCTCCGCGTTCCGGCACTGGCGATAACGCTTGCCTTGGTCTGTGCCGCCGCCGGCGCGCAGACGGCTTCTCCCACGACAAATGCCGGAGCGAATCTTAAAGGTCACGAACCTCCCTTGCTCCTCTCTCCCGCGAGCGGGAATGACGAAAAAAGCAGAGCCGTGGGCGAGAGTAAAGCATCTCCGGAAAAAACAGGCGATTCCCCCAAAACCCCCGCCCTCCCCACTTTCTCCGCCCTCTCCACCCCAACCCGATTCACCTACCCCGCCGCGTTGCCGCCCGAAGCGGCAGTGCGCCGCGTGCTCGAAGCGCTGCCGGAACTCCAGACGGCGCGCGCCGGCATCAATGTTTCCATCGCCGAGCGGCAGCGCCTAGAAAGCGGCCCCTACGAATGGAGCGTGCGCGGCGAAGCGGCGCGGCGCCGGGTGCGTTACGAGAAGAATTTCCAGGACTACGAAGTCTCGGTCGACCGCCCCCTGCGCTGGTTCGGCAAGGCCGCGAAGGATGAAGCACTGGGCAAGCAGGCCGTCGTCCTCTCCAACGCCTTCTACGCCGACACCTGGCACGAAGCGGGCCGGGCGCTGCTCGCCGCCTGGTTCGGGCTGCTGCGCGAAGAACGCGTCGCCTGGCGCATGAACGAGCAGGTCGCCCTGAGCGGCAAGCTTCTCGAAGGCATGCAAAAGCGCGTGCGCGCCGGCGACGTGCCGAAGATGGAACTGATGCTGGCGCAGACCGAGCACCAGCGCCTCATCGTCGTGCAGCAACAGGCGGCGCAGCGCGCGCAATTGGCGCGGATCGCGCTGGAGCGCAAATACCCCGGCCTGCCGCTGCCCGGCGCGGCGGAACTATCGTCCGGCCCGGCCGCCCTCTCTCCTCTCTCCCCCCTTTCCCCCCACTCCCCCATTCCCGCCCACGTGGAACGCACCGACTGGGGCGAGCGCATCGCCGCCGCCAACCACGAACACGAACAGGCGACTATGCAGGTGGAACAGAAAAAACTCCTCGTCGAACGCAGTTCGCTCGAACGCATGCCCGACCCGACCGTCGGCGTCCGCTACACCAGCGAACGCGACGGCGAAGACAAGATCGTCGGCCTCTCGGTCAGCATCCCCCTGCCGGGCGAAGCGCGCCGCGCCGGCCACGCGGGCGCGCTGGCGGAACTCGACCAGGCGCGCCAGGAAGAAATGCGGATCCGCAACAAGGTCGACCGCGAGGCGCGGCAACTTCTCGTCCAGGCGGCCAGCGCGAAAAAAATCGCCGCCACGCTCGAAACCGTGAGCAACGAAGCACGGCAAAACGCCGCGCTCGTGGCAAAAGCCTATGCGCTGGGCGAATCGGCCTTCGCCGATACCCTGCTCGCCAACCGCCAGGCCCTTGAGGCCGCCCAGGCGTCCGAATCCGCGCACATCGACGCGCTCGAATCCTACTCGCGCCTTTTGCTCGATTCGCATCAGATCTGGAGCCTGGAGGAAGAGAAGGAAGAGATTTCTAAATCAGAGTGAATATAACTATCAATACAGTAACTTATTATAATAAATAATTATTTCGATATTAGAAAACAAATAATTAAAATCCCGCCAGCGACAAAAAATATCCGACGTCGCTGGCAGGATTGGGGCTCAAGCCGTCATTGGGAATTGAACAATTTTCGATGGTCGTTCGGTTTATTCGAAGTCTGAGGCTTGGGCGACGGTTCCGCAGCGCGGGGACTTTTATCCTGCTTACTACGCCCCGGGTTACCGTTTCCGGTAGTGGATCCTTCTGAATTCAAGGGAATCTTCGGCGGAGAATTTCGGGAGGCCGCCGGAAGAGGCACAGGCTTTGGAGCAGTTTTTTTCTCTGCGTGGTTCGTCCGGTGATCATGATCGTAGCGCGTTCCTACATTTCTATGCTGTGGCCTCGACCAGTGGCCGTCGTCGGGCCCGCAATCAATATCGACACCACATTTCGAGAAACAACCTGAAAGCGTCATGGATAAAAAAACCGCTGCGACCAATGGAAATTTGAACATCATCTGCTCCCTTTACGCTGGTTTATGTGTAAAGAGGGATGATGGCTTTTTCATATATCCGGCGTTTGTCGCGATGTTGTCAGAATTTTTCAAAATGTCGCTGCATGTAGCGGTGGTAACCGACGAAGGCTTTTTTCGACGCAGTGGATCTTGTAGAGCCAAAAGTCTTCGATGCCCTTTCCGTCGACGCGCACCTCGTTGATGCTGCCACCTAAAATATGCTATTGGCGTTGTATTTTCACAGCTTGACCTATTTCTATAGCATGGTGTAACATCCCGGAAGAATGATTCCATATGGTTTTCAACTACGGCCACATTAAAAACATGCCATTCAATTATTACTGGAAAATAGTAAATAATTTACTTTGAACTGGATTGCAATATTTTTATATTTATTATGGAGAGATATATGGCAGAGCCAGAAAGCAAACAGAGTAAATCCGATTCTGACGGAATGCTGAAGGATGAGCGAGTTATCAATGATAGGTACTCGAAAATCGAGCATGACGTCAGAACTTTGGATTCGATAAAAGCGATTGTAGTTCATCAGACAGATTCGAGCACAGCAGAATCTTCTTTGAATTCTTATAAATCCAGTTCAGTTGGGGCGCATTTTTTGATTTCAAAAGAAGGGCAGATTTATCAAACGGCAAGCCTGCTTAATGTTTGTTATCACGTTGGAAAAAATATAAAGTCAAAATGCCATGATGTGCTTGGCAAAGATTGTGATGATAAAGATATAAAAGGCGCCTTGAAAATGAAAGGATGGCATACTCAAATAAAGAAGATCAACGAGATTGAGCGGAATAAAGACTATCCTGATCGTTACCCGATCAATGCAGATTCCATCGGAATCGAATTGGTGGGAATGCATGTTAATGATACCAAATACGAGGAGCCAACCGAGCCACAGCAGGAATCTCTGAAGTGGCTTGTTGGAGAATTAATTGATATTCTTTCGATCGATAAATCGAATGTATATCGCCATCCGGATGTTTCCTATAAAAACCCTGGCGAAGCCAAGGATGCGAAATGGGAATGAGATTTCTTGTTTCGCTGTTGTTTGTGGCGCTTTCAGGCTGTGCTTCTGTTGCCGATTTCAATCAACAGGGAGTTAATGAGGTTCACACTCTGGATTTCATATCTAGCGACATTAACTCGTGTAAACCATCGGATGTCGATTTAACAAATAGTGACGCACAGGCTTTTTTTCAAACACGATCCAAACTGGTTACCCACAAAACCCTTCATGATTATTATGAATGGGCGCCTTGTTATGCTGTAGGGTCAATGAAATATATGGAAGAAGTTTGCGAGTGGAAAATATATGCAAGCGCAATAGGGAGTATCAAGTGTGGAGATCGCGTATGGTATTTTGCCTGTGATGATGGCTGTAACGATTTATTAACCAAGACGCAATGATTTGCAAATTAACTTTTATTCTCGAAGGCGAAAAGAAGGGAGCAATAAATGGCACAGGATCTGTTTCTTAAAATCAACGGCATCGACGGAGAATCGATGGATGCGATGCACAAAAACGAAATCGAGATATTGAGCTGGAGATGGCGGGTGACGCAGGAATCCAATATGCACGCGGGTTCCGGCGGCGGTGCGGGGAAAGCGACGGTTGGCGATTTGAGTTTTCAGCATGCAGTAGACCGTGCCAGTCCGAATCTGCTCAAATATTGCCTGACGGGGAAGCATATTTCCGAAGCCATATTGACGGTACGCAAGGCCGGGGGAAATCCGCTCGAGTATATGAAAATTACGATGACGGACGTGATCGTGACGAAAGTTGAACCGATGGGTAACAGTTCTTCGGAGCGGATTTACGAAGATGTTTGTCTGGCTTTTTCCAAGGTGTCGCAGGAATATGTCATTCAGAATCAACAGGGCGGAAGCGGTGGTACGGTTACAGCCACTTTCGATATCAAGGCCAATAAAGAACTCTGAACGGTTCAACAAGCCTTGCCAGTCGTCCGATGATGCGACAACCAAGATCCCGCTCTTTCAGGGCGGGACCTTATTGGCTTTGGATCATTATTTATAATGAAATAATAATTTCATAAAAATCGCTACAGCAGTATGTTTAATGGAAAATTAATAATTTATAATAAATTTATTATCGCTTATAGAATTTCTGAAAACACCCAGACAGCCGGGAAAAATTTCTTCGAACCGGGTACGTGACAGGCAGCGAAGCCGGAGACGCGCGCCCCGATGCTAAAATCCGCTTCTTTGGCCGCTGCCATGGCGGCACATGGGAACAACAAGGGAGAATCCATTGAAACTCGTATGTCTTGACCTGGAGGGCGTGCTCGTCCCCGAAATCTGGATCGAATTCGCCGCCCGGACGGGTATCGACGCCCTGCGCCGCACCACGCGCGACGAGCCCGACTACGACAAGCTGATGCGCTACCGGCTCGACATCCTGGCGCAGCACAGGCTCGGCCTGCCGGACATCCAGGAAGTCATCGCCGACATGGGGCCGATGCCCGGCGCGCGCGAATTCCTCGACCAACTGCGCGCCGACTACCAGCTCATCATCCTCTCCGACACCTTCTACGAATTCGCGCATCCGCTGATGCGCCAGCTCGGCTGGCCGACGCTCTTCTGCCACTGGCTCGAAGCCGATGCAGACGGCAAACTGGTGAACTACCACCTGCGCATGCCGGACCAGAAACGCGAGGCGGTCAAGCGTTTCAAGGAACTCAAGTTCCACGTCGTCGCCGCCGGCGATTCCTACAACGACACGGCGATGCTCGGCGAAGCGCACGGCGGCATCCTGTTCCATCCGCCGGAAAACGTCATCCACGAATTCCCGCAGTACCCGGTAGCGCTCGACTACGCGGCGCTGCGCGCGGAAATCGACAAGGCGTTCGCGCGGATCTGAAAACCCGAAATCCACCAAGTCCACTTACCACTCCCGCACGCGGGAGAAAAAAGAAACCGGAAAAAATCAAAAGGGGAAATTCAAAAATGAGGCGCACGCCATGCACCGCGAACGTTTCTACACGCTGACCGCTTCCTGTCCCGACCAGGTCGGGATTATCGCCCGCGTCTCCGGCTTCATCGCCGAACACGGCGGCTGGATTCTCGAATCGAGCTACCACGCCGACGCCGTCACCGGACGCTACTTCATGCGCCTGGAAATCCGCGCCGACTCGATTCCCTTCCTGCTCGCCGAATTCCGCGAACGCTTCGATACCGCCGTCGCGCAGCCGCTGCGGATGCTGTGGCGGATCACCGACAGCAGCATCAAAAAGCGCGTCGTCGTGCTCGTCTCGAAACAGGAACACTGCCTCTACGACCTGCTGGCGCGCTGGCAGGCGAAAGAACTGGAAATCGAAATTCCCTGCGTCATCTCCAACCACGAAACCTTCCGTGGCTTCGTCGAATGGCACGGCATTGCATTCCACCACGTGCCGGTCACGGCGGACAACAAATCCGCCGCGTTCGCCGAAATGCGCCGCATCTTCGGGGAAGCGCACGGCGACTGCATGGTGCTGGCGCGCTACATGCAAATCCTGCCGCCCGACCTGTGCGCCGACTATCCGGGGCAAATCATCAACATCCACCACAGCTTCCTGCCCAGCTTCGTCGGCGCCAAACCCTACCACCAGGCCTACGATCGCGGTGTCAAGCTGATCGGCGCCACCTGCCACTACGTCACCGCCGACCTCGACCAGGGGCCGATCATCGAGCAGGACGTGATCCGCATCGACCATTCCGATGCCATCGAGGACATGGTGCGCTACGGCAAGGACATCGAAAAAACCGTGCTCGCGCGCGGCCTGCGCTATCACCTCGAAGACCGCGTGCTGACGCACGGAAACAAGACGATCGTCTTCCGGTAGCGGCTATGCCGCATGGTGTTCTACGCCACGCGGCCGATAAATTCGTCTTCCGAGGCGCAGGCTTCCCAGGCAAAACCCGCCTGCCGTACCCGCATCTTCAGAGCCGCGAGCACCGCCGCCTCGAACTCCGGATACAGGGAATACAACCCGGCGAGAGGAACGTCCGCCTCGCCGGACGGCGGATCGAACTACCAGCCGATGAGTGCCATTCGCCCTGTTCCGGGAGGCAACGGCCCAAGCCGCCAAAAAATTTCTCGCGGCTTCCGACAAAGCAGAATATGGATGCGGTCAGTCATCATATGCAAAACAGAAAATTCCTCTTGACTGAAATGAAATTAACAGCATAATAGCAAGCACATTTTATTATGCAAAAAACAACCTTTCAAAGGAAAAAACCATGGTGCCGAGGCCAGCTTTTTTGACGATGTGGTCAAAGTTCAACGAAATCTATGGCGATGGGACAGTCGCCAGTGTCGGGAAGAAAATTGGCGGTAAGGTTGAGGAAAATATCAAACTTGGGGAGAAAGATCCGGAATCAGGATTCACCAATGCGTGTGCTATTCGTATGAGCTATGCCTTGAATTATTCCGGCGTCACCGTGACTCGCGGTTCGTGGAGTACTGTATCTGGAGGCGATAAAAAATGGTACATCTTCCGTGTCGTAGATATGATGAGGTTCTTGAACCATAGCTTTGGAAAATCCGACAAAATCAAAAAAAGTCCAAAGCAAAGCGATTTTGCCAAACAACAGGGAATCATCGTATTCAATGTCAGCGGCTGGAGCAGCGCAAGCGGTCATGCCACCCTTTGGAACGGAAATAGCTGTTCCGATAATTGCTATTTCCCTTTAGCGACGGAGGCATCATTATGGATTTTAAAGTGACAGTGCTCGTAGGTTTGATATTCTTTTCCTTTAGCGCATTGGGAGAGGAAGAACCTAAGCGAGTCAAATACTCTCCCATCGAATATTTCAAAAATTACGCGCTCAGTACATGCATTTCGGATGGTTACTCTTCATCTCAGGAAGTAGCTAAAGATGCTGCCGCAGCGGCAAGAGGTTATCTGGAATTCGGCTCATTCCCTCTTGAAGCACATACTGAGGCCACCTTGCTCGGAAGAGAATTTCTGAAGAGAGAGTATAAAAGCCTGACTGGAGAACCATTGACTCTGATGAAGTGCATAGATTTTTATCACAGTAAAGAACTAGACAAACTCGCCCGAAAATACCGCCGAAAGAAATAATGCTCAAGGCCACCATTTTCACAAGGCATATGAATTCCAAGATAGCCGTACTTATGGCACTGATATCCGCCTTTTCTCTCGTGGCGGGAGAGGAACAACCTAAGCGCGTCAAATACTCCTCTGTCGAATACTTCAAAAATTATGCGCTCAGTTTCTGTATCGCTAATGGCTACCCTTCATCGCAGGAGGTCGTGGACGATGCCGCGGCTGCCGCGAGAGGTTATTTCGAATTCGGTTCATTGCCTATTGAAGCGCACACTGAAGCCGATTTGCTCGCAATAAAATTTCTCAAAAAGGAGTACAAAAGCAAGGATGGAGAACCATTGACCATGATGAAATGCATCGATTTTTATCACAGTAAAGAACTCGATAAGATTGCTCGAAAATATCACCGCAAGAAGTAATGCTCTCTCCTATTCCCAAAACCGTCGTTAATTTCCCGGCTTCAGCAATTCGATCAACTCTTCCTGCGCGCAGCGCTGTTGTGCGCGCTTGTTGCGCTTTCTCGTGTAGTGGCCGTTGCCGTCCATCTCCCAGGCGCCCTGGTTGTCGCTCAGATACATTTTCAGGCCCTCGCTGATGACGCGTCTTTTGAGGCGCTTGTCGAGTATCGGAAACGCGAGTTCGATGCGCCGGAAAAAATTGCGCTCCATCCAGTCGGCACTCGACAGATAAACTTTTTCCTCGCCGCCAGCGTGAAAGCAGAAAATGCGGTGGTGTTCGAGGAAGCGCCCGATCACCGAGCGCACGCGAATGTTTTCCGAGAGCCCCACGACGCCTGGCCGCAATGCGCAGACGCCGCGCACGATGAGGTCGATGCGCACGCCGGCCTGCGAGGCTTCGTAAAGCACGCCGATGAGTTCGGGTTCGAGCAGCGAGTTCATCTTCGCGATCACGCGCGCCGGCTTGCCCGCCTTCGCGGCATCGATTTCCCGCCGGATCGATGCAATCACATTGGAATGCAGCGAGAACGGCGACTGCCATAGATGCTGCAACGGTTTCACGCGCCCCAGGCCGGTGAGCTGCTGGAAGACTTCGGTAACGTCGGCGCCGATCGCCTCGTCGCAAGTCAGGAGGCCGAAATCTGTGTAGAGGCGCGCGGTGCGCGGGTGATAGTTGCCGGTGCCCAGGTGCACGTAGCGGCGCAGGATCGTCCCCGTCGGCGTATCCTCGCGGCGCACGACCATCAGCATCTTGGCGTGCGTCTTGTAGCCGACGACGCCGTAAACGACATGGGCGCCGACTTCTTCGAGACGCGTCGCCCAGCCGATGTTGGCTTCCTCGTCGAAGCGCGCCATCAGTTCGACGACGACGGTGACTTCCTTGCCGTTCTGCGCCGCGCGCAGGAGCGACTGCATCAGCACGGAGTCGGTGCCGGTGCGGTAGACGGTCATCTTGATCGCGACCACCTGCGGGTCGCTGACGGCCTGCTCGAGGAAGTCGATGACCGGCAGAAAACTCTGGTACGGGTGGTGCAGCAGGATATCGCCGACGCGGATCTGGCTGAAGATGTCCGACGCCTTGCGCAGGGCCTTCGGCATGCCCGGCGTGAAGTTGGGAAATTTCAGGTCCGGGCGGTCGACCCAGGCCGGCACCTGCATCAGGCGCACGAGGTTGACCGGGCCGGGAATGCGGTACAGCTCGCTTTCGGAAAGCCCGAACTGCGCCAGAAGGAAGCGGCATGCCGCCGGCGAGCAATTGTCCGCGACTTCGAGGCGCACGGCGTCGCCGAAGTGGCGCTGCGGCAGTTCCACCTGGATCTTGGTGCGCAGGTTCTTGACTTCTTCCTCGTCGACGAAAAGGTCGGAATTGCGCGTGACGCGGAACTGATAACAGCCGAGCACGTTCATGCCGGCGAAGAGTTCGCCGACGAAGCTGTGCAGGATCGAGGAGAGGAAGACGAAACCGTACTGATAGTCGGGCGTGACGTCGGCAGGCAGCCGGATCACGCGCGGCAGCACGCGTGGCGCCTGGACGATGGCGATGCCGGAATTGCGCCCGAAGGCGTCCTTGCCTTCGAGTTCGACGGCGAAGTTGAGGCTCTTGTTGAGCACGCGCGGAAACGGGTGCGAAGGGTCGATGCCGATGGGGGTGAGCACCGGCATCATTTCGCGGAAGAAATAGGCGCGCACCCAGGCGCGCTGCGCTTCGCTCCAGTCGGAGCGGCGCGGAAAATGAACGCCTTCCTTCGCCAGTTGCGGCAGGATTTCGTCGTTCAGGAGTGCGTATTGCTCCTCGACCAGCGTGCGTGCGGCGCTGGTCACCAGCAGGTGCACTTCGGAGGCAGTCTTGCCGTCGGTGGTGATGGCCGTGGAGCCGAGTTTCAGTTGTTCCTTGATTCCGGCGACGCGGATCTCGAAGAGTTCGTCGAGATTGCTGCTGACGATGCAGAGAAAGAACAGGCGCTCCAGCAGCGGAATCCGCTTGTCCTGCGCCTGCGCCAGCACGCGGCGGTTGAATTCGATCAGCGCCAGTTCGCGGTTGAGAAAATAGTCGGGAGGATACGCGTGGCTGGGAACGCGGTGCGGCGCGGCGGAAGAAGGCATGGTTTGTCTCGCTTTTTTTCAGGATATAAAAAAAATCTTACACTTATATGACAGAGAGACAAGTCCGCGCGGCCTGCTTTCCTTCTCCACGAGTACGCGAAGGATATTTGTGCAACGCTTTGCGGAGAAGGAGCGGCCGAAACGATTCCCGCGATGGATTGCCGCTTTCCGCGAAATGAGACATTGACGGAATTTCCCTGGATTCCCGCCAGCGCGGGCATGACGTGGATATTTTTGTCTTTTGCGGATTAAAGACCGTGAATGAGGTCCGGACAGCATG
>JAVBTC010000005.1:0-52239 GCA_031556405.1 Rhodocyclaceae bacterium
GACCGCGTCTTCGCCGCCGTCAGCCACCTGCCGCATCTGCTGTCGTTCGCGCTGGTGCACGATCTCGCCGTGCGCGACGACGCCGAGATTTTCTTCTCCTACGCCGCCTCGGGTTTCCGCGACTTCACGCGCATCGCCGCCAGCCACCCGGAAATGTGGCGCGACATCTGCCTCGCCAACCGCGCCGCGCTGATCGAGGACCTCGACCGCTACCGCGCCCAGCTCGACGAAGCGCGCGCGGCGCTCGCCGCCGCCGACGGCGACCGGCTCGAAGCCATCTTCGCCACCGCCCGCGCCGCGCGCCGGGAGTGGGGGAAAGAGCGTTCGTAGGCGGTACGACGCGGCGCAGTATACGTACGACAACGCCCAAAACAAGACATCATTTTTTGCAGGGAAGCGCCGATGGAATTTCCCTGGATTCCCGCCTGCGCGGGAATGACGGGGAAAATGGCGGGCCGCGACCGATATAGACCGGTCCGCAAATAGGGCCACTGGCGCAGGAAGAGAACAGGAAAAAACCTCCGTCATTCCCGCGCAGACGGGAATCCAGGAGTTTTCCACGACATGCTCATTTGTAAAGAGTGCAACATTCCAATTTAAAAAAATTAAACTACATGCATGTAGTGTTCTTCACGCATGAATTATTAATCTAAATTATAAACTCCCGTCGCATCTCGACCCAAAACGATACGCATATTCAAAATAGGTGTACGCTTTTATTCACCCTCCCCATCCGTGCCAGCAACTTCATGCGAACCTATTTCCAGAAATTTCGTGCGGCGATCCTTTGCGGATGCCTGGCGCTTGTATCGCTTCTACTGTTTTTTCCTGTTCCGGCCCATGCCACTTCCTGCATGCCCTTGAGCGATTATTTTTATTTCACCTGCAAAGCTGGAAAATGCAAAGGTGCCTTCCGGGTCCGGGAAATACCGAACAACGCGGGCATGTGCAGCTACAGGCCGGTGGTCGAACCGGTGCCGTCCGGCGCCATTCCGATCGTACTCGATCAATTGAAGAACATTTTGCCGTCTTCCCATTACACCAACTCGCCGGAACAGATTGCGCAGGCTCTTTTACTCGATCAGTTCAAAGATGTTCCGCCGGACGGATCTTTCATGATCCAGCTTATGCCCGCCGTTTACTATCGTCCCTTGCCAGATGCAAGCGCGGATGACTTGAAGCATGCATTTCAAGGAAATTTTCTTCGCAAACCGAATTTCCGAAAATTACAAAAATTCGATGGGGATACCGAACTCAAGGCGATCCGCAGCGACTGGGAAGCTCAATCGACACGAGAGCTTTGGTCGCCATATATTTATTGGGCGATCCAGATCGGAAGTTTCCTGCTGTTCCTTTGGCCGATGGCAGTCGTTACCAAGCGCTACCAAGTACGAATTCTCGCGTATTTTTCCGGGAAAACGCAGCGTCCCGGCGTTGCGGGATACCTTCTGGCGCAGTTCGCGCTTTTCATCCTCGCTTTCCTGCTTGCGCTGTTTTCGATAGGCATGTGGCTCGCCGCCACCCTGGCCGCACTGATTTTTCCGATCATCCTGCTGTTCGAAATCGTCCAATTCTGCCTTTACGCTTTGCTCCGCCATATCAAACGGAAAAGAAACGCGACATAGCGGCATCACCGTACCCGCCTTGTGGCGACCGTCACTCCCGCTTTTCCGGGGCCGCGTGGATCAACCAAATGCCGAGCAGGATCAGCAGCACGCCCAGCGTTTTCGCCGGCGTCAGGGTTTCGCCGAACCACGGCAGCACCACCGCCGCCAGGCACACCAGCACGTAGCTGACGCTCAACAACGGGTAGGCGCGATTGAGCGGCAGAAAATGCAGGACGCACATCCAGCACGCCAGGGAAAAGGCATAGCAGAGCACGCCCGCGGCGATGCACAGCAGAGGGATCCGGTACGGTGGCAGCATTTCCAGCAACTCGGGAAAACCGACCGCCGATAGTGGGGGTAGCAACGGCAGCGGTGGCGGCAACTGTCCCATGCCCCATTTCATCAGGAGTTGCGCGATGCTGATCAGCACGATGCTGGCCGTTGCCCAGGCGTAGCCCCTGAAACTTTTATGGCCGCTCACAGCCCCGCTCACAGTCCCGTTCCCAGCAGCGCGACGCCGAGCATGATGCAGCCTATTCCCAGCCAGTGCCGGCGGCCGATGGTTTCATGGAAGAACCAGCGCGCGGCAAGCGCCGTCAGCACGAAATTGAGGCTGAGCATGGGATAGGCGATGCTCAGGGGCAGAATCCGCAGCACCCACAGCCAGAGCAGCAGCGCCAGCCCCATCGCGGCGACTCCCGCCAGCAGCCAGCCCAGCGCCCGTTTCAGCCGGACCGGCCGTGGCCGCATCGCTTCCCGCCAGCGTTCGACCGCCTGTTTCTGGCATAACTGGCCGCAACAGGTCAGCACGCACACCAGAAGAACGAGCAGGAAACTCACGGCTGCCGCCGGTAGTAAAGAAAAACCAGGCGGTCTTCCGCCGGGCCGTTTTCCGGCGCCACGGTTCGGTCGGGCACGGGCAGGCGCTCGGGCTTGCCGTCGAGCAGCAGCAGCGAAACGTCGCCCTCCTTGCGCGCTTTGGCCAGCCAGCCGGCAAACCCTTCTTCGGCGACGAAGCGAGCGGCACCGTCCGGATAACGCAGGCCGTAGCTCAACTCGCCGCGGGTGCCGAACAGCAGGATGTCGCTGCGCTTCGTTTCCCAGGCCAGCCCCAGCGCGATGCCGACATTGCTGCCCAGGATGTAGCGGCTGGCGGCGAGCTCGTGGCGGATGTCGTTGATCAGGTATTGCGGCTGTTTGACCGCCACCACTTTCTGCGGAATGGCTTCCCCGATGACCAGCCCCAGCAGCAGCGGACACAATGCCGCGCACCACCAGCGCCGCGCGCAATGCCGGACGGTCCAGAGTCCCACCGCGCTCCAGGCGGCAAATGCCGCCAGTGCCAGCGCGATTTTCGCCTCGTCGCCAGGCTGGTATACCGATGCCCGCGAGTCGCCCACCACCAGGATTCCGACGATCAGCGCGGCAAGCAACCCGGCGGCGAGATTGATCCAGCCGTTGGCGCGCAGCGCCGCCATCCGGCCTTCCTTCACCCTATCTACGGCGGCATCGGCCATGAGCAGCGCGAGCGGCGCGAAGCAGGGCAGGATATAGGTGGGCAGTTTGCCCTTGGCGGCGCTGAAGAACAGGAACGGCATCGCCGCCCAGCACAGCAGGGAAAAGAGCTCGGGACGAACACCGCGCTTGCGCCAGCCGCGCGCCAGCGCGGACGGCAGCAGGCCGAGCCAGGGAAGTACGCCAATTGCCAGGATGGGCAGAAAAAACCAGAACGGCTTCTTATGCTGTGCGTTGTCGGCGGCAAAGCGCTGGATGTGCTCGATCCAGAAAAAATAATGCCAGTAATCGGGTTCGCGCAGATGGACGGCGATGGCCCACGGCGCGCTGATCGCGGCGGCGGCGGCGATGGCGATGGCGCCGTAACCGAGCAGTTCTTTCGCTCCGCGCCATAACCCGCTCCGCAGCCCGTACTCCCCCATGCGCTCTCGTATACGCCTCCAGAAAATATAGGGCAGCACGGAAATCACCGGCACCGCCAGCGCCAGAAAGCCCTTGGTCATCAATCCCATGCCGCAGGCCGCTCCGAGCAGCGCATAGGCGGCAGCCTTGCCGCGCCGCGTTTCGGCATGGTCCGCGCAGTGAAAACAGACCATCGCGGCGGTCAGCCACAGTGCCAGCATCGCATCCAGCGCGCCATACGTGCCGATCGCGTAGACGATGAAACACGAGAGATAGATCGCGCCCGCCAGGAGCGCCTTCGAACGGTCGCGCCACAGGCGCAGCGCCAGCCAGAACACCAGCACCGCGGAAAGCGCGGTGCAGAATACCGAGCCGAAGCGCACGGCGAAATTGCTGTCACCGAACAGCCACTGACCGAGGTTGTTGATCCAGTAGCCGGCAACCGGCTTTTCGAAATAACGCAGCCCCAGAAGACGCGGCACGATCCAGTCGCCGCTTGCCAGCATTTCGCGGCTGATCTCGGCGTAGCGCGTCTCGTCCGGCTGCCACAGCAGGCGGCCATTGAGCGGCACGAGATAGACCACGGCGAAAAAAAGAAAAAGCATCCATCCCTTGAGTGCCTCCAATGGATTCGTACCAATGCGCGGAGCGGCCGTATTCGCGGTCATCAGGGACAACGGAAACATTTTTCCAATATTAGATAATAATTAATCATTAAATATCACTACATAAAACGAAGTAAATTTAATTTAATCTGGAATTTTCGTGAGAGGCATGCATTCTCCCGACGCTTATTCTCCCGACACTTTCTGGCGGCCGAGCCAGCCTTCGCGCCCGGGAAAGCCGGAGCGTTCGATGCACCCCGTCGGCAAAGTGGCGGGATCGGCGGGCAGCAATTCGCCCAATGGGCAAAAACGGAATCCTGCTTCCGCGCCGCGCCGCAACAACTGCTCGAATACTTCCGCCTGCGCGATGCCTTCGACCTCGGCGTGAATCGTATACACCGGAGCGCCCCGGCTGTCGTCGTGGCGGGCAAGCGCGGCCAGCAGGTATTCATTGAATTCCGCCGCCGTGCGGATTCCCGCGACGGTGCCGACGGCCTCGTCGTAGGTGGGCAGCGTCACCGGAATCTGCGGCGTGCCCGGATGTCCGTTGCCGAGCAGCGGACGAAACGGCGCGCTGCCCCGGCAATCGCTGTTGTAACGGAAACGGAAACGCTCCTTGCAGGCAACGATGCGCGTGTCGGCGCGCCAGCCGGGTGCCGCGGAACAGTCGACGGGGCGGCCGACGATGGCGGCGAGCGCCTCGGTACCGCGCCGGATTTCTTCCTCGATCCACGTATCGGGCCAATGCCCGGCGCGCGCCTGCCAGCCGTGATGATCCCAGGCGTGCAGGCCGATCTCATGGCCGTTCGCGGGATCGGCGGCGGCGCGCAGAATGTCGGAACAGTTCCTGCCGATGTTCCTGCCCGGCCAGGCGGTGCCGGCGAGCAGGATATCCCAGCCGTAGAGCGAAGCGGCGTTGGAACGCAGCATTTTCCACAGGAAACGCGGCTTCACGAGACGCCACAGATGGCGGCCCATGTTGTCGGGACCGACACTGAAGAAAAAGCTCGCCCGCACCCCGTGCCGCTTCAGCGATTCGAGCAGCCGCGGCACGCCTTCGCGCGTGCCGCGCAGAGTGTCGACGTCGATCCGCAGCCCGACCTTTCTCATGCGGCGAGGCTGCGTCCCTGCTTCATCCGCAACGCCTGCAAGCCCCCCTGTAATTCCTGCGCCTGTTCTTCCAGTCTTTCCTGCTCCCAACTGCGCAGGAAGAAATCGAGCGTGTCGGCAACCGTCCGCTGCAGCGGAATCGACGGCTTCCAATCCAGCAATCGTTTCGCGTTCCTGATGCTCGGGCGGCGATACGCGACGTCCTGGTAGCCCTTGCCGTAATAAAGGCCGCTTTCCACCATCTTGATCCCGGCAAACGGCGGGAAATGCCCGCGCAGCGGATGCGCCTCGAAGCACTCCAGCAGCATTTCCGCCAGGTTCTTGATGCTGGCTTCGTTGTCGGGGTTGCCGATGTTGACGATCTGGCCGTCGCACTTGCCGTCGCGGTTTTCGATGATGCGGAAGAGCGCCTCGATGCCATCCTGGATGTCGGTGAAGCAGCGTTTCTGCGCGCCGCCGTCGACCAGTTGGATCGGCGAGCCTTCCACCAGGTTCAGGATCA
This sequence comes from Rhodocyclaceae bacterium, assembly GCA_031556405.1. Taxonomy (GTDB): domain Bacteria; phylum Pseudomonadota; class Gammaproteobacteria; order Burkholderiales; family Rhodocyclaceae; genus WQZF01. Next base: position 5,742 of record JAVBTC010000005.1, read on the forward strand.
GTTGCGTGATCGCGCGCGAACTGCCGATACGCGCCGCGTTCAGGTTGTCGAGGCGCGGCCCCATCCAGTTGAACGGGCGGAACAGCGTGAACTTCAGCCCTTCCTTGGCGCCGTAGGCCCAGATCACGCGGTCGAGCAACTGCTTGGAAACCGAATAGATCCAGCGCTGCTTGTTGATCGGGCCGACGATCAGGCGCGAGTTGTCCTCGTCGAATTCGGCGTCATCGCACATGCCGTACACTTCGGAGGTGGAGGGGAAGATGATGCGCTTCTTGTATTTGACGCAGTCGCGCACGATCCTCAGGTTTTCTTCGAAATCGAGTTCGAACACGCGCAACGGGTTGCGGGTGTACTCGATCGGCGTCGCGATCGCCACCAGCGGCAGCACCACGTCGCACTTCTTGATGTGATACTCGATCCATTCCGAATGGATGCTGATGTCGCCTTCGACGAAATGGAAATGCGGGTTGCCGAGAAAGCGGCCGATGGCGTCCGAACCGATATCGAGCCCATACACTTCGTAGTGTTCCCGCAACAGGCGCTCGGTCAGGTGATTGCCGATGAAGCCGTTGACGCCGAGGATCAGCACCCGCGTGCGCCGCTGTTTTTTGAGCGGTGTTTCGCCCAGCCGTGCCCGGGCGACCAGCCCCAGTTCCCTGGCCAGCCGTTCGCCCTGCACATACAGGCCGCCTTCGCTCTGCCCGGTCACGATTTCCAGCGCGCCCTCGCCGCACGCCACCGTCAAAGGCTGTACCGACAGCACTGTGCCGGGCGGCTGGCCGTGATCGAGCATCAGCGCCCTGGCGCACCAGACGATGAACTTCCTGCCGCCGACCGACGAAAACGCGCCCGGATACGGCTCGGTGACGGCGCGAACGAGGTCGTATATCCGCCGCGCCGGCTGTTGCCAATCGATCCTGCCGTCTTCCGGCGCACGGCGGCCGAAGGTCGTGGCCCGGCGGTCATCCTGCGGCGTCAACGCGACCTCGCCACGCCGGATCTGCGGCAGCAGTTCGGCAAGCAGGTATGAAGCCGCCACATTCAGTTTTTCATGCAGTGTCAGCGCCGTGTCGTCGTCGTCGATCGCCACCCGGTGCTGCCCGGCGATGTCTCCGGCATCGGCGCGGCGCACCATCCGATGTAGCGTCACGCCGGTTTCCGTCTCGCCGTGAAGCAAGGCCCAGTTGACCGGCGCCCTGCCGCGATAGCGCGGCAGCAACGAACCGTGCAGGTTGTACGCGCCCTGCGGCGCGAGGCCCAGAATTCCGTCGCCGAGCAGATCGCGATAATAGAAAGAGAAAACGATGTCCGGCTGCAATGCGCGGATGCGCTCGACCCACAGCGGATGATTGACGTCCTCCGGCGCGAATACCGGCAGCCCCAGGTCGGCGCAGAGCCGCGCGACCGAGGTGAAAAAGCGGTTTTCCGCCGGATCGTCGACGTGGGTAAACACCGCCTGAACCGTATAGCCGGCGGCCAGCAGCGCCTTGATGCCGGTGCAGCCCATGTTGTGATACGCAAAGACCACCGCTTTCATGCTTTACCTTTCCGGGTTGGTTTGGAAAAACGCCGCGCCCCGACCGTTTTCCGGATGAAATAACGCGGACGGGCGCGGACGTCGTTGTAGATGCGGCCGATATATTCCCCGAGCAGCCCCATGCCGACGAACTGGGCGCCGATGAACATGAACAGCAGCGCGAAGAGCATGAAAACGCCCTCCGCGCCCCAGTCGGGACCGAACGCGAGGCGCAGCGCGATCAGCAGCAGCGCGAGCAGGAATCCGCCCAGCGCCACGATGCTGCCGAAGATGCTGAGAATGCGCAGCGGCGTCGTGGTCAGGCAGGTCACCAGGTCGTACATCAGGTTGATGAGCCGCATGAAGCTGTATTTCGATTCGCCGAATTCGCGCTCGCTGTGCCTGACCGGAATATCCGTCACCCGGTGCGCGAACATATTGGCCAGGATCGGAATGAACGTGCTGCGCTCGTGGCAGCACAGCATCGCCTCGATCACCGGCCGGCGATAGGCGCGCAACATGCAGCCGTAATCGCCCATCGTTTTCCCGGTGGCTTTCTTGATCATCAGGTTGATCAGCTTCGAGGCGGCCTTGCGGAAAAAGGAATCCCGGCGGTCGACGCGGATCGTGCCGACCACGTCGTGCCCCGCTTCCGCGACTTCGACCAGGCGCGGGATTTCTTCCGGCGGATTCTGCAGATCGGCATCGAGCGTGACGATAAGGTCGCCGCGTGCTTTCCTGAATCCGGCCATGATCGCCGAATGCTGGCCGTAATTGCGGTTGAGCAGCACCGCCAGCACGTGGCTGTCCGGCTTTTCGGCCGCCTCCGCGATGATCGCGGCGGACGAATCGCGGCTGCCGTCGTCGACGAGGATGATCTCGTATTCCCGCGCCAGCCGCTCGCAGGCCGCCGTCGTCCGTCCGATCAGCGCCGGCAGGCTTTCTTCCTCATTGAATACCGGGATCACGACAGAGACGTTATGGATACGGTCGTCTTCAATCACGGGGGGACTCCAGGATGTCCGCCAAAGCGGCGACGACGCGGTCGACGTCGCTATCCTGCATTTCGGGAAACAGCGGCAGCGAACAGATGCGCGCCGAGTTCCATTCGCTGTGCGGCAGGCGCAGATGCGGGTAACGCTCGCGGTAATACTTCTGCGTGTGCGCCGCGCGGAAATGCAGGCCGGTGCCGATGCCGCGTTCTTTCAGCGCTTCCATCAGCGCATCGCGGGTCAGTCCGTTGCAGCGCTCGGGATCGGTGCGCACGATGAACAGGTGCCAGGCGTGCAGGTGCGGATATTCCGGCGCCTTCAGCGGCGTAAAGGGAAGATCGCGCAACCGTTCCAGATAGCGCCCCGCCAGCTCCGCGCGACGCGCGTTGAACGCGGGCAGGCGCGCAAGCTGCACGCTGGCCAGCGCCGCGTGGATGTCCGACAGATTGTATTTATAGCCGGGCATCACCGCTTCCGCCTGCGGCTTGCGTCCCTGCTGCCGGCGGTCGAAGGCGTCGACGCCGAGTCCGTGGAATTTCAAACAGCGCATTTTTTCCGCCAGCGCGTCGTCGTCGGTGACGATCAGCCCGCCCTCGGCGCAGGTCATGTTCTTGATTGCGTGAAATGAAAAAATCGCCGTGCCGCGGCTGCCGATCCAGCGTTCCTTGTAGCGCGTGCCGGCGGCGTGCGCGGCATCCTCGATCACGGCAATGCCATGCTCTTGCGCCACGGCATGGATCGGATCGAGGTCCAGCGGCGCGCCGGCGTAATGCACCGGCACGATCGCCCTGGTGCGCGGCGTGATCGCGGCACGAATCGCGTCGGCCTCGACCATCAGCGTGTCCGGATCGACATCCACCATCACCGGCTCGGCGCCGGACAGAACGATCATATTGGGCGTCGACACCCAGGTCTGCGACGGCGTGATCACCTCGTCGCCCGGCCCGATGCCGAGCGCCGCCAAAGCCACGTGCATGCCGCCGGTGGCGGAACTGACCGCAATCGCGTGACGGCAGCCGAACGTTTCGCAAAACGCCGCTTCCAGCTTCTGGTTCTGAGGACCGGTCGTGATCCAGTCGGAACGTAGAACCTCGGTGACGGCGGCGATTTCCGCCTCGCCGATCGCCGGATGGGAAAAGGGCAGGAAGGGATACAGGAAGGGAGTCATGACATGAATGATGAAAAACGGTTTTTCCGGGCCAGCTTTTATATCGCCGGATACGTTAAGGAGATGTGAAGATTCTTGCCGGTTTTTTGCAAATGGCAAATTCTGGATTTCAGGCGGATAACGTATCCGCATTGCTCCTCCTTCTCTTGTTTTTTTGACCGATACTGCCGAAACCCGGACAATTCAAGGTTTATCCATTTCAGCAAAGAATACCCCAATGGCATTGAAAAAGATATTGATTTGTTCTTGACATCCGAATTGCCGGATTCAAACGACTTCCCGCCGACTTCCCACCGTGGCGAAGCGCACGCCGGATATCAGTCGCAACATCTTTGTCATTTTTCATCGCCGCCTCGGGATTTCCCGCTTTTTCAACCATGCAGAAAACTTTCATCGACCTGCCGCCCTTTACCGCCGCCCACGGGGAAATTCGCCTGCCCGGCTCGAAAAGCATTTCCAACCGCGTACTCCTGCTCGCCGCGCTTGCCGAGGGTGAAACCGAAGTACGCGACCTGCTCGTTTCCGACGATACCGAACGCATGCTCGATGCCTTGCGCACGCTCGGCGTCGAACTGCATGCCCTCGACGCCGACGACAGGACGGCATGGCGCGTGCGCGGCTGCGGCGGCGCATTTCCGGTCAAGGAAGCCGACCTTTTTCTCGGCAATGCCGGCACCGCGTTCCGCCCGCTGACCGCGGCGCTTGCCTTCTGCGGCGGCCATTACCGGCTTTCCGGCGTGGCACGCATGCACGAGCGGCCGATCGGCGATCTGGCCGACGCGTTGCGTGCCATCGGCGCCGATATCGACTATCTCGGTGCCGATGGGTTCCCGCCGCTGGCAATCAAACCAGGATGCTTCGCCGTGAATGCCACAAACTCCGCCGCCGACGGCATGCTGCGCGTACGCGTGCGCGGCGACGTTTCCAGCCAGTTCCTCACCGGCCTCCTGCTCGCGCTGCCGCTTTCCGGCCTTCCGGCACAGATCGACGTCGAGGGCGAACTGATTTCCAAGCCTTACATCGGCATCACGCTGGCAACCATGGCGCGGTTCGGCGTCAGGGTCGAACACGAAAACTGGAGCCGTTTCCGCATCGCCGCCGACAGCCGCTATCGTTCTCCCGGCACGATCCACGTCGAGGGCGACGCTTCCTCCGCCTCGTATTTTCTTGCGCTCGGCGCCATCGGCGGCGGCCCGGTGCGGGTGCTCGGCGTCGGACGCGATTCGATCCAGGGCGACGTCGCCTTCGCCGGCGCGCTGGAAAAAATGGGGGCACGGATCGCGATGGGAGAAAACTGGATCGAGGCGCGTGGCCCGGAGAGTAAACACTCTAAACACTCTAAACACTCCGAACATTCTGAACACTCCGGCAGCCTTTCCGGACTCCGCGGCATCGCTCTCGACTGCAACGAAATCCCCGACGCGGCAATGACGCTGGCCACCGCCGCGCTGTTCGCCTCCGGCACGACGCGCCTGACCAACATCGCTTCCTGGCGCGTGAAGGAAACCGACCGCATCGCGGCAATGGCCACGGAATTGCGTAAACTCGGCGCAACCGTCGAGGAAGGCGCCGACTTCATCGCGGTCACGCCGCCTGCCGCGCTCCTCTCTCCGCCGGAAGGCATCGACACCTACGACGATCACCGCATCGCGATGTGCTTCTCGCTCGCCGCCCGCGGCACGGCGCTACGGATCAACGATCCCGGCTGCGTGGCGAAGACCTTTCCCGACTACTTCGCGCAGATGCAGGCGGTCACCCGCTCCGTGCCGGTGATCGCCATCGACGGCCCTTCCGCGTCCGGCAAGGGCACGGTGGCCGCGCTGGTGGCGCAGGCGCTGGGCTGGCATTACCTCGACTCCGGCCTGCTCTACCGCCTGACCGCGCTCGCGGCACGGCGCGCGGGCTGCCCCTGGAACGACGAAACCGAAACCGCGCTGGCGCGGATCGCCGCGAACCTGGACGCGCGTTTCGAAAACGGCGCCGTGTTCCTGGCCGATGTCGCCGTCGGCGAGGAACTGCGCGGCGAGGAAATCGGCGCCGGCGCCTCGCTGGTTGCTGCGCTGCCCGCGGTGCGCGCGGCGCTCGTGTTCCGCCAGCGCGCCCTGCGCCGGGCGCCGGGGCTGGTCGCCGACGGACGCGACATGGCTTCCTCGATCTTTCCCGACGCCGCGCTGAAGATATTCCTCACCGCGAGCGCCGAAATCCGCGCCGAGCGGCGCACTAAGCAGTTGATCGAAAAAGGAATTCAAGCTAATATAGAGGACATTTTGCTGGATTTGCGCCAACGCGACGAACGCGACAGTCAACGGAGCGTTGCACCACTCAGGCAGAATGCGGATGCCCGGCTGCTCGACACTTCCCGGCTTTCCATCGCCCAGGCGGTGGAGCAGGTCCTGGAATGGTGGAGCGAACAAAAGAGCCGTCAACCGTCAATAGACCAGACAGTTTGAACAGCTTGCCGGCACCCACCATGTAAGACCAAACCGCCGAATGCCGCCGTGGACGATTCGCTTCGCCGAAACGTGCGGTATCCGGCATTTACAAGGCGCTGCCGTTTTTTGTTTCTGTTGTTTCTGGTTTCTTTCCCGCCTTCGTCTGTTTTTCGTGATTTCCCGCCCCGGCATTCGCCCGCCCCGACAGACGGGGCAACGAGGCGTCGCTTTCCTCGCGGGAAATTGACGAAATAACGAAGGCAATGGGGAACAATAGAAAACAACGGGAAACGAAACAACGGCAGTCGTTTTCAACCTTAACCCGCCGCATTTTGCGGCAAGGAACTTTTTTTAATGTCCGCCACTTCCGCAACCCAATCCACTCAACCCGCTCAACCTGAATTCCACGAAAGTTTCGCGCAACTGTTCGAAGAAAGCCTGGCCCGCCAGGAAATGCGCCAGGGCGAAGTCATCACCGCCGAAATCGTGCGCGTCGACCAGAACTTCGTCGTCGTCAACGCCGGCCTCAAATCCGAGAGCTACATCGACATCGAGGAATTCCTCAACGATCAGGGCCAGCTCGAAGCCAAGCCGGGCGAATTCGTCCAGGTCGCCATCGAGCAGCTCGAAAACGGCTTCGGCGAAACCCGCCTCTCGCGCGACCGCGCCAAGCGCGTCGCCGCCTGGAATGCGCTGGAACAGGCGCTCAACGACGGCACCCTGGTCACCGGCACGATCACCGGCAAGGTCAAGGGCGGACTGACCGTGATGACCAACAGCGTCCGCGCCTTCCTCCCCGGCTCCCTCGTCGACGTCCGTCCGGTCAAGGACACGACGCCGTACGAAGGCAAGACGATGGAATTCAAGGTGATCAAGCTCGACCGCAAGCGCAACAACGTCGTTGTTTCGCGCCGCGCCGTGCTTGAGGAAACGATGGGCGAGGAGCGCGAAAAGCTGCTCGAGACCCTGCAGGAAGGCGCCATCGTCAAGGGCGTCGTCAAGAACATCACCGATTACGGCGCGTTCGTCGACCTCGGCGGCATCGACGGTCTGCTGCACATCACCGACCTGGCCTGGCGCCGCGTCCGTCACCCGTCCGAAGTGATCAACGTCGGCGACGAAGTGACGGCGAAGATCCTCAAGTTCGATACCGAAAAGAACCGCGTCTCGCTCGGCCTGAAACAGCTCGGCGAAGATCCGTGGCTGGGCATCGCCCGCCGCTACCCGCAGAACACCCGCCTCTTCGGTAAGGTCACGAACCTGACCGACTATGGCGCCTTCGTCGAGATCGAGCAGGGCATCGAAGGCCTGGTGCACGTCTCCGAAATGGACTGGACGAACAAGAACGTCCATCCCTCGAAGGTGGTGCAGCTCGGCGACGAAGTCGAGGTGATGATCCTCGAAATCGACGAGGAACGCCGCCGCATCTCCCTCGGCATGAAGCAGTGCATGCCGAACCCGTGGGACGACTTCGCGATGAACCACAAGAAGGGCGACAAGGTGCGCGGCCAGATCAAGTCGATCACCGACTTCGGCGTCTTCATCGGCCTGCCCGGCGGCATCGACGGCCTCGTGCACCTGTCCGACCTCTCCTGGAACCTGCCCGGCGAGGAAGTCATCCGTTCGTTCAAGAAGGGTGACGAAATCGAGGCGATGGTGCTGGCGATCGACACCGACAAGGAACGCATTTCGCTCGGCATCAAGCAGATGGAAGGCGACCCCTACACCAATTACATCGCCACGCACGAGAAGAACACCATCGTCCGCGGCACGGTGAAGTCGGTCGACGCCCGCGGCGCCACGGTCGCGCTCGAAGGCGACATCGAAGGCTACCTGCGCGCTTCCGAATACTCGCGCGAGCGCACCGAAGACCTGTCGCAGCACCTCAAGGTCGGCGACGAAGTCGAGGCGATGATCATCAACGTCGACCGCAAGTCGCGCGGCGTCAACCTCTCGATCAAGGCCAAGGATCAGGCAGACCAGCACGAAGCGATGCAGAAGTTCGCCACCGACAGCGCCAGTTCCGGCACCACCAGCCTGGGCGCGCTCCTGAAGGCGAAACTCGACAACGCCAACCAGGGCTGAGTCGATGACCAAATCCGAGTTGATCGCCCGCCTGGCGGCGCGTTTTCCGCAATTGATCGCGAAAGACGCTGACCTGGCGGTGAAAGTGATTCTCGAAACACTCTCCGCGGCGCTGGTCCGCGGAGAGCGGGTCGAAATCCGCGGTTTCGGCAGTTTCGCGCTGAACTATCGTCCGCCACGCACCGGCAGAAACCCGAAATCGGGCGAGCAGGTCAGCGTGCCGGAAAAATGGGTGCCGCACTTCAAGGCCGGTAAGGAACTGCGTGAACGTGTCGACCAGGGTTTGCAGCAACCGCCATCGCCCTGATGCACGGTCTCGCTCCCGGCATTCGGCACGGGAGCCGGCCCTGAAAAAATGGCGCTTGTGATAAATTGCGGCGGCAATTGATGAAATTGCCGCCCTTTTTATTCCGGCGCATTGTTTCGACGCATTGTTCCGGCATTCCAGCGGTCTTTGTGTTCCGTTCCATTTTCAAGACAAAGAAAGGATGACTCATGCGCGCATTGACCTGGGTACTGATCCTCCCGATTTTCCTGCTGCTCCTGGTGTTCGCCACCAAGAACAGCCACGAAGTCGATATCTTCTTTTTCTTCGGCGCGAGCTGGAAAGCGCCGCTCGTCATCGTCCTTTTCGCATTTTTCGTCGTCGGAGTCGCCTGCGGCATGATCGCGCTGTTCGGCACCCTGTTCCGCCTGCGGCGCGAAGTTTCGCGGCTGCGCAAACAACAGCAGCAGCCACAGCAACCCCAGGCGGAGACGCCGGCGGCCAATACGCCGCTGCCGTCGGAATTTTCGTGAAAAACCCGTGCATGCCGGAAATCGATTTTCCAGATCAATGGAATTTACTTCGCCTACTGTAGCAAAATTCAACAGAAAATAATTCAAAGTTATTTAGAACAATGCTTCGTTTCCGGACAATCCTTCATTGCGATTTCCGCGTATCCGTAACTAACATCTGCAGCCCACCCCAACATTCACCATCATGGAACTGGAATACTGGCACCTGATTCTCTTCCCCGTCTTTTTCGGACTGGGCTGGGCGGCGGCGCGGATCGACATCCGCCATCTGGTCAAGGAATCGCGCTCGCTGCCGCGTTCCTATTTCCAGGGGTTGAACTTCCTGCTGAACGAACAGCCCGACCGCGCCATCGAATCCTTCGTCGAGGCGGTGAAGGTCGATTCGCAAACGGTCGAACTACATTTCGCGCTCGGCAGTCTTTTCCGCCGCCGCGGCGAAACCGACCGGGCGATCCGCATGCACCAGAACCTGATCGAGCGCGAGGACCTGCACCAGGACCTGAAGCTCTCCGCGGTAGCCGAACTGGGCCAGGATTATCTGAAGGCGGGGCTGCTCGACCGCGCCGAGGAATCATTCCAAAAGCTGTGCGGCACCACGCTCGACAGCGAAGGCCGGCGCAGCCTGCTGGAAATCTACCAGTTGGAAAAGGACTGGGAAAAAGCGATCGCCATCTCGCACGAATTTCCCGACATCGCCTCGCAGAAGGAAATCGCCGAATACCATTGCGAACTCGCCGCCGCCGACATGATCCGCTCGCGCAACGACAGCGCCCGCGCCCATCTCGCCAAGGCATTGGAAATCAACCGCGCCTGCGTGCGCGCCAGCCTCCTGCAGGGCGACATGCTCGAACAGGAAAATGCGCATGAAAATGCCATCGCCTGCTGGCAGCGCATTGAGCAGCAGAATCCCGCCTATCTGGCACTGGTGGCACAGCGCCTGCTCAGCGTATACCGCAAGCTCGACCGCCGCGACGAAGGCCTGCGCCTCCTGACCGGCTACCTCGAACACTACCCCTCGCTCGACCTCCTGGACGTCGTCTTCCAACTCGTGCTCGAAAGCAAGGGCGCGCACGCGGCGCACGACCTCGTGCGCGACGAACTGAGGCGCAACCCGACCCTGCTCGGCTTCGAAAAGCTGATGGAAGCGCGGATGCTGATCACGCCGCCCGAAGCACAGCACGACCTCGACCTGGCCAAGCGCATCGTGCAGAACTACACCCATCGCCTGGCCCGCTATCGATGCGATAATTGCGGGTTCAAGGCACGCCAGTTCTACTGGCGCTGCCCCGCCTGCGGCGGCTGGGAGACCTACCCGCCGAAGCGAACCGAAGAATTCGATCTGACGCCCTAGACTCCTCTCCATTCCTCTATTCTTCCCATCTCTCATGTCTTCATTTCCGGCACCGAGTGGACTCCTCTTGCCCGCTTGCGAGAGAGGATGAAAAACGAAGGGCGAAAACAGGAAAAACCAACCATGAAAATCACCGTCATCGGCACCGGCTACGTCGGCCTCGTCAGCGGCGCCTGTCTTTCCGAAGTCGGCAACGACGTGCTCTGTTTCGACATCGACCCGGAAAAAATCCGCATCCTCGAAGCGGGCGGCATTCCCATCTTCGAACCCGGCCTGCTCGATATCGTGCGCCGCAACGTCGCCGCCGGGCGTCTTTCCTTCACTTCCGACGCGGAAGAAGCGGTGCGCTTCGGCACCCTGCAATTCATCGCCGTCGGCACCCCGCCGGACGAGGACGGTTCCGCCGACCTGCAATACGTGCTCGCGGCGGCGCGTTCGGTCGGCCGCTACATGGACGATTACAAGGTCGTCGTCGACAAGAGCACGGTGCCCGTCGGCACCGCCGACAAGGTACACGCGGCGATTGCCGAAGAACTGCGCGCGCGCGGCGCCGACCTGCCCTACAGCGTCGTCTCCAATCCCGAATTCCTGAAGGAAGGCGCGGCAGTCAACGATTTCATGCGCCCCGACCGCATCGTCGTCGGCGCCTCGGACGAGCGTGCGGTCGCGCTGATGCGCGCGCTCTATGCGCCGTTCCAGCGCAACCACGAACGCCTGCTGGTGATGGACGTAAAGAGCGCCGAACTGACCAAGTACGCCGCCAACGCGATGCTCGCCACGCGCATCAGCTTCATGAACGAACTGGCCAACGTCGCCGAACGCCTGGGCGCCGACATCGAGGCCGTGCGCCACGGCATCGGCGCCGACCCGCGCATCGGCTATCACTTCCTCTATCCCGGCTGCGGCTACGGCGGTTCCTGCTTTCCGAAGGACGTGCAGGCGCTCCTGCGCACCGCGCGCGTCGACGCCGGCATCGAACTGCAAGTGCTCCAGGCCGTCGACGCCGCGAATACCGCGCAAAGACACCTGCTCGGCAAGAAGATCAAATCCGTTTTCGGCGACGATCTCTTCGGCCGCCATTTCGCGCTCTGGGGGCTGGCGTTCAAGCCCAACACCGACGACATGCGCGAAGCGCCGTCGCGCTATCTCATCGCCGACCTGCTCGACGCGGGCGCCACGATCCGCGCCTACGACCCGGTGGCGATGGACGAAGCCCGCCGCCTCTACCCGGACGAGAAACGCCTCTCCTACGCCGAGACGCCGCTCGCCGCGCTCGCCGACGCCGACGCGCTCGTCATCGTCACCGAATGGCAGGAATTCCGCAGCCCGGATTTCGAGACGATCAAGCGCACGCTCAAAAGCCCGCTCGTCTTCGACGGCCGCAATCTCTACGACCCGAAGGAAATGGGCGCCCACGAGCTGGATTACCGCGCCATCGGCCGCATTCACTGATCAATCAGACAGAATTACAAGGGAGGAATCATGATTCTGGTCACCGGCGGCGCCGGCTTCATCGGCAGCAATTTCATTCACCAGTGGCTTGCGGAAAATAACGAGCCGGTAGCGAACCTGGACAAGCTGACCTATGCCGGCAATCTCGACAATCTCGCCGCGCTGGAAAACGACGAGCGCCATATTTTCGTCCAGGGCGACATCGGCGATTCCGCGCTGCTCGGCGAACTGCTGCAACGCCACCGCCCGCGCGCGATCCTCAACTTCGCCGCCGAAAGCCACGTCGACCGCTCGATCTCCGGCCCCGAAGCGTTCATCCAGACCAACGTCGTCGGCACCTTCCGCCTGCTCGAAGCCGTACGCGCCTATTGGAATGGACTGCCGGAGGAAGAGCGCGGCGCCTTCCGCTTCCTGCACGTGTCCACCGACGAGGTATACGGTTCGCTCGGCCCCGGCGACCCGGCGTTTTCCGAAACGACGCCGTTCGCGCCGAACAGCCCCTATTCCGCTTCCAAGGCATCCTCCGACCACCTCGTGCGCGCCTACCATCACACCTACGGCCTGCCGGTGCTGACGACCAACTGCTCGAACAACTACGGCCCCTACCAATTCCCGGAAAAACTGATCCCGCTGATGATCCACAACGCCCTTGCGGGCAAGGCGCTGCCGGTTTACGGCGACGGCCAGAACGTCCGCGACTGGCTGCACGTCGGCGACCATTGCCGCGCCATCCGCCGCGTGCTCGAAGCGGGTAAAACGGGGGAAACCTACAACATCGGCGGCAATGCCGAAATGAAGAACCTCGACCTCGTGCATCGTCTCTGCGCGCTGCTCGACGCCTTGTCGCCGCGCGCCGACGGACGCTCCTACCAGGAGCAGATTTCGTTCGTCACCGACCGCCTCGGCCACGACCGCCGCTATGCCATCGACGCGGCGAAAATCCGCGACGAACTCGGCTGGACACCGGCGGAAAGCTTCGACAGCGGCCTGGAAAAAACCGTGCGCTGGTATCTCGACCATCGCGACTGGGTCGCCCGCCTGCAGGAGCGCCAGGGTGCGTCATCGTGACGGATTCGACCAACCCCTCCAATTCCTTCGCCTGCATGCGCACGCCCCGGCTGCTGCTGCTGGGCGGCGACGGCCAGGTCGGCTGGCAACTGCGGCGCTCGCTCGCCACGCTCGGGGAACTGATCGTGCCGACGCAGGCCGAATGCGACTTCACGCAACTGGACGCCGTCCGCCGCACCGTGCGGGACTACGCGCCCAACATCATCGTCAACGCCGCCGCCTATACCGCCGTCGACAAGGCCGAAAGCGAACCGGAACTGGCCTTCCGCATCAATGCCGAAGCCGTCGCGATCCTCGCCGAGGAAGCAAAAAGACAGAACGCGCTCCTCGTGCACTATTCCACCGACTACATCTTCGACGGCAAGAAAACCGCTCCCTATGTCGAGACCAACGCGCCGAACCCGCAGTCCGTCTATGGCCGCAGCAAATGGCAGGGCGACGCGGCAATCAAGGACATCGCGCCGGACGCGCTGATCTTCCGCGTCTCCTGGGTCTTCGGCGAATATGGCGCCAATTTCGTCAAGACCATCCTGCGCCTGGCCGCCGAGCGCGATACCCTGCGCGTCGTCGACGACCAGGTCGGCAGCCCGACCCCGGCGGCCTTCATCGCCGACGCAACCGCGCAAATCCTGACGCTCGCGCGGCAGCGCCGCATCGTCCGCAACTTCTCCGGCACGCACTGCTACCACCTGACGCCGACGAACCCCGTCAGCTGGTGCGGATTCGCGCGCGCCATCGTCGCCACGGCGCGGGAAATCCCCGGCTTCCGCCTGAAGCTGGCGCCGGAAGCGATCGAGGCCATTCCCGCCTCCGAATATCCGCTGCCAGCGCCGCGTCCGGCGAATTCGCGGCTCGACTGCAGCCGCATCAAGGCCGACTTCGGCATTCATCAGCCCGACTGGCAGCCCTACCTCGAACGCATGCTGACCCTGCTTTCCCTTTCACTCCCGTCATCGCCATGAACCAGACAGCGCACCAGACGCCCCCCCTGCCCCGGCACAAAGAACGCCGCGGCATCATCCTCGCCGGCGGCTCCGGCACCCGGCTCTATCCCGCGACGCTCGCGGTGTCGAAGCAACTGCTGCCGGTCTTCGACAAGCCGATGATCTACTATCCGCTGACGACGCTGATGCTTGCCGGCATCCGCGACATCCTCGTGATCTAGACGCCGCAGGACACGCCGCGTTTCGAACAACTGCTCGGCAACGGCGAAAACTGGGGCGTCCGTCTCTCATACGCGGTGCAGCCCTCGCCCGACGGCCTCGCGCAGGCCTTCATCATCGGCGCCGACTTCCTCGACGGCGCCCAGGCGGCGCTGGTGCTCGGCGACAACCTTTTCCACGGCCACGACCTCGCCACGCTCACCCGCCGCGCCAACGCCTGCGTCGACGCCGCCACCGTGTTCGCCTATCCGGTACACGACCCGGAACGCTACGGCGTCGTCGAATTCGACGCCAACGGCCGCGCGATTTCCATCGAGGAAAAACCGGCGCAGCCGAAATCGCGCTATGCCGTCGTCGGGCTCTACTTCTACGACGACGCCGTCGTCGACGCCGCCCGCTCGATCAAACCCTCGGCGCGCGGCGAACTGGAAATCACCGACCTCAACCGCGTCTATCTCGAGGCCGGCAAACTCAACGTCGAAGTCATGGGCCGGGGCTACGCCTGGCTCGATACCGGCACCCACGAATCGCTGCTCGAAGCCTCGCAGTTCATCGAAATCATCGAGCGCCGCCAGGGCCTCAAGGTCGCCTGTCCCGAGGAAATCGCGTGGCGCCAGGGCTGGATCGACGCCGGAAAACTCGCCGCGCTCGCCGCGCCGCTGGCGAAAACGGGCTACGGCAGGTATCTGCAACACCTGCTGGAGGAAACGCTGTGGTGAACACGGAAACCTACACGCCGCTGGCAATTCCCGACGTCGTGTTGATTGCGCCGCGCGTCTTCGGCGACGAACGCGGCTTCTTCTTCGAAAGCTGGAATTCCACGCGCTTCAATACGGCCATTGGAAACAATGGAAGAGAAGTCCGCTTCGTGCAGGACAACCATTCCCGCTCGGCCAAGGGCGTGCTGCGCGGCCTGCACTACCAGTTGCCGCGTCCGCAGGGAAAACTGGTGCGCTGCGTCGCGGGCGCGGTGTTCGACGTCGCCGTCGACCTCCGCCGCGATTCGGAAACCTTCGGCCGCTGGGTCGGTGCCGTGCTGTCGGCGGAAAACAAACAGCAGCTCTGGGTTCCCGAAGGCTTCGCGCACGGATTCGTCGTCCTCTCTGAATCTGCCGATTTTCTCTACAAGACTACCGATTTCTGGTACCCCGAACACGAATGCTGCATCCGCTGGAACGATCCGGATCTGGCCATCGACTGGCCGCTGGCGGAAATCACGGGCGGTGAAAACGGCGCCGTGCAGCCAACCGTTTCCGCCAAGGATGCCATCGGGCTGGCATTCAGGGATGCACCAACCTATTGAAACCACGAAAAGCTGTCCGCATCGGATGGCATCTTTGACCTTTCTGGAGAAAACAGCATGACTCCTCAACAAATCGTCGGCCTGGCCGTTCGCTTTTTCGCGATCTGGCTGGGATTATCGACACTCTCGTCCATCATTTCCCTGAATAAACAATTGAGTGCCCAGCCCGGCATGGAATTCTCCCTCGTATTTTTTCTTCCCTGGATTTTCGTGCTACTGGTCGCCGTCCTGCTCTGGTTTTTTCCTTTGACCGTTGCGAATAAGCTGATACCGAAAACGAAATTCGAGGGCAATTTGAGCGTGCCGGCCCGGGAAGCCGTCACCGTAGCCTGTATCGTCTTTTCGCTCTGGCTTTTCATATCGTACATGCTGCCCAATTTTTCCCGCTACCTCACGATCATTATCTTTGCATTGAAACAGGAACAGCCCGTTACCATGTATGACGAATTTCATTTCAGACATTTGACGCCCATCGTAATCGAGTTCGTAGTGGTACTACTGATGATGTTCAAAGCGCGCCGAATATCGGCATTTTTACTTCTCGACAAAACACCGGAAAGCGGTGAAGCCTCCACGGACAAAACCGCCGGATAAAGACAGCCGGCTTCCGGATTCTTTCTTTCCTGTATCGCACTCAATGAGCCATTCATGAACCGCCTCCCCGACCTCTCCCATACCCGCCTGCTTGTCGTCGGTGACGTCATGCTCGACCGCTACTGGTTCGGCGACGTCAACCGCATCTCGCCGGAAGCGCCGGTGCCGGTGGTAAAGATCGAACGCAGCGAGGAACGCCCCGGCGGCGCCGCCAACGTCGCGCGCAACGCCGCCGCGCTCGGCGCGCAGGTCGCGTTGCTCTCGGTGGTCGGAGACGACGAGGCGGGCGGCGTCCTGGAACGGCTGCTTTCCGACAACAAGATCCAGGCCAGCCTGCACCGCGACCCGGCGATCAGCACCACCGTCAAATTGCGTGTCATCGGGCGGCAGCAGCAGCTTCTGCGCATCGATTTCGAAACCACGCCCTCGCACGAAGTCCTCAACGCCAAGCTCGCCGAATTCGACGCGCTGATCGACGCCTGCGACCTGCTCGTCCTCTCCGATTACGGCAAGGGCGGGCTGGCCCATATCGCCGCGATGGTCGAGCGCGCCCGCGCGGGCGGCAAGCGCGTGCTGGTCGACCCCAAGGGCAGCGACTACACCCGCTACCGCGGCGCCACCGTGATCACGCCAAACCGTTCCGAACTCGCGCACGTCGTCGGCCAGTGGCGCGACGAAGCCGACCTCGCGCGGCGGGCGCAGACCCTGCGCGCCGAACTCGATCTCGAAGCGATCCTGCTCACCCGCAGCGAGGAAGGCATGACCCTCTTTTCCGCCGCCGGCACCTACCACCAGCCGGCGCAGGCGCGCGAAGTCTTCGACGTTTCCGGCGCCGGCGACACCGTCATCGCCACGCTGGCCGCGATGCTCGCCGCGAAGCTGGACTGGCGGGAAGCCGTGCGCATCGCCAACCGCGCCGGCGGCATCGTCGTCGGCAAGCTGGGAACGACGACGGTGACGCGGGAGGAAATGGAAGCGGAAAACTGATCCGCCTTCCCATATCCTTCACTGCCCCGCCAACTGGAACTCCCCTGGCGTTCCATCGGCACTCCATCCTTGCCCGCGCCATGACGCATCCGCGAAAAAATCTGAAAACACGGAGGGCAATGCCGGTGGCCGAACCTCGTTTCCCGGCTGGAGAAAAAATGGTCTTTGGACAGTCTCTCAAACGGCTGCGAAACGCGTCGGGAAACATTTCTCCTCCGCCTGAAGACCGATTGCGAAAAGTCGTGCCGCGATGATTTCTCCCGAAGACATCAAGACCTATTACGACCGTCTGGCGACCGACTATGACGCCGACCGCTTCGGCAACAGCTACGGCCGCTTCCTCGACCGTCAGGAACGCCGCGTACTGGAACGCTGGCTGACCGGCACCGAGCGGGAACGCACGCTCGACCTCGCCTGCGGCACAGGACGCCTCCTCGCCCATGCCGGACAGGGCTGCGACCTGAGCGCGGCGATGTTGGCCAAAGCAGCGCGCAAGGCGCCGAAAACCCTGCTGTGGCAGGGCGACGGACGCACGCTGCCCTTGGCGGACGGAGCCTTGCGGACGGTCTTTTCCTTCCATCTGATCATGCACCTGCCGCCCGAAACGCTGTCGCTCATCGGGCGCGAGGTATGGCGCGTGCTCGAACCGGGCGGAACGTGGATCGTCGATTTCCCGTCGGCGCGGCGGCGCGGCCTCGGCCGGCGTATTGATACGCCGGGGTGGCATGGCAACAGTGCCTATTCCTGCGCAACCCTGCTGGATCGCCTGCCGCCGTTCGAGCTGACGAAACGCACCGGCCTGCTGTTCCTGCCCGTTCATCGCGCACCGCGGTGCCTGCGGCCGCTATTGCATCCCGTCGACGCGCTGTGCTGCCGGCTGGCGCCGTCGTGGGCATCCTACCTGGCGGTATGCCTGCGCAAACCGTCCACCCCATGAAATCGTCATGAAAGCCCGGCTGCGCGCCTGCATCCCGCCGCCGCTGCGCCTTCGCGTGCGCTGCCTGCGCCGCTGGCTCGCGGACCGGCACAATGGATCGTTGCCGCTGCTGGTGACGCCTGCGGCGCAGCAGACGCACTGGCCGCCGCAACTCACCTTGCGGCAGGCCATTCTGCCGGGCGCTTCCGTCGCCGCGAAACTTCACAACCTGCGCCTTGCCGCCGCATCGCTCAACGACAGGGAAATTCCCCCCGGCGGCATCCTCTCGCTCGCGCGCATGCTGGGAGAACCCAGCGCGAAGCGCGGCTACCGGGCCAGCCGCATGCTGATCGACGGCGATCTCGTCCAGGGAGAAGGCGGCGGCCTGTGCCAGCTCTCCGGCCTGTTGTACCTGCTGGGCCTGCACGCCGGACTAGGGATCGTCGAACGCCATGCGCACAGCCGCGACATCTATACCGAGGGAACCCGTTTCTGCCCGCTGGGCAGCGACGCGACGCTGGTCTACGGTTACAAGGATCTGCGTTTGCAAAACGCCCTGCCTTTTTCCGTGGCGTTCCGCGTCGAAACCGTCGACGACGCACTGACGGCAAGCCTGTGCGCGCCGCAGCCCGTTGCGCGGCACCGGGTCGAATTCCTGCGCCGCGACGAAGACCCCGATACTCGCACGGTCAGCACGCGGGTCGACGGACATGAAGTATGCATGGATCGCTATCGCGTTTTGTTGCCCGCTCCGTAACCCGTAATGATGGAAATTTCTGCATATTTCGTTTTCGGCGCAGTTGTTTTCGTCATCTTCGTCGTTTTCGCCGCTTCCATCGCACTCGTGTGGCGCATCGCCTCGCGCCGCCACACACTGCCTTGTCCGGCATGGCTGCGCTGGCTTGTCGAACTCGACAACCCGTTCACCAAAACCAACCGGGCAGCGTTCATCGTCGGGCACCTGGAACTCGAACCGGGCATGGCCGTGCTGGATGCCGGGTGCGGCCCCGGACGGCTGACGATTCCGGTCGCCGGGCGTGTCGGCAGCCAAGGCACGGTACTGGCGATGGACATTCAGGAGGGAATGCTCGCCCGCGTCAAGGCGAAAGCCGAGGCGGCGGGACTGGACAATATCCGCTATCTCCTCGCGGGCGTGGGCGAAGGCAGGCTGGAACGCGAACGTTTCGACCGGGCGCTGCTGGTCACTGTGCTGGGCGAGATCCCGGAACGGGAAAAGGCGCTGCGGGAAATCTTCGCCGCGCTGCGTCCGGGCGGCATCCTGTCCGTGACCGAAATCATTTTCGATCCGCATTTCCAGGGGCGCGGAACCGTTACCCGCCTCGCCGCGGAGACAGGTTTCCGGGAAAAAGCGTTTTACGGCAACCGGATCGCGTTCGTCCTGAACTTCGAAAAACCGCTTCGCGATTGATTCATGACGGCAATGGAGGAGACAATCAATCGTCGTTTCATCAAGCAGGAATGTGGAAAGAGGATTCAAGAAAACGGTAGTACGATTCAAGGGTAGTGCGACAGAGCCGCCCCGATTGTTTTTCCGCCTGCCAAATTTCAGGGAGTTGCCACCATGCCGATCCGTCTGTTCAATGCAAAACGCCTGGCCGAGGAATTGGGACGCGGGGAAGTCGGGCTTAAAACCCGTGTCCATTACCTTCTCGCGAGCATCCTGTTCGGCATCTTTCTGGGTTATTCCGGTCTGGCCCAGAATAATAATTCCCTTGGGTCCTGGCTGTCTCTTTACGAAGGAATCGCGATTTCCATCATCGCATTCGTCGGCATTCTGAAAGCCTACGACGCTGCCGGTGCGGAAACGAACCCGGATTTCATCGCCGAATTTACCTGCCTGTCCGTCCCGGTCTGGGTAACAACAAGCCTGGCGGTCTGGGGATGTTATTGGGCAATCGGCCTGGGCTTTCAAGACACTCTCGTTGCCCTCTCGGAAAGCCATTTCCAGATTGCCCTCAATCTCTCTAAATTCGGTGCCGACTTTTTCAATCTTCTGAGCTTCATCGCCATCACGCTCGGCGAGTTCATCTTCTTCTTTCGTATCGTCCGGCTGTTTCCTGTCGTCCGCGGGCAGTGACGGAATTTCCATATTTTCATGTCCGCCATCGCCTATCACTACGCCGAATCGTCCCGCATGGAACTGGTGCTGAGCCGTGTGGCGGCACGGCATTATCCGTGGCACATCCATGCCGGGCACTGGACCGTCGGCCTGGTGCTGGCCGGAAGCGCCATCTTGGGAACGAAGGATGCGATATGCCCACTGGGCGAAGGCGCATGCTTTGTCGTCCGTCCCCGCGAGGCACATTGCCTGGATGTCGCGCCGCAAAGCTCACTCGCGGTGCTTTGCATCGACGCCGCACAAGTGGAATCCACGGCGGCCGATCTCTCCCACTTCTTTCGTTTTGCTCCACTCGCGGCGCGCGACATTGCGCGGCTGGAAGAACTGGGGCATTCACTGGGACATTCGTTCATCGCCCGCGCCGCGCATTTTTCCGCTGCTGCCGATGCCGATTTTTCCGGACTGCCCGCGGTGATCCGGCGCCTGATCGAAAGGCCGGAGGAACCGTTTTCCGTTCCGGAAATGGCTGCTCTGGCGGGGTACAGCCACTGGCATTTCCTGCGCCGCTTCCATGCCGAAACCGGAATGACGCCGCATGCCTTCCAGCTTGCTAGCCGGCTGCGGCATGCGCGCCTCCTGCTCAGGAAGGACATGGCGGCGGCCGACACCGCCGCCGCCGCCGGATTTTCCGACCAGAGCCACATGCACAAGGTGTTCAAGTTCCATCACGGCCTGACGCCGCGGCAGTTTCTCGCCGCCAGCTTCAGGCTGTAACGGCGACGAACTTGGCGAAAAGACACAGCCCTTCCGCGCCCGCACGCACTTCATGCGGCACATTGCGCGCCAGGATGGCCACGCAGCCCGGCGCATAGGGAATTTCACCGTTTTCCGTGACACAAACGCCGCTGCCCGCAACGACCTCGTGCAATTCGATGCTGGCGGGGTGCGCATGCAGTCCGATTTTTCCGCCCGGTTCGATGCGCACCAGATGGCAGGTCAGCAAACCGCCCGTTTCTTCTCCCGTCACCACGTTTTTCAGGAACACCCCGGGAAATTCCTTGTGCGCGTTCCAGGGTATCGACGCGATGCTCTTCTTCTGCGCACCCGCGCTCAGGTTTCCGTTTTCAAAGCGTTCGAATAGATTGCGATTGGCTGCCATGATTTCTCCTGTCGAATGAAAGCTTGCAGAAGCAATTTATCCACCGGCGCCGCCGTATTCTTGTAAAAAATTGCGCTCCCCTTTTATTTCCCCGCTTGTTTTCCCATTGGTTTCCCCGCTGCACGGTTCCCGTCGCCCGTTTCCGGGGTTTCCGTTAGACTGTAGGCCTGTTTTTTCCGTGAAAACCGGGAATCGAAAGCGGTTGCCTTTTCACGAAAATTCCATATTTATTCAAATAATTCTCTGATAAAACAAGCTACAAACATCGGATATTGTTTAAATAAATATGGAATACATTCTTGTGCCCAACGCCGAAATTCTAGGAGTCTCGTCATGATGTACGTCGTCACCGGCGCCGCCGGTTTCATCGGTTCCAATCTGGTGCGCGCCCTGAACGCGCGCGGCATCGCCGAAATCGTCGCCGTCGACAACCTGGCCCGCGCCGACAAATTCAAGAATCTCGTCGACTGCGAGATCGCCGACTACATCGACAAGCAGGAATTCATCGAGCGGCTCGAAAGCGGCGATTTCGACGGCGACATCGACGCGATTTTCCATGAAGGCGCCTGTTCCGACACGATGGAGACGGACGGCCGCTACATGATGGAAAACAATTACCGCTACTCGCTGCGCCTGCTGAACTGGTGCCTCGACCAGGAAGTGCCGCTGCTCTACGCCTCTTCCGGCGCCACCTACGGCGCCAGCACCATCTTCCGCGAAACGCGGGAGTACGAGGCGCCGCTCAACATTTACGGCTACTCAAAATTCCTCTTCGACCAGATCGTGCGCCGGCGCCTCGCCGAATGCGGCGGCATGCCCCGCGCACAGATCGCCGGCTTCCGCTACTTCAACGTCTACGGCCCGCGCGAGCAGCACAAGGGGCGCATGGCCTCGGTCGCCTGCCATCATTTCGACGAATTCCGCCGCGACGGCAGGGTGAAACTCTTTGCCGCCTCGCACAGCTACACCGACGGCGAGCATAAGCGCGATTTCGTCTTCGTCGACGACGTCGTCAAGGTCAACCTGTGGTTCCTCGACCATCCGGAAAAATCGGGCATCTTCAACCTCGGCAGCGGCCGCGCGCAGAGTTTCAACGATGTCGCGCACGCCGTCGTCAACGGCTGCCGCTCCCATGCCGGGGAACCGGCGCTGACGCTCGCCGAAATGCAGCAACAGGGACTGATCGAATACATCCCGATGCCGGAAGTCCTGCGCGAGAAATACCAACCCTTCACGCAGGCCGATCTCACCGCGCTGCGCGCGGCCGGCTACGAGGAACCGTTCGCCGACGTCGCCGACGGTGTCGCGCGCTACCTGGAATGGCTCCACGACCATGTCTGACATCGCGGCTCCCGGCGCTTCTCCCAACATTCCTCCCGGTTTTCTCGAACAGGCCGTCGGCAACACGCCGCTGGTGCGTCTGAAAACCCTGGTCGACGGCGACATCGCGCGCCGCGGCAACGCCATCCTCGCCAAGCTCGAAGGCAACAACCCCGCCGGTTCGGTCAAGGACCGCCCGGCGCTGTCGATGATCCTGCGCGCCGAGGCGCGCGGCACGATCAAGCCCGGCGACACGCTGATCGAGGCCACCTCCGGCAACACCGGCATCGCGCTGGCGATGGTGGCGACGATGCGCGGCTACCGCATGATCCTCGTCATGCCCGAAAACCAGAGCCTGGAACGGCGCCAGATCATGCGCGCCTACGGCGCCGAGCTGGTGCTCACGCCCAAAGACGGCGGCATGGAACTGGCGCGCGATATCGCCGAGAAGATGCGCGACGAAGGCAAGGGCGTCATCCTCGACCAGTTCGCCAATCCCGACAATCCGCTCGCGCACTACGAAGGTACCGGCCCGGAAATCTGGCGCGATACGCAGGGCCGTGTCACCCATCTCGTCTCCAGCATGGGCACCACCGGCACGATCATGGGCATTTCGCGCTACCTGAAAGAGCAGAATCCGAAGGTCCGCGTCGTCGGCTGCGAACCGGAAGAAGGCTCGCAAATCCCCGGCATCCGCAAATGGCCGCAAGCCTATCTGCCGAAAATCTTCGACCCGGCGCTCGTCGACGAAATACTCCCCGTCAGCCAGGCCGAAGCCGAGGCGATGACGCGCCGCCTGGCGCGCGAGGAAGGCATCTTCGCCGGCATCTCCTCCGGCGGCGCGATGGTCGCCGCGCTGCGCGTGGCGCGGGAAACCGAGAATGCCGTCATCGTCAGCATCGTCTGCGATCGCGGCGACCGCTATCTTTCGACCGGGGTTTTCCCGGCGTAAACGAGCGGAAGAATTTTTTGCATGAGTGAAACGCGCCCGTGCGCAAGCTCTTATATCCGATGCAGAAACATTCTAAATATCAATTAATTATTGATTATAACCATCTACAACAGTAGAAGTAAATTTCATTAAATCTGGAAAAAAATTTCTGCAATGAAGCCCACCCTCGTCTTCGACATCGAAACCATTCCCGACATCGACGGACTGCGCCGCCTGCACCGTCTCGACCAGGCGGCTCAGACACAGGATGCGCACGATTCCGCCCCGCTCTCCGACGCCGAGGTCGCCGAACTCGCGTTCCAGGAACGCCGCGCCAAGACCGGCAGCGATTTCCTGCCGCATTACCTGCAACGCATCGTCGCCATCTCCTGCGTGCTGCGCACGCGCGACGGCCTCAAGGTCTGGTCGCTGGCCGAGCCGGAACAGGACGAAGCCGCGATCGTGCAGCGCTTCTTCGACGGCGTCGAAAAATTCACGCCGCAGCTCGTCTCCTGGAACGGCGGCGGCTTCGACCTCCCGGTCCTGCATTACCGCGGCCTCATCCACGGCGTCGCGGCGCCGCGCTACTGGGACCTCGGCGACGGCGACTACGCCGACTCGCGCGATTTCAAGTGGAACAACTACATCAGCCGCTACCACACGCGCCACCTCGACCTGATGGACCTGCTCGCGCTCTACCAGCCGCGCGCCAACGCCCCGCTCGACGATCTCGCCCGGCTGATCGGCTTTCCCGGCAAACTCGGCATGGACGGCAGCCAGGTCTGGGATGCCTGGCAGGCCGGATGCGCCGACGAGATCCGCGACTACTGCGAAACCGACGTCGTCAACACCTACCTCGTCCTCTGCCGTTTCCGCCTCATGCGCGGTGAAATGACACGCGCCGAATACGACGACGAGATCGCCTTCGTGCGCGCCGAACTCGGCCGTATCGACAAGCCCCATTGGCGGGAATACCTGGAAGCATGGAGCGGCCCATGAACGACGCGCCCTGCTCGTGCTAGAATTTATTGTTCAGCTCGGCCGCTTATCGGCAATTTCCTTTTCCGATTTTTTGACATCATTCCCGCAGTGACTCCCGCATCGCCGCAGCCCCAAAACCCTCAGCAAGCTCCGCTGTACACCCGCGTTTTCTCCCTCATCGCGGCGGACATGAAGACCGTCGACGCCGTCATCCGCGCGCGGCTCCATTCCGAAGTCGCCCTCGTGCGGCAGGTGGCCGAATACATCATCCACAGCGGCGGCAAGCGCCTGCGTCCGGCGCTCGTCCTGCTCGCCGCCGGCGCCTGCGGCTTCGAGGGCAAGGAAAAACACGAACTCGCGGCGGTGATCGAATTCATCCACACCGCGACACTGCTGCACGACGATGTCGTCGACGAATCCGAACTGCGCCGCGGCCGCGACACCGCCAACGCCCTCTTCGGCAACGCCGCCAGCGTGCTGGTCGGCGACTTCCTCTACTCGCGCGCCTTCCAGATGATGGTCTCGGTCGACGACATGCGCATCATGCAGGTGCTCTCCGACGCCACCAACGTCATCGCCGAGGGCGAAGTCCTGCAACTGATGAACTGCCACGACGCCGACGTCGACGAGGCCCGCTACCTGCAGGTGATCCACTACAAAACGGCGAAACTCTTCGAAGCCGCCGCGCAGGTCGGCGCCATCCTCGGCGGCGCCGCGCCGCAGACCGAGCGCAGCCTGGCCGCCTACGGCATGCACCTGGGCACCGCGTTCCAGATCGTCGACGACGTGCTCGATTACTCCGGCAGCGAGGCCGACACCGGCAAGCACCTCGGCGACGACCTCGCCGAAGGCAAGCCCACCCTGCCCCTGATCTACGCGATGGAACACGGCACACCCGAAGAAGCGCAGGCGGTGCGGCAGGCCATCGAACACGGCGGCCGCGACAGCTTCCCCGCCGTACTCGCCGCAATCAGGAACACCCGGGCGCTGGAACACGCCAGGCGTTGCGCCGCCGCCGAAGCCGCGCTCGCGCGCGAAACATTGGCCGATCTGGACGCTTCACAATACAAGGATTCGTTGTTAGAATTGGCGGCTTTCGCGGTGGAGCGCAATTTCTGAATTTCATATTCACGCGCATTTCACAGTGATTCTTAGTAAATTTTCTACCCTCGGGGTGTAGCTCAGCCTGGTAGAGTACTGCGTTCGGGACGCTGGAGTCGGTGGTTCTAATCCTCTCACCCCTACCAAATTCAAGGGCCGGATCCACATGACGTCGATCCGGCCCTTACGTTTTTGGTGCCTGGTTTTTGCCTGGTTTTGTCTCCGTGGCGACACATAAAATGCCCACGCGGATGCATTCATTTCAATCGAAATCCCTCTATACCGCCGCCTCCCTGAGGAGCCAATCCCGGAAGGCCGCCAGCCTCGGCAAATCGACGCACTCGGGCCGATAGACAACATAGTAGGCCAGGGTCGAAGCGAAGCTTATCTCCGGGAATAACCGTACCAGCCGCCCGGCGGACAGATCGTCGCGCGCCATGACACTGCGGGCGAGCGCAACGCCGTGCCCCTCGATCGCCGCCTGCAGAACGGCTGCGGAATTGTTGATCTTCATGCCGCGCGTGGCGGCGGCATCCGTCACACCCGCCTTCCGCAGCCACGCGTCCCACGTGGGAAAGCCCGCGCGGCCGTCCATCGACAAGTCGTGAATCAATATCTCCCGAGCCAGATCGTCCGGCCTGCACAAGCGCCGACGACGGCGCAGCAGTCCGGGCGAACATACCGGATAGACCTCCTCGTCCATCAGCTTGTCCGCCGCCAGCCCCGGCCAGCTTCCCGTACCGTAGCGCACGCCGATATCGATCCGCTGGGCAACGAAATCCACCGGCTTGAGGCTGGTGTCCAGGCGTACGTCCGTATCGGGCCAGGCGGTCTGAAAATCGTCGATACGCGGCAACAGCCACTTGGCGGCAAAGGCCGGGCTGGCGGTCACGGTGAGCACTCCGCTGGCCGATCCCTCCTTGAGCCGTTCCAGGCCCAGCACAAGCCTGTCGAAGCCCGCGCGGATATCCGGCAGGGCGCGCTGAGCCGCTTCGGTGGCGACAAGCCTGGTACGCCCGCTGGTACCGCGATGGAACAGGGGCGTGCCCAGCCATTCCTCCAGGCTGCGCACGAGCTGGCCGACCGCCGCGGGCGTCACACTGAGTTCCTCCGCCGCGGCGGAAAAACTCTGGTGACGCGCACTGGCTTCGAACGCGCGCAATGCGTTCAGGTAGACGGGCGACTTCATATCGATAAAGTTTTTCTTTCAATGATGAACATTTTATCTCGTTTGCCGCCGGATGAAACTCCAAACAAAATGCCAATCAATGCTCTATGACGAGCATTGTTCTTTACCCACAGACATCCCCTCACCCAATCGACAGGATACATTCATGAATAGTTTTTCTTCCAAGGTTGCCATTGTTACCGGCGGCAGCTCCGGCATCGGCAAAGAAGTGGCCGCCCGCCTGGTGAAGGCCGGCGCCCACGTGGTCATCGGCGGTCGCGACGAAGCCAAGCTCGGGAAGGCCGCGTCGGAAATCGACCCGACCGGGGCCAGGGTGCGCTTTCACGCCGGAGACATCGCACAGCCGGCCACCACGACCGCGCTGGTCGAATTGGCGACCCAGGCATTCGGCGGCGTGGACATCCTCGTCAACAACGCGGGCGTGTTCCGACCCAAGGCGTTCCTCGACGTGAACGAGTCCGAGTACGACTGGTTTCTCGACACGATCCTCAAGGGAAAATTCTTCATGGCACAGGCGGCAGCCAGGGCGATGCAAAAGCGCGGCGGCGGCGCCATCGTGCAGACGGGTTCGCTGTGGGCCCTGCAAGCCATCGGCGCCACGCCATCGGCCGCCTATTCGGCCGCCAATGCCGGCGTGCATGCGCTCACGCGCAACCTCGCCATCGAACTGGCGCCCTCGAACATCCGCATCAACACCGTTGCACCGGGCGTGGTGGAAACCCCCGTCTACAACACGTTCATGACGGACGAGCAGGTTCGGGAAACCCTGCCGACGTTCAACGCCTTCCATCCGCTTGGGCGCAACGGCCAGCCGGCCGACGTTGCCGAAGCGATTCTTTTCCTGGCCTCCGCGCAGGCGTCGTGGATCACCGGCACCGTACTGCCGGTCGATGGCGGCGTGATGGCCGGGCGTCAGTAATCCTTCACAACCCTTTCACGCACTTTTCACAACGAGGAGAACACCATGGTCTATCTGCAAATCACCCTGAAAATCGCTGTTGCCAATCGTACCGCCGCCGCCGGCGTCTACCAGAAGTACAAGGCTCCGTTCCTCGACACCGTCACCGGCGCGAAGTCGAAGGAACTGCTGGTACGCGACGAGGACGTGCAGGTGCTGCACGGCTTCGACAGCGCGGAGAATGCGCGCGCCTATCTGGAAGGCGCGCTGTTCACCGCCGATGTGGTCGGCGGCCTCAAGCCGCTGCTGGACGCCGCACCCGACGTGCGCATCTATCAGTCCGCGTAATCCCGCATCGCCGGGCGTCATATCGACGCCCGGCGGCAGCCCCCGGCAAACGCGCAACCGTCGCCCGGGACTTCTTTCCACTAATTGCAGTATCCTTGCCGCGCGGCAACCCGCGATGCATCGGAAATCGGATCCGAATGCGCCATGGCCCCGCCCCGAACATTTCATTTAACCGAGGTATTTCTTGCCAGAAACCGAATCCGCATCGTTGAAGCAGTCCTTCCCCAAGCTGTCGGAGCGCGATCAGCGCGGCAACATCATCCGCCTCACGATTGCGCAGGCACTGGCCGGGGCGAATTCAATCGTGGTCTACGCCACCGGCGCGATCATCGGCAACATGCTTGCCCCCAGCAAAGCCCTGGCGACGCTGCCGATTTCCATTTTCGTGGTCGGCATGGCCGCGTGCATTCTCCCCACCGGAGCGATTGCCCGGCGGCATGGCCGGCGGGCCGCTTTCCTCACGGGAACCAGTTGCGGCGTGCTGGTCGGACTGCTGGCGGCCGCCGCTGTCGTGCTAGGTTCGTTCTGGCTGTTCTGCCTTGCGACGTTCTTCGGCGGCGCATACGCTGCCGTCGTGCTCTCGTTCCGCTTCGCCGCGGCCGACGGCGTCGACCTGTCGCTGCGCGCCCGCGCGCTTTCCTTCGTGATGGGGGGCGGCGTCGCCGCCGGTATCGTGGGACCGCAACTGGTCACCTACACGATGCACCTCTGGCTACCACATAAGTTCGCGGCCACTTTTCTCGTGCAGGCGGCCGTGGCGGCCGTATCGGCCATCGTGCTGCTCGGCGTCCGGCTGCCGAAACCGACTCCGGCGGAAGCAGTGGGAGCGAGTGGGGTAGCTGGAGTAGCGGAAGAGCGGCCGCTGGGCGTCATCGTACGCCAACCCATCTTCCTCACCGCCGTGATCTGCGGCGCCGTATCCTACATGCTGATGAACTTCCTGATGACGGCGGCGCCGCTGGCGATGCAAATGTGCGGCCATTCCCAGGAAAACTCCAACCTGGGCCTGCAATGGCATGTGATCGCCATGTACGCGCCGAGTTTCTTCACCGGGAGGCTGATCGCGCGTTTCGGCGCGGGTCGCGTCGTGGCCGCGGGATTGCTGCTCACCGGCCTTTCCGCCGCGGTGGGATTGACCGGAATCGACGTCGCCCATTTCTGGCTCACCTTGATCCTGCTCGGGATCGGTTGGAATTTCGGTTTCGTCGGCGCTTCCGCGCTGGTGCTCGAAAGTCACCGGCCCGAGGAAAAAACGCGCGTGCAGTCGCTCAACGATTTCATCATCTTCGGCACGATGGCCATCGGCTCCTTTGCCTCCGGCGGATTGCTGGCGGCCTACGACTGGTACGTGGTTCTGTGGGTATCGTTCGTGCCGCTCGCCATGGCGATTGCCGTGCTGGTCCCGACCGCTTTGATGAAGGCCGCAACCGCCGACGGGGCGCAGAAACAGCAGTGACGAACACGTGGTGAGTCATACGGACAGGGAAAACGCACGGTAAACCGGCGATACAGTCGATTCGGGCAGAAACAATCTCTGCATTCCCTACCCTACCCCTCGTGTATACTGGCGTTCCAGCGCAAAAGTCGGCTGGCCCGCGGAGAGAAAATCAATAGAATTCGTCGATTTCATGGATTACCTTCAATCCTCCGCAACCTTGTGAAAAAACGGAAGCGTGGCCGAGCGGTTTAAGGCACCGGTCTTGAAAACCGGCGACGGGCAACCGTCCGTGAGTTCGAATCTCACCGCTTCCGCCAGATCGCCATGAAAACACCGTTTGCCGAAACGGCGAGCGACATGTCTTCCAAACTGTCTTGTGGCCGATGCCCGCTACCCGCAGGTGGGTGGGAAAGAAATAAGCGCAATTTCCCGAATTCGCGCCCCCGGAAAAACAGACACGCCATCGGGACTTCATCGCTCCCTCGACCGAATACCCCAACCCCAAGGAGACTCCCATGTTCAACGCCAGACAACTGCTCGACCAACTGGTGCAAACCGCGCAAGGAATGACAACGCCCCCGTCGGCAACCACGTCCTCCCCGCAACAGAAAACGACCATGGGCGGACTGCTGAACAACCCGGCGGTCACCGGCGCGCTTTCCGGCGTCGGCGGCGGGCTGCTGGCCGGATTGCTGTTGAGCAACAAGAACGTGCGCAAGATCGGCGGCAAGGTCGCGGCCTACGGCGGAGCCGCCGCGCTGGGCGCCATCGCGATCAGCGCCTACCGCAACTGGCAGGCGAACAAGAACCAGCCCGCCGGTGCTCCGACGCAGCATATCCCGCAACAGCCGCAGCAGTTGCAGCAACCGCAACGGGCCGCGCTGGAATTCGACGCCTTGCCGGCGGCACAACTGGAAGACCACAGCCGCGCGATGCTGGTGGCAATCGTCGCCGCCGCGAAGGCCGACGGCCATTTCGACGAACGCGAGCGGCAGATGATCAACGAACAGACGGACCGGCTCGGCGATGCGGAAACGGTGACGTGGGTACAGCAGGAAATCCGCAAGCCGCTCGACGTCGCCCAGGTCGCCGCGCTGGCCGCCTCGCCTGAAATGGCGGCGGAAATCTACCTAGCCAGCCTGGTCGTCATCGACGAGCAGAACGCGCGCGAAAAGATGTATCTCGATTCGCTGGCGGAAAAATTGCGGCTGGAGCCGCAACTGCGAATGGAAATCGAGTGGCAATTGGTGCAGGCGGGCGCGCAGGCGCCGACGATGTAAACCGTTCTTTCCACGGATGCAGGATCGGGCGCGGCACCGCGCTCAATGCGAACAATGCGGAAGCGCCGCCGCCTTGTTCACTTCGACGGTGATATGCACGAGTTCCTCGTGCACGCCCAGCCGGCGCCGGAAAACTTCCGGCGCGGCATCCTCATCCGTGACGAGACTCAGGATACAGGCGTATTTCCCCCGGCCGACGCGCCAGACGTGCAGATCGACGATCCGCGCCCGTTCCGGACCGGCGGCGATGACTTCCCTGATTTCGGCGACGACGGGTGCATCCATCTCCGCGTCGAGCAGCACGCGCCCGGAATCGCGCAGCAGTCCATAGGCCCAGACCGAAACCAGCCCCGCGCCGACGATGCCCATGACCGGGTCCAGCCAGACGGCACCCCAGTATTTGCCGCCGGTCAGCGCGACGATGGCGAGCACGGAAGTCGCCGCGTCCGCGAGTACGTGCAGATAGGCGGAACGCAGGTTCAGGTCGCGGTGATGAGCGCGGTGGTGGGCGCGATGATGAGCGTGACGATCGTGGTCCGCCCCATGCGCTCCATGATGGTGGCCATGGCCGTGCCCGTCCTTCAGCAGCCACGCGCAGGCCAGATTGACCGCCAGCCCGAGCATGGCGATGACGATAGCCTGGTCGTAGTGGATCGGCACCGGAGCAATCAACCGCTCGGCGGAATGAAAAAGCATCAGCCCCGCGATCAGGAGCAGAAAAATCGCGCTGGTGTAGCTGCCCAGGATTTCGATTTTCCAGGTGCCGAAGGTAAACCGGGAATCGCGCGCGAAGCGCCGGGCAAAGGCATACGCGAGCGCGGAGAGGCCGAGCGCCAGCACATGGGAACTCATGTGCCAGCCATCCGCCAGCAACGCCATCGAATTGAAGATCGTGCCACCCGCGATTTCCACGACCATCGTCACGGCGGTGAGAAAAACGGCGCGGCGGGTGTTGCGCTCGGCAAGCGGGTTGCCTTCGTCGAAGACGTGCGTGTGTTCCTGTCCAGCGGCGGTTGAAGAAAGCGTCATGATCGTTTCGTCCCGGGAAAACGGCTGATATACTATACCCCAGTATTGTTTGTCAGGAAAAGTAGGCAACCATGGCGCACACCATTCGAGACAAGAAAAAACTCCTGGCGCGGGTCCGCCGCATCAAAGGCCAGACCGAGGCATTGGAAAAAGCGCTGAACGAAGAAACCGAATGCCTGGCGGTATTGCAGCAAATCGCCGCGGTCCGGGGCGCGGTCAACGGCCTGATGGCCGAAGTCCTGGAAGGGCACCTGCGGGAACATCTGGGGCAGGAGAATCTAACTCCGAAACAACGCGCCGAGGATATGGAACAAGTCGTCGGCGTGCTGCGCTCGTATCTGAAATAAAAAAGCCTTCCGAAGAAGGCTTTTTCAAGGCAGTTTTTTCTAAATTCAAAATTAATTACTAGCTCAATATCACTACATACAACACATATTATTTAAATAAATATGGAATATTGCATCCCATAACCATCCAAATCATCTATTCCCCACGCCGGTAACCGCCAGCGCGGTCATGTTGACCAAGCGGCGCACGGTCGCAGTGGAGGTGAGGATGTGCACTGGCTTGGCCGCGCCGAGCAGCACGGGGCCGATCGAGACGCCTTCGCCACCGGTGATCTTCAGGAGGTTGTAGGCGATGTTCGCGGCGTCGATGTTCGGCATCACGAGCAGGTTCGCTTCGCCCTTCAGCGGCGAGGAGGGATTGACGGTGGCGCGGATCGTTTCCGACAGCGCGGCGTCGCCGTGCATTTCTCCGTCCATTTCCAGATCGGGGTCGCGTGCCAGCAGCAGCGCGGCGGCGCGGCTCATTTTCAGCGGCGAGGCGGAAGCCGAGGAACCGTAGTTGGAATAGGAAAGCAGAGCGACTTTCGGGTGAATGCCGAAACGGCGCACCGCTTCGGCGGCCATGATCGTGATGTCGACCAGTTCATCGGCGTTCGGATTTTCATTGACGTGGGTATCGCAGATGAACAGCGTGCGTCCGGGCAGCATCAGATAGTTCAGCGCCGCGAAGACGCTGGTGCCGGAACGCTTGCCGATCACGTCGGAAACGACCTTGAGATGCGCGGCATACTCGCCGCCGGTGCCGCAGATCAGCCCATCGGCATGGCCGAGATGAAGCAGGATCGCGCCGATCAGCGTGGTGTCGCGCCGCAGCGAGGTCTTGGCGATCTCCGGCGTGACGCCGCGCCGCGCCATGATTCTGTAATACGCCTGCCACGATTCGCGGTAGCGTTCGTCCTGTTCCGGGTTGACGATGTCGAAATGCGTTTCGGGGCGGATCTTGAGGCCGATTTTCTTCAGGCGCTGCTCGATTACCTGCGGCCGGCCGATCAGAATCGGCCGCGCAAGCTTTTCCTCGATCACGATCTGTGCCGCGCGCAGGACGCGCTCGTCCTCGCCCTCGGCGTAAACGATGCGTTTTTTCGGCTGCTGCTGTTTCGCGGCAAAGAACATGCTGCGCATGCCGACGCCGGTGTGATAGACGAATTCGGAGAGTTTCTCGCGGTAGGCGGCAAGATCCTCGATCGGGCGCGTGGCGACGCCGGATTCCATCGCGGCCTGCGCCACCGCGGGCGCGATCTTGACGATCAGGCGCGAATCGAACGGTTTCGGAATCAGATATTCCGACCCGAAGATGAGCGCCTCATCCGGGTAGGCATGCGCCACTTCGTCGTCGACTTCCTCCTCGGCCATCGCGGCGATGGCATACACGCAGGCGAGCTTCATTTCCTCGGTGATCTGCGTCGCGCCGACGTCGAGCGCGCCGCGGAAAATGAAGGGAAAGCACAGGACGTTGTTGACCTGGTTCGGGTAGTCGGAACGACCGGTGGCGATGATCGCGTCCGGGCGCGTGGCGCGCGCCAGTTCCGGCATGATTTCCGGTATCGGGTTGGAGAGCGCGAAAATCAGCGGCCGCTGCGCCATGTCCTTGAGCATCTCGGCCTTCAGGATGCCGGCGGTGGAAAGACCGAGGAAGATATCGGCGCCGACCAGCGCCTCGGCCAGCGTCCGCGCTTCGGTCTGCTGTGCGTAACGCGCCTTGTTCGGTTCCATTTCGGCATCGCGCCCGTGATGAATGATGCCCTTGGAGTCGCAGACGGTGACGTTCTCGCGCCGGATGCCCAGTTTGCACCAGAGATCGAGACAGGCGATGGCGGCGGCGCCGGCACCGGAACAGACGACTTTTACCGTGTCGATTTTCTTGCCGATGATCTTCAGCGCATTCAACATCGCGGCGGCGGAAATGATCGCGGTGCCGTGCTGATCGTCGTGAAAGACCGGGATATTGAGCCGCTCCTTCAGCTTTTTCTCGATGTAGAAACACTCCGGCGCCTTGATGTCTTCAAGGTTGATGCCGCCGAGCGTCGGTTCCAGCGCGGCGATGATGTCGACCAGCTTGTCCGGGTCGTTTTCGTTGAGTTCGATGTCGAAGACGTCGATGCCGGCAAATTTCTTTAAGAGACAGCCCTTGCCATCCCTCACCGGCTTGGCCGCGAGCGGGCCGATGTTGCCCAGCCCGAGCACCGCGGTGCCGTTGGTGATGACGCCGACGAGATTGCCGCGCGAGGTGTAAAGGCTGGCGCTGGCCGGATCGGCGACGATCGCGTCGCACGGCGCGGCGACGCCGGGGGAATAGGCGAGCGCGAGATCGCGCTGGTTGGTCAGTCCCTTGGTCGGTTGTACGGAGATTTTTCCGGGAGTGGGCTTGCAATGGTATTCGAGCGCCGCGTCGCGCAGATCCTTTTCCATTAATCTTCTTTCTATGCTTGCAGAATTAAAACTGGCCGCCCCCGCGTTTGGTGGACGGCATAACCGGCGTCGGTCGCATGCCGATCTTTTCAGTAGCCTTTTCAGCGGCCTTTTTGGATAAAAGCGAGTAGATTAGCGCGATTTCGATATCAAATAAAGATTATGCCTTGCCGTATCCTCCGGTAATTCCTGCGTTTTTTCCGGCTCCATGCTTTTCCCCGCGCCTTGCCCCTTCTTCCCCGCTCTTTGATTCTTATCAATCAGCGGCTAAACTGGCGCGTTCACAATACCTTTTCCATTGTTTTTTCACAGTTTCCACAATTCCCACAATTTTTTCCGCCAAGGATGACGGCAACGCCGGACGTTTTTCGCGCTTTCCGCGCGCTTTCCGGTATGCAGCGCGCTTCGAGCGCCATCCCGTTTTTTCACGACTCCCGAATCTCTCACATGCTGGAAGCGGTAAATCTCGAATGCGTGCGCGGCGAGCGCCGGTTGTTCGCGGGCCTGGAATTCCGGCTGGACGGCGGCGAGGCGCTGCACGTGCTGGGCAGGAACGGCTCGGGAAAGACCAGCCTCCTGCGCATTCTGTGCGGGCTGGCGATGCCCGAGGCGGGCGAGATCCGCTGGCGCGGACAGTCCATTGCGCGGACAGCGGCGGAATTCCGGGAATCGCTGTGCTATCTCGGGCACAAGAATGCGATCAAGGAGGAATTGACGCCGCTCGAAAATCTGCTCGCCTCGGCGCATCTGGCGGGCGAAGCACTGGAGAAGGAAAGTGTGGAAGGCGCGGAGGGAGCACTTTCCGCCCTCGCCGTCGTCGGACTTTCCGGCTACGAGGATCTGCCGTGCAAGTACCTGTCTCAGGGGCAGAAGCGCCGCGTCGCGCTTGCCCGGCTGGTGCACGAGCGCCGCGCGCTGTGGGTGCTGGACGAACCTTTCGTCGCTCTCGACACGGCGGCGGTGGAATGGCTTTCCGGGCTGATCGGCGCGCACTTGCAGCGCGGCGGCCTGGCGGTTCTGACGACGCATCAGGAAGTGCGCATTCCCGCCGCGGCGATGCGCGAGTTGTCGCTCTCGTGATCGGCGCCGTCGTTTCCCGCGATTTGAAGCTGGCCTTGCGCCGGCGCGCCGACATCGTGTCGGTGCTGTTCTTTTTCGTCATCGTCGCCAGCCTGTTTCCGCTCGGCATCGGCCCGGAACCGGAAATCCTGCGCCGCCTGGCGCCGGGGGTGCTGTGGATCGGCGCGTTGCTGGCGACGATGCTGTCGCTGCCGCGGCTTTTTGCCGACGATTACCAGGACGGCACGCTGGAGCAGTTGGCATTGTCGCCGCAGCCGCTGGCGCTTTCCGTGCTCGGCAAGGTGATCGCGCACTGGCTCGTGTCCGGCCTGCCGCTGGCCCTGCTCACGCCCGTGCTCGGTCTGCAATTCGATCTCGAGCCGGATATATTGGGCGTGCTGGCCCTGTCGGTCCTGGTCGGCACACCGGCGCTTTCCGGCGTCGGCGCGATCGGCGCGGCGCTGACGCTCGGCGTGCGCGGCGGTGGGGTATTGTTGTCGCTTCTGGTGCTGCCCCTGTATATTCCGGTGCTGATTTTCGGAGCCGGTGCGGTGGACGCGGCCAGTTCCGGACTTTCCACCGGCGTGCATTTCTCGATTCTCGGCGCGCTGACGCTGGCCGGCGTCTTCTTCGCCCCCTGGGCGGCGGCGGCGGCATTGCGGATTGCGCTGGAGTGAAAATGGAATTGCAGGACAAGGTATAAATTCCAGTTTTGAAAAAATTGTTTTTTGAAGACCGGCTACTGTAGGTAATTTCAACAAATTGTTATTTAAGTATTATTTAGAACCAATAGGCTGACCTTGAACGAGATTCTGTTTAAATTCGCCGCGCCGCAACGCTTCTACCCGCTCGCGGGCCGGATGATTCCCGTTTTCGCCGTGCTTGCCGCGCTCTTCGGCGCCGCCGGCCTGTGGCTGGGTCTGTTCGTCGCGCCGATCGATGCGCAGCAGGGCGAAGGCTACCGGATCATCTTCATACACGTCCCGGCAGCGTGGATGTCGATGTTCATCTATCTTGTGATGGCATTCTGGGCCGGTATCGGGCTGGCATTTAACACGCGGCTCTCGGGCATGATGGCTTCCGCGCTGGCGCCGACGGGCGCGCTGTTCGCCTTTCTGTCGCTATGGACCGGCGCCCTGTGGGGCAAGCCGATGTGGGGCACGTGGTGGGTGTGGGACGCGCGCCTGACCTCCTCGCTGATCCTGCTCTTTCTTTACATCGGCTTCATCGCGCTGCAGGCGGCGATCGACGATCCGCGCCGCGCCGACAAGGCGGGCGCGATACTGCTCCTGGTCGGCGTCGTCAACGTGCCGATCATCTATTTTTCCGTGCAGTGGTGGAACACGCTGCACCAGGGCGCTTCCGTGTCGCTGACCAAATCGCCGTCGATGGCCGCGGTCATGCTCTGGGGCATGCTCCTGATGGCGCTCGCCTTCTGGATGTATTCGATCGCGATGGCGCTGATGCGCGTGCGCTGCATCATGCTCGAACGCGAGCGCCACACGGAGTGGGTCAAAAACCTGTTGTTGCAAAAGGAATCCGCGTAGATGTACTGGAACAGCTTTTCCGATTTTCTGGCGATGGGCGGCTATGCGCTCTACGTCTGGGGATCGTTTTCCGTCACGGCGCTGATCGTGATCGCCGAACCTTTATTGCTGCGCCGCCGCCGGCAATTGCTGGTCGCCCGGCTGAAGCGGCAACTGAATGCCGAAAACCGTGCCGAACGAGATATGGCGGCAACGACTGCGGCAGCGGCAACTCTTGAAACGGAAGGGCAATCATGAAGGCACGGCATCAACGGATTGCGCTCATTCTCGGCGGGCTGGCGGTACTCGGCGTCATCGTCGCGCTGGTGCTGAACGCATTCAACAGCAATCTCGTCTTTTTCTTTTCGCCCACCGACGTCGCCCAAGGCAAGGCGCCGCAGGGACGCGCGTTCCGCATCGGCGGCATGGTCAAGGAAGGTTCGCTGCAACGCGGCGCCGACGGCGTCACCATGCGTTTCGTCGTCACCGACACCGAACGCGACATGTCCGTGGCCTACAAGGGCATCCTTCCCGATCTCTTCAAGGAAGGCAAAGGCGTCGTCGCGCAGGGCAAACTGAACGACGACGGCCTCTTCGTTGCCAGCGAAGTGCTGGCCAAGCACGACGAAAACTACATGCCGCCGGAAGCGGCGCAGGCCGTCGGCGACGCGCATGCGCGCGCGGCGCGGAACAAGGCGGAAGAGACGTTGCGGCAATGACGGAATTCCCGGCAATTACTTCCTTCGTTTTTTTCTCTCCTTCCGCCTTTTCCGCAGAGAGCGATTTCTCATGATCCCCGAACTCGGACAATTCGCCCTGATCCTCGCGCTCGCCGTGGCGCTCGTACAGGGCATCCTGCCTCTCATCGGCGCACATCGCGGCAACCAGGCATGGATCGCGCTGGCACGGCCGACGGCGCAGACACAGGCATTCCTGGTCACTTTTTCCTTCTGCTGCCTGACCTGGGCCTTCGTCGACAACGATTTCTCCGTCGCCTATACCGCCAATCATTCGAATTCACTGCTGCCGCTGCAATACCGGATCGCCGCCGTCTGGGGCGGACACGAAGGCTCGCTGCTGCTGTGGGTGCTGCTCCTGTCCTGGTGGACGTTCGCCGTCTCGCTGCTCTCGCGGCAATTGCCGGAAGCGATGGTGGCACGCGTGCTCGGCACACTGGGGCTGGTCAGCGTCGGCTTCCTGCTCTTCATCCTGTTCACCTCCAATCCGTTCGAACGGCAACTGCCGGGGCTGCCCGAAGGCAGCGACCTGAATCCGCTCCTGCAGGATCCGGGGCTGGTGATCCATCCGCCGCTCCTGTACATGGGCTATGTCGGATTCTCGATCGCCTACGCGTTCGCCATCGCCGCCCTGCTCTCCGGCCAGCTCGATGCCGCCTGGGCGCGCTGGTCGCGGCCATGGACGATGGTGGCGTGGATCTTCCTCACGCTCGGCATCGCGATGGGATCGTGGTGGGCCTATTACGAACTGGGCTGGGGCGGCTGGTGGTTCTGGGACCCGGTGGAAAACGCCTCCTTCATGCCCTGGCTGATCGGCACCGCGCTGATCCATTCGCTGGCGGTGACGGAAAAGCGCGGCAGTTTCAAGAACTGGACCGTGATGCTCGCCATCGGCGCCTTTTCCCTCTCGCTCCTGGGCACCTTCCTCGTCCGTTCCGGCGTACTCACGTCGGTGCATGCGTTCGCCACCGACCCCAGGCGCGGCGTCTTCATCCTCGCCTTCCTCGTCGCCGTGATCGGCGCCTCGCTGCTGCTTTTCGCCTGGCGCGCACCGAAAGTCGGACTGGGCGGACGTTTCGCGCTGCTCTCGCGCGAATCGCTGCTTCTGACCAACAACGTCATGCTCGTCGTCGTCTGCGCGACGGTGCTGATCGGCACGCTCTCGCCGTTGATCGCCTCGGCGCTGGGCAAGAAACTCTCGGTCGGGGCGCCGTATTTCAATACCGTCTTCGGCACGCTGATGGTGCCGGTGGTCTTCCTGATCGGCGTCGGACCGTTCGCGCGCTGGAAAGAAGCAAGTTTTGCCGAGCTCACGCGCCTCCTGCGCTGGGCTTTCGTCACCGCCGCGCTGGTAGCGCTGCTGCTGCCGCTGACGCTCGATCACTGGTCGCCGCTGGTTGCGCTCGGCCTCCTGCTGGCATTCTGGATCGTACTGACGGCAGTGCTCAACTTCATCGCCCGCGTCCGCGCCACGCGCGCCGGACGCCCGTTCCTCGCGGCGCTGCTCGCACAGCCGAAAACCTTCTGGGGCATGCATCTGGCGCATCTGGGCATCGCCGCGTTCATCATCGGCGTCACGATGGTCAAGGGCTACGAGACCGAGAAGGACGTGAAAATGGGACCGGGAGATACGGTCGAGGTCGGCGGCTACCAGTTCAAATTCCTCGGCGTGCGCGAAGCGAAGGGGCCGAACTATATCGCGCTCGTCGGCGACGTCGAAATTCTGAAAAACGGCAGGACGATGCGCCGCATGCATCCCGAAAAGCGCATCTACAACGCTTCCGGCATGCCCATGACCGAAACGGCGATCGACAGCGGTTTTCTGCGCGACCTCTATATTTCGCTCGGAGAACCGATCGACCGTAAAAATCTCAATGGCGAATGGGCGGTGCGTGTCTATCACAAACCTTTCGTCAACTGGATCTGGGGCGGCTGCCTGCTGATGGCACTGGGCGGATTCATCAGCGTCTGCGACCGCCGCTACCGCGTCAAGGCTGGTGCTTCCATCGCCAAACCCTCCATTTCGGCGACACAACCGGTGCAATCCGCATGAATAAATTCCTCTGGCCGCTCATCGTTTTCATCATCCTCGCCGTGTTTCTCGGCATCGGGCTGAACCTCGACCCACACGAAGTTCCTTCGCCGTTCATCGGCAAACCGGCGCCGGAATTCAGCCTGCCGGTATTGAGCGCGGCGGACAATGCGAACGGCGCGGGCAAGGAAGGTGAAGCTCCAGTCAAACACTTCTCGCCGCATGATATGAAGGGCAAGGTCTGGCTGCTGAACGTCTGGTCCTCGTGGTGCGTTTCCTGCCGCGTCGAACACCCCTATCTGGTCCGGCTGGCGAAGGACGGAACGCTGCCGATCATCGGCTTCAACTACAAGGAAGTGCGCGGCGATACTGAACTCAACGCCGACAAGCTCGACGCGGACGCCGAAATGGCCCTGGCGCAAAAACGCGCCCGCGCCTGGCTCGCCCAACGCGGCGACCCGTACCAGTTGACCGTGCTCGACATCGACGGCCGGGTCGGCATCGATTACGGCGTCTATGGCGTTCCGGAAACCTACCTGATCGACAAGGAAGGCATCATCCGCATGAAGCACATCGGCCCGCTGACCGAAGAAGTGGTGAAGGAAAAAATCATGCCGCTCCTGGAAAAAAGGCAAGGGCAAGGATAAAGACAAGGAACACGATGACTTCAACGACCGTTCTGAAAACTATCGCCATCGCGCTGGCCTGCTGTCTGCTGGCGTTCCCGCTCGCCGCGCCGGCGAAGGATGCCGCGCCGCTCTCCGACGACCCGGTGGCGGAAAAGCGCCTGCGCTCCCTCTCCGAGGAATTGCGCTGCCTCGTCTGCCAGAACCAGAGCATCGCCGATTCCAACGCCGATCTCGCCGTCGACCTGCGGCGTGAGATCCGCAGCATGATCCACGACGGCAAATCCGATGAGGATATCAAGGATTTCATGGTCACCCGCTACGGCGACTTCGTGCTCTACCGTCCGCCGCTGGAAGGCGCGACATTGCTGCTCTGGTTCGGCCCCGGACTGCTCTTCATCGTCGCGCTGGCCGCGCTGGTCATCACCTTGCGCCGCCGCAACCGGACTCTGGCAGCGGAAAAGGAACTCAGTCCCGAAGAACAACGGAAAGCGGAAGCGTTGCTGCGCGTGGCATCCGACACCCCCAACGCGCCGCCGAAGGAATAACCCCATGCCCGGATTCATTCTCATCGCGGCGCTTCTGACCGTCGTTGCGCTCGCCATCCTGCTGCTGCCGCTTCTGCGTCGTCGTGCCACCGCTCGCGTTGATCGGACCGCGACGAACCAGGCCACGAACCTGGCAATTTTCCGCGACCAGTTCGCCGAACTGGAACGCGAGCGTACGGAAGGAATGCTTTCCGCCGAGAACTTCGACCCGGCCACGCTGGAACTGGAAAACCGCCTGCTCGAGGAAACCGCTTCCGGAGAAACACCCGCAGCGGTGCAAAACGACGGGGAAGATGCAGGAGGCGAAGGCGCCGCCGGCACGGTACCGGTGAACAATCCGGCGCGGGGCACGGCCTGGGCGCTGATTTTCTTCCTGCCCCTGTTCGCCGCCGCCTGCTACGCCTGGATCGGCAACACCAAGGCGCTCGACCCGGCCAACACCCAACCGCCGGCGCAGCAGGCGCCGTTTTCCGCCGGGCAGATCGAGGAAATGGTGGAACGGCTGGCGCAACGGATGCGGGAAACCCCGGACGACGTCACCGGCTGGCGCATGCTCGCGCGCTCCTATCGCGCGCTGGAGCGCTATCCGGAAGCGGTACAGGCTTACGAACAACTGCTCGCGCATCTGCCGCCGGAAACGCCTCCCGATGCCGACACCCTGCTCGATTATGCCGAATCGCTGGCCGCCACGCAGCAAAGCTTCTCCGGAAAACCCGCCGAACTGATCGACCAGGCGCTGAAACTCGCGCCGGATACGGAAAAAGGGTTACTGCTGGCAGCACTCGCGGCGGGCGAACGTGAAGATTTCGACGCCAGCACGGGCTATTTCGAACGTCTCCTGAAACTGCTTCCCTCCGATTCCGAGGAAGCGAAGGCCGTCACCGACGCGCTGGCTCAATTGCGCGCGGAAAAAAACAAGAAAGAAGGCAAAAAAGAAAGCGAAAAGGGGACGGCGGAAAAGAGCAAATAACCAGGATGCATCCCGAAACTGTCTCCAAACCGCCACGGAACAATGCTGAAAACGATACAAACTTAAGATAAATCAAACAGCCTCGGCCTGTGCCTGACTAGACTCTTTTTCACCTGTATGGACTAAAACGCATTGCGCGAAGATTGTTGCTCCGCACAATGAAGCGCTTAGATGTAACTTTAAGCAGCGATTCGGCGAATAAGCCTGAATATGAAATCCAGGGCAGGGAATCCAAAACAGCGAACGGGAGAATCAGGGCATGAAGGAAGGCGGCATTCGCGGACTCTGGGCCAAGCTGCGCCGGCCAAGCGTGAAATATTCACTATTGACGTTACTGACTGTCGGCTTCGTCGCCGGCATCGTCTTCTGGGGCGGCTTCAACACCGCGCTGGAAGCTACCAACGAACTGGAATTCTGCATTTCCTGC
Organism: Rhodocyclaceae bacterium; assembly: GCA_031556405.1. Lineage (GTDB taxonomy): Bacteria > Pseudomonadota > Gammaproteobacteria > Burkholderiales > Rhodocyclaceae > WQZF01. Next base: position 48,002 of record JAVBTC010000005.1, read on the forward strand.
CACGAAATGCGCGATACGGTTTACCAGGAATACAAACAGACCATCCATTACTCCAACCGCACCGGCGTTCGTGCCATCTGTTCCGACTGCCATGTCCCGAAATCCTGGGGCTATAAAATGATCCGCAAGATCAAGGCGAGCAAGGAAGTGTGGGGCAAGATCACCGGCGTCATCGATACCCCGGAAAAATTCGAGGCGCACCGGTTGCAAATGGCCGAGAACGAATGGGCGCGGATGAAAGCCTCCGATTCGCGCGAATGCCGCAACTGCCATTCCTTCGACGGCATGAACACGGAAAAGCAGAAAAAACGTGGCGCGAAGATGCACGAAATCGGCAAGAAGGACAACCAGACCTGTATCGACTGCCACAAGGGCATCGCGCACCACAAGCCGAAGGGCATGAAGGAAGATGAAGAGGAAGACGAGGCGTGGTAACCCCCGCCCCGCTTTCCGGCCAACCCTGATTATTGATTTACATAGGTAATTGTTGTTGCGTCACTATTGCGTTTATCCAATTGGAGAAGGAGAAGCAAAAGATGGACAAATTCGTCATCACCACATTCAAACCGCTTGCCGGCGCGCTCGCCGGAGCCTTTGTCCTCTTCGGTGCCCAGGCAGCCTATGCCGCGCCTGACTGGAACAAAGTGCCGAAGCGTGACGTCACCGTCGCCCACGTCGGCGTGACGCCGATCGAATGGATCAAGAAAAAATCCGACCACAGCGGCACCACCGGCCTGCGCAAGGGTGAAACCTGCGTCGGCTGCCACGAGGAAAAAGGTTCGCTGAATTTCGACATGGCCCGTATCGGCAAGGATCTCGAACCGAAAGGCATGCCAAAGACGGCGATGTTCCCGGTCGCGGTGCAGGCTGCCTACGACAAGGATCAACTCTATCTGCGCCTCACGTTCAAAGCACCCGCCGAATCCGGAGAAAAGCTGGATAAGGACAACGAGATGAAAGTCTCCGTCATGTTCGCCGGCGACAAAGTGCCGCTCGCCTCGCAGGTCGGCTGCTGGCAAACCTGCCACGCCGATGCGCGCACGATGCCCGGCGCCGACGACAAGAAAACCAAACACGTCGAAGGCGCCAACCTCGGCGGCGGCGTTTTCTACGATCTGATTCAATGGCGCAGCGGCGGAGGCGGCGCGAAGGTTGACGGCCACGTTGCCGACTCCCGCGTCATGGAAGGCGGCACCGCGCTGCAAGCCGCCACCGGCGAGAAGAAGGGCGATACTTGGACGGTGACGTTCACCCGCAAAATGACCGGTGGTCAGGGCGACGTTGCGCTGGCCGAAGGCAAAGCCGTCCCGGTCGGCTTCGCCATCCACAGCGGCCACACCGGGGGCCGTTTCCACTACGTGTCGCTCGGCTACATGCTCGGCATCGGCGCCGAAGGCGATATCAAGGCTGCAAAGCAGTAATTCCCAAGGGAAATCAGGCATTGAAACGGAGCCGTCACAGGCTCCGTTTTTTTGTTTACGCTTTCAACCATTGCCAGATCAGATCAACCTCAAAATTCCAATTAATGAATTAAATTTAACTTCGCTTGTGTAGTAATTTATGTGCGTAAATTAATTTTTATTTAGAAAATGACTGAAGCCCCGAAGAAAAAGAAAATCTATCCAGCGGCAATCGCCGCCACGGTCTTTGCGTTTGTCTTGATTCCGCTTCACGCCGGGTGCGTTGTTCTTTTAGCGTTCTTTCCACTGGTACTATGGATGATCATCAGCATCGATCGTGCCATTCGCCATCCTGAAACAAGAAAAACCCATCTGGCACGTATTTTCGTTTGGACCATAGCATTTTTTACGGCCCTTGGAGCGGAATATGCCCATTACGTTGCAGCCCGTAACTACGCCGACGGAATTGCCATCGCAATCAGGAATTTTTCGGCTGCTCATGGACGTTACCCGGAAAACCTGGCCGAAATCGGTATCGATCATCAGGAAATGCGAGGTAACCTGGGATTTTCAGGGTACTCCCGCATAGAAGACAGACTCTCTTTGTTTTACACCCCTACCTTCTCCTATTTCCGTCCCTATGTTTACGATTTCAAACGTGGCGCTTGGGATTGGGACTGACGGCGGAACAAAATCGCGGCAACGATTCACTTTCCAAAGCGGGCAAAAATTCTGTCGTAAGCATGTAAAACCGCCGTCGACAAAATACTGTCGCTCCATCGGTACGCCAGCCTGACAATAGATACGCTAACCAGCGCCAGTATCAGACCGCCGGAAATATCGAACGGGAAGTGCACGCCCAGGAAAATGCGGCTCCATCCCACCAAAAAGGCAAAAAGCAAAAACCATCCCCCTAGCACCCTCAGTCTCCGGCCAGCCAGGCAGGCGACCGCGACAGTGAATAAAAACGTGGCGTGGTTGCTGGGGAAACTCGACGTGGGTTCATGTTCGAGGTATTGCTGCCCCAATCCGATCATGAACGGGCGTGGATGAGGAAAAAAATACCGGATCAGCCAGGCGCAGGCCAATGCAACCACTACAGCATAAATCACCTGCAACACTTCGCGCCTGCCCGCTTCGTTCCCGGTCAGCCAGACACCTAAAAGCATGAGCGGAGCAAGGTAAACCAGTCCCTTGGCGATGAACACGGCGAACAGCAATTGCGCGGAGGAAAGCCCCGGCGCGGCGTTGATCAGGAGAAAAAGTTGTTCATTCATGCGCAGGTACCATGCGACGTTCGTTCAAAGCCGGATGATCCGGCGATTTTCAGAAAAATTCCGGGCGCCAATCTACCGTTCATAGTGGAAAAAGACAACCGTTACCGCGTAGTCGGCTTCGAAGCGGTCATTGCGCGGCCGCGCAACTCCGAGGCTGAATCACTGCTGGAATGGCTGACCGGCCCGGAAGTCCGGAATTTGATCTGGTGTGTCGGATACGTTTCACTTGCAGGATAAAACCATAAGATTCCCTACAGCATGACGATGGCCGATGACAGGTAAAAAAACCCGCCTGGTTTCTCGAGGCGGGTTTTTTCATGTTGCAGAGCGTCGTCCGGATCAGAACGCCGCTTCATCCAATGCCAATGTGCCGACGGAACCTGCCGTAATGATTTCGGAGAACATCGGGGCCTGCGTCAGGAAGTGATCCGCGTAGAAACGCGTCGTGGCGACCTTGGCCGGATAGAACGGATCCTTGTCACCGGCGTCGATTTTCGCCTGCGCAATCATCGCGGCACGCGCCATCTGCCAGCCGCCGGCCACGGTTCCAAGCAGCTTCAGGAACGGCACGGCGCCGCACAGGGCAGCGCGGATGTCCGGACCGTAAGTGGCGACGATCCAATCGGCAGCCGCTGCAACAGCATCGATGCCCGTTTTCAGGCGTTTCTGGATCGCGGCAAAGTCCTCACCCTTGAATTTGCCCAGTTCAGCTTCGGTCTGACGCATTTGCGCGATGACAGCCTTGATCGTGGCACCGCCTTCGCGCGCCATTTTGCGCCCGATCAGGTCGTTGGCCTGGATACCGGTGGTTCCCTCATAGATTGCGGCGATACGCGAGTCGCGCAAATGCTGTGCAGCGCCGGTCTGCTCGATGAAACCCATGCCGCCATGCACTTGGATACCGGTAGAAGCGATCTGGATGCCGTTTTCGGTGAACCAGCCCTTGACGACGGGAATCATCAGGTCGACAAATGCCTGGCTGCGTTTCTTCTCTTCTTCATTCGGATGTTTCTGCGCGGCATCGTGCTGCACCGCGACGACGGCGGCGAGCGCGCGCATGGCCTCGGTCTGGGCGCGCATTTCCATCAGCATCCGGCGCACGTCCGGATGTTTGACGATGGCGACCTTTTCCTTGCTCTTGGCACCCGCTTCCGGCCCCTGGATGCGTTCCTTGGCGTAATTCACAGCGCGCTGATAGGCACGTTCGGAAATACCCAGCCCTTCGAGACCAACGGCAAAGCGCGCGGCGTTCATCATGATGAACATGTATTCGAGACCGCGATTTTCCTCGCCGACCAGTTCGCCGATGGCACCGCCGTTGTCGCCGAAAGCCATCACCGAGGTCGGGCTGGCATGGATGCCGAGCTTGTGTTCGATCGAGACGCAATAGGCATCGTTGCGCTTGCCGAGCGAACCGTCGGCGTTGACCATGAATTTGGGCACGACGAAGAGCGAAATGCCCTTGACGCCTTCGGGCGCCGTCGGCGTTCTGGCGAGCACGAGATGGATGATGTTATCCGTCATGTTGTGGTCGCCGTAGGTGATGAAGATTTTCTGGCCG
>JAVBTC010000136.1:0-15411 GCA_031556405.1 Rhodocyclaceae bacterium
CGCCCAGCTCTACGGCAAGCCGGTCAAGCAGCGTGTCCGCGAACTGATTTCCATCGCTCACCCCAATTTCCGTTCCGATCTGGCGGAAGCGGCAAAGAAGATGGGCTACTATTAATCGCGGAAGTAGTTCTTCAACAAAAAAGGCCGCAACGCGGCCTTTTTTGTTCTCTTTCTACTCGCAATGCTTATTTGACGCCAACGACCATGTCATTACACGAAGTACGCATGCCGAAATACCCGGAATGCTGGGAAAGCTGCGGCGCCTGCGCCAGCGGCGATGTGGTCGTGCTTGAAGTGTATGTCCGGCCCGGCGACGAGTTAAAATGCGATGACAATATATTGAGCCTCGAAACCGGGAAAATCGCCCTCGATATCCCCTCCCCCCGCGCCGGAAAAGTCGTCGAGATCTTCGTCGCTCCGGGCCAACCGCTGGAAGCAGGGCAATTGATTCTGACACTGGAAGAATAGACAGAACAGAAAACAATAACGTTTTCCCGCCATGAAAAAGGGCGGAGCAACGGCTGAACAGCCAAGCAGCCGTTTTTATCCATTTTTCTCTACAATGCCCCACCTGTTTCGTCCTGAATTCCATATTTTTATGACTTTCGAAGCATTTCTCACCTCTTTCCTGCTCGTTGCCATCGCCGAAATCGGCGATAAAACCCAACTCCTGTCCTTTGTGTTATCCGCGCGCCTGCGTCGTCCGTGGGCGATCATTGCCGGTATTTTCACCGCCACGCTGCTCAATCATGCGCTTGCCGGCACCGTCGGCGCACTGATCGCCACCGAGCTTTCACCGCAGGTACTGCGTTGGGTCACGGGTGGCGCCTTTATCGTTTTCGGAATATGGACCCTGAAGCCCGACACGCTCGATGAAAAGGACATGCCCCGGGCCAGTCACGCCAGTGCCTTTTTTACCTCCATGGTGGCTTTTTTCCTCACCGAAATGGGCGACAAAACCCAGGTTGCGACCGTGGCTCTGGGGGCACGTTTCGAGAGTGCGCTGTTCTGGGTCGTCGTCGGAACCACGCTCGGTATGCTGGCAGTCAACATTCCCGCGGTACTCGTTGGTGAAAAACTCGCGCAATATCTGCCTTTGCGCACTATCCGCTGGGTTGCCGCCGTACTTTTCATTCTAACCGGCGTGGCAACTCTCGTGGCATTCGATTTCTGACCCGAAAAACAGAGACATCACGAATATGACGTTTTCTCAAACGGGCCGATCCTCATTTCCCAAGAGCCCCGGGTGATGTTTTTCACCCGGGTATAATCCAGTACTTTCCTTTCAACCTTTCATTGAATGAGGCAATAGCGATGGCGCGAACCGTCAACTGCATCAAACTCGGCCACGAAGCCGAAGGGCTCGATTTTCCCCCGATGCCTGGAGATCTGGGCAAGCGGATTTACGAGAGCGTTTCCAAGGAAGCCTGGCAACAGTGGGTGCGGATGCAGACCATGATCATCAACGAAAACCGGCTCAACCTTGCCGATCCCGCGCACCGCAAATACCTTGCCGAGCAGGTCGAACAGCATTTTTTCGGTGACGGCGCCGATAGAGTGCAAGGCTACGTGCCACCCTCCGCCTGATTTTCACAGGAGCATTTTCATGAGCATCATAAACACTTCCAGCGGTCTGACCATCGAAGAACTCGTTCCCGGAGATGGCGACGCGGCGCAGAATGGCGATACCGTCACCGTACATTACACTGGCTGGCTTGTAGACAATCAGGAGCCCGGAGCGCACTTCGATTCCAGCCACGACCGCGACGAACCTTTCAGTTTCACGCTGGGGCGGCGGCAAGTCATCGCCGGCTGGGAAGAAGGCGTTGCCGGCATGCGCCCCGGCAGTGTCCGCAAACTCATCATCCCCCCGGCGCTCGGTTATGGGGCGCGAGGTGCCGGAGGCGTCATCCCGCCCAATGCGACACTGGTTTTTGAAGTCACGCTACTGTCGGCCAAATGAACGGAAAATCTGCGGCATCTTCCGCATCTTCCACGCCGCAGACACAGCGTCCACGACGGGATGAACCGCCCGTCGCGGACGGCGTACGTATTTCCAAACTGATGTCCGAGCGCGGCCTCTGTTCGCGCCGCGAAGCCGACGAACACATCGCGCACGGGCGGGTTTTCGTCAATGGCGTGCGCGTTACCGAACTCGGCGCCCGTGCCGCGCCCGACTCCAAGATCACACTCAGCCGGGAAGCCCGGGACGAACAGAACGCCCGTGTCACCATACTGCTGCACAAACCCATCGGCTACGTTTCCGGCCAGCCGGAACCCGGATTCAGGCCGGCCGCCAGCCTCATCGAGGCTGCCAGCCAATGGCATGAACATGGAAAGAAAAAAGGCGCTCTCAATAACGGCACGGATCGTCATCCCAAGGCATCACCATTGACGTTTTCCTCCGGACACCTGCGCGGTCTGGCACCAGCCGGGCGGCTCGATATCGATTCCACGGGTCTTCTGGTACTGACGCAAGACGGACGTATCGCAAAACAATTGATCGGCGACGACTCGAAGATCGAGAAAGAATACCTGGTGCGCGTTTCCGGAACGCTGATCGAGAATGGCCTGGCGCTCCTGAATCACGGTCTCAGCCTTGACGGCAAACCGCTCAGGCCGGCTCATGTCGAATGGCTGAATGACGATCAACTGCGCTTCATCCTATGTGAGGGTAAAAAACGCCAGATCCGACGCATGTGCGAACAGGTTGGCCTCAAAGTCGTCGGCTTGAAGCGTGTGCGGATCGGCAACGTTCGCCTGGGCAGTTTGCCGATAGGTAAATGGCGCTATCTGCGCGAAGACGAAGCATTTTAAAAAAGTATTCCTGTCTCCTGCCTCTCTTGCGATCTCGTGCTTTCGAGCCGATAAAAATCCGGCCATAAAAGGAGGAGATGTTTTGCCATTGGCAACGACCTTTACATTCCGTTTTCCCCACTGTTATCGCATCATGAAAAGGTGGAGTCTCAAGAGCGGCAAATCCGCCTCGGGAATCCACGAATATGGATTCCAATTACGAGAAATCGATGACAAAGGAGAATTCATCGACGATGCGAAAATAGTCAAATTCCAAGCCGATTAAATTTCTTTTTATCCACTTTTCTCAGTACACTATCGGCGGGGGAACCTACGAACACATTTTCATATTCCGATTCTTTATGCCCCTTTCACCCCCTTCTTCCTCCTCGCCTCAGAACGACGATCCTCCCGTTTCCCATCTGCGCATCGCATTGACGGTTGCCGCACTTTCCGCGATCGGACCGTTCTCGATCGACGCCTATCTGCCATCGTTTGCCGCCATCGGCAGTTCCCTCTCCGCCTCGAAAATCGAAGTACAACAAACGCTTTCCGCGTTTCTCCTGCCATTCGCCATCATGTCGCTGTGGCACGGCGCGATTTCCGATGCGCTCGGACGCCGCCGCGTGATCCTCGTTTCCCTGGCGCTCTTTGCCTTTGCCTCGCTCGGCTGCGCACTGGCGACCCGAATCGAAGTTCTGTGGCTGCTGCGCGCAATACAGGGAATGTGCGCCGGCGCCGGAATCGTTGTCGGGCGCGCGCTCATCCGCGATCTCTATCACGGCGCGCAGGCGCAGAAACTGATGTCGACCGCCGCGCTGATGTTCGCACTGGCGCCCGCAGTAGCGCCGGTGATCGGCGGCTGGCTGCATTCATGGTTCGGCTGGCGTTCGATTTTTTACTTTCTCTTCGCCTTCACGGCGGTGGTTTTCGCGACCTGCCTGCGGCTGCTGCCGGAAACACTTCCGGTGGCAAAGCGTCAACCATTCAAGCTCGGTTATCTTGTCCGCGCTTATGGAAATGTACTCACTTCCCCGCGTTTCATGTTCATTTGCGCGGTGGTCACTCTCAATTTCATGGCCTTTTTCATTTATGTCGTCTCGGCGCCGGTCTTTCTGATCGAGCACCTGAAACTGGGCGAACGCGGGTTTCTCTGGCTCTTCGGCCCGTCAACGGCGGGAATCATGTGCGGCGCGCTGATCTCCGGACGCAGCGCCGGGAAATACAGTGTCCGCACAACCTTGCGCCTCGCCTGCGCCCTGATGGTCAGCGCCGCCGTCATCAACCTGGCGGTCGCTTCCCTGCTGCCGCCCGCGGTGCCCTGGAGCGTGTTGCCGCTTTTTATTTATACGACGGGAATGTCACTGGCGATGCCGACGCTGACCCTGATCGCGCTCGATTTTTTTCCCGAAAAGCGCGGGCTGGCCGCTTCCTGCCAGACGTTCATCCAATCCACCGGCAACGCGCTGATGGCCGGTCTGCTGGCGCCGCTTCTCTGGCACACGCCGTTGACGCTGGCGCTTTCCCTCTGCGGCTTCCTCGCCGCCGGACTCTTCTTGCTGTGGTGCTATCGGAAACTGCCGCAGCATGGCACGGTAACGGATACGGAATCGTCCTGATTCTGCTCCGCTTTCGTGCTATTTCGTACCATTCCGCGCCATTCCTTTTTCATTGCCGCCGCCGCGATCCGCCGCAAAAACCGTGACGTTCAGAACTGGATATTCATTCCCACTTTCACGCTGCGCCCGGCCAAGGGAGCGATATCACGCAAAATCGACGTCGCATAGCGCGCTTCCGCGTTGGTCAGATTGTCGCCACGCAGATAGAGCAGCCATTCCTGGCCGGCGGTCGTGAAACGGTAGTTCACCGCCAATCCCAGCATCGTGTAGCCGTCAGTCGGCGTATCTCCGGCGGGAACGCGGTTCTGCGCCGCCGCATACTGTACGGACAATGCCGCATCCCACGGCCCCTTGCCGTAGGCCACTCCTCCCGTTAGGCGGAAAGGCGCGATGCGCGGCAATGGTTCTCCGGTGGCGCGGTTTTTCGCGTAGATGACATCCCCGCTCAATGTCAGATCGAGCCAGCCGTTTTTGTTATCGAAAACGCGCTTCCGTCCCTCGGCCTCGAATCCGTAGAATTCGGCCGGAACGCCATGGTAGGCGTACTCGGGCGAATTTCCATCGCTATAACCGTTGCTGCAATGATCGTGGTCGCCATGTGCGTGACAGGAACGCCCCGTCGCTTCGAGGGCGATGTAATTCTGAAAGCGGCTGTAATACGCGCCGATGCTGGCGCTGTCCTTGCCTTCCTTGAAGCGCAGGCCGATATCGGTCGAGACCGAACGTTCCTTGCTCTGATTCTGATCGCCGCGTTCGAACGTACCGGTCGCCACATGTTCACCATTGGCATACAATTCGTAAAAAGTCGGAGCACGTTCGGTATAGGCAACGCCGAGAACAAACGACACGGCAGGCGTGAATTTATAGATGCCGCTTACGGCGGCACTCGTCGCGGTGAAATCGCGTTCCTCGACCCCGGCAAAACGCCGGTTGTCCAAGGCGTTGGGATTGCTCCGCGTATATTCGACGCGGCCGCCGAGATTGAGTTTGAAAACGTCGGACCAATCCGCTTCCTCGAACAGGAACAGGGCGGCATTGTCGGTATCGGTCTGCGGCACGAACGCCTCATCTCCCAGCGCCGAGAATCGGCTTTGCGCAACGTGCAGCCCGGCCACGCCTTCGAATATCCCCGCTTTCGCGTGCCGCCCCTCCAGGCGCGCTTCATAGCCCTTGTTCCGGAATATGGTGCCGACTTCGCCGTCGGCAATTTCCTTGTGTTCGTAATCGGTGTAGCCGAAGTCGAATTTCAATGACGAGATGAAGCCGGAAAGATTGCGCGCTTCGCCCGAAGCGGTAAAACGGTCCTGTTTCATTTTCAGGCGCACGTCGGTCTCGGCAACCGAGCCGTAGTTGGCGTCGTAGCCGCTATAGGCCGCTCCAAGGAATCCGTCCTTCCAGACCCACGAAGCGCCCAGCGCACCGCCGTCGGTACGTCCATCGCTGTTGGGCAGGCGGTATTTCGCATCGGCTCCGGAATCTTCTCCCGAACCGTTTTCCTCGCCTTGTCCCGAATCACCATGGCCATGGCCGTGATCGTGGTCGGGAATCCGGTACGAGCCCTCGCCCGCCCGCTGCCGCGCCGACCAGGCATAACCGGGGATACGCAGATTGTCGTTTCTGCGTGAAAAAACGTCGGCATGAATGACGAGACCGCCCTGGGTTCCGCTTTGCGTACCGTCGCCGGCCGGTCCAAGCAGAATTTTCGCCGCGCCGGAACGTTCGTTGGCGGCGGAGCCATACCCTGCGTCAATGGCGCCGCCGATACCCGAAAACATTTCGCGCGGAATGCGCCCGTCGATCGTATTGACCACGCCGCCGGTCGCATTGCCGCCGTAAAGCAGCGCCGCCGGCCCGCGTACTACTTCGATCGCATCAGCGCTGAGCGGGTCCTGCGGCACGGCGTGATCGTAGGAAAGCGACGACGCGTCGAGCGCGCCGACGCCGTTCTGCAACAAGCGGATACGGTCGCCGTCGAGCCCGCGGATGATGGGGCGGCTGGAACCGGGACCAAAATAAGTCGAGGAAATGCCGGGCAACCCCGTCAAGGTTTCTCCGAGCGAGCCGCTCTGGCGCATCGTCTTCCTGTCGCCTTCCAGAACGGAAACGCTCGGCGCCAGATCGAGAAGGCTGCTTCCCAGCGGATTGCCGGTGACGACGATCGGTTCCAGCGTTTCTACCGTGGAACCGGCGGTGGTTTGCGCCTGTGTTCCGGGGCCAAATATCCCCAGAAATGCAAATGCCAACGGCGATAATGAAAAGATCCTGATAATCGGAATGGAATGTCGCATGTTCGAATCTCGCAATAAATTCAAGCCGCCGCGGATGCCTGGGCCACAGAAAACATAGGGAGCATGGATATGCGTGCACGGCAATACCGCCGGACACCGCGGCAAAAATCGATGGGAAAACGGCATCACGGCAATCGATGCCGGATGCGGTAGAAAATCGAATTGGGGAATGGGCAGGAAAACCGCTCAGCCGAGCGGCGGCGCGCGACCGAAAAAAGGCGGCAGGAAAGGCAGATCCGGCGCGAGATAACCCGGACCGGAAAGCGGTACGGACACCAGAGCCGCCCCGAAAGACGGGAAGTAGGAAACCCCGACGCAGTGCGCCAGCGTCAGTGCATCGAATACGAGGCAGGAATGCGCGGCCCGGAATTTGTCCGCAGCAAAAATTTCCCCCAAGGGTTTCGCATCGGAAAACGTCGAGGTAACATCGCCCTCCGCAGCGCCGCCCTCCGCAGAATGCGCATGCGCCAGCGCGTGCCACAATCCCGCCTGCTGCATGTGCAGCAGGCAGAAAATCAGCAGCAACACCAGATGGCGGCGGAAATTCATGCGCGACTCTGCCATTTCAGGAGTGAGGGCCGGAAGGAATATCGAAAAAAACAAAGATGAAACAATATAACATTACAACGATGTTCGTACATCGATTTCCCCTGTATTTCATCGGTACCGGATACGCGAACGGCAATGCGATAATGGCGCCATGCCACCCAAGAAAATTGCCCGTATTCCGGAACACTTCATTACCGAGCGCCTCGCTTGCGCCGCGCGGCAGTGCGAGGAGCGTGGCGCGCAACTGACCGAATTGCGCCGCGAAGTGCTCGAACTGCTGCTGCGGCACGGTTCTCCGGCCAAAGCCTATGATCTTCTGGAAGCCATGCGTGCCGAACATCCGCGCGTCGCGCCGACGACCGTTTACCGCACTCTCGATTTCCTGGTCGAAGCGGGACTGGCGCACCGCATCGACGCGCTCAACGCCTTTGTCGCCTGCAACGATGCGACCCATCGCCACCATACCGTGCTGACGATCTGCGCGCGCTGCCATCGCACCGAAGAAATCCGCGACGAAAAAATCCATCGCTCGCTGCGCCACGGTTTGCAGGCGACGGGATTCCTCGCCGACAGCATCGAGATCAAGGGCCTCTGCCCGGCCTGCACCGGGATTTCAAACGAAGACGCACAGTCTGCCATCTGAGCACCATCCGACCAGTATCCGGCCGAAGAACACGGGACAACTAACGAATCCTACGAACGGGAGACAGGACATACAGAAAGAATTCATCGTCATTGACGGACACAGGCTTGAATATGTCTGGATCGGCACCGGTGACATGCGACAGCGAACGCCGCTGATCCTGCTGCACGAGGGACTGGGATCGATTTCCCTATGGAAGAATTTCCCGCAGCGCCTGGCCGAGGCTGCAGGAATGCCGCTGCTGGTCTATTCGCGCTACGGCTACGGCCAGTCGGATGTGCTCACGGAGCCGCGCACGCCCTCCTACATGCACCATGAAGCGCTGACGGTACTGCCGCAACTGCTCGACGCGCTTGCCGTCGAAATGCCGGTGCTGGTCGGCCACAGCGACGGCGCCACGATCGCGCTGATTCATGCCGCACGGAGCGGACGTCCGGTTGCCGCCATCGCCGCGATGGCACCGCACGAGTTTGTCGAGGATGAAACCGTCGCCGCGATCCGCGAAACACGCACGCTCTACGAAACGAGCGATTTCCCCGCCCGCCTGGGCCATCACCACCGCGACGCGAACAAAACCTTCTACGGCTGGAACGATATCTGGCTTTCCCCGGAATTCCGTGCCTGGGACATCCGCGAACTGCTGCCGTCAATCGCGTGCCCGATACTCGCGCTCCAGGGAATACAGGACGAATACGCCTCGATGGAACAGATCGAGGTCATCGGCAGAAACGCCCCGGATACCCGGCTCCTGAAGCTCGACCAGTGCGGCCATTCGCCGCATCGCGATCAGCCCCTCGCGGTGATCGAGGCGATTACCGGGTTCCTGAATCAGCGTTTACGCCATTGAATCCCACCACTGGAGGCGCGCCGGAGAACCCGGCGTGCGACTCTCATAACGAAAGGCCATCGATAGTGGATATGAAAGCACTGACGCGTTTTCTCGAGATGACGCTCTCGACCGCCCAGGCCGGCCTGGTATTCTCGAAGGATCATTTCGATATCGACCGCTTCCGCGCGCTTCAAAGCGCCGCCGCCGAATTCATGGCCGCCCATGCCGATGCGACCACGGAACAGGTCCTGGACTGGATCAACCTCGACCGCGACTATCCAACCCCCAAACTCGACGTTCGTGCCCTGATCCTCGACGAACGACAACACATCCTCCTTGTGCGGGAAGCAGCCGACGGACTCTGGACCCTGCCCGGCGGTTGGTGCGACCTGAACGAATCGCCCGCCGACGCCGTCGTCCGCGAAGTCATGGAGGAAACGGGACTCGCCGTGCATGCCTCTCGTCTGCTCGCGCTGCTGGACAAACACAAGCATCCGCATCCCCCGCAAATTCCGCATGCGCTGAAAGCCTTCTTTCTTTGCACGAACCCTGAAGGAACGCTTCGGCAGAAAACGAATGAAACGCTCGCGGCCGGATATTTTTCTCCCCGTGAATTGCTGCCATTATCCGAACACCGCGTACTGGCCTCGCAGATTGAAATGCTCCATCGGCGGGTTATCGAAGGAAACGTCGAAACCATTTTCGACTAGGCACGATATCAAGGGGTTTGTTTTCGCCTTCATTGCCGTAGCCCCGCTGCGATTGCGGAGCAAGGCATCTCCGGCAAATGGCGTGTTTCCGGCGGACGGCGGGAAACTCACTCTTTTTCTTTCCAGACCTCCGGCGTCAACACGACGTCTTCCGCCCCGCCATCCTGGCTGCCGATGCGGATTTCATTCTCCTGCACCAGGCAATTCAGGCGCATTCCGCGCGCGGCAAGAAGAGAAAGCCGCTGCGTCGCCTCGGCGGGCAGGCAGATCACCGACAGCCGCGGCAGCTTCGTCAGTTCGGCGCGGTTCTGCTTCCACCACAACGGCGCATTGCGGCCATAAGCATAAAGCGTCACCCGCCCGGCGCGGGCGCAGGCTTTTTTCATCTGCCTGGAGTCGGGCAGCCCGACATCGATCCATAAATCGACCGCATCGCTGTAGTCCTTGCGCCACAGCGCCGGTTCGTCGGCCGTGGACAAGCCGGTGCCAAACGCCAGGCGGTCCTCCTCCTCCGCATTGCGATTGAGCGCGTAGGCCAGAAGCCGCACCATCATGCGCTCATCGGTTTCTGAAGGATGCCGCGCCAGCGTCAGCGTTTCGGTACGGTAAACCTGCCGGTCGAGATCGGAAAGCTGCAATTCGACGCGGAAAACGGTGGAAGCCAATGCCATATTTTCTAATTTCAAAAAAATTGAATTTTAAAAACAGGCTACTGTAGCCTGTTTACATATTATAAAAGTTAACTGTTATTTAGAAACACATCTACACCCCAATCGAGACCGCGATCATACGCCCGCAGCCGTTCATTCGTCTTCCCCGCCGGTTTGAGCGTTCAACGGGTCACCGATAGCATAAAACCGGCCGCCCGAGACGTAATGCAGGCTTCGCCATTCCGGACCGGCATTCTCGAAATCCCAACGGCCGTTTCTGAAAACACGCGTATCGGCCCATGCCCCGACGATTTCCCCGATGAACAAATCGTAAACCTCCTGGTTGCGCGGCTCGGGGATGAGCCTGCAGGCAAGCCAGGCCGAGCAGCCCGTAACGAACGGCGGATCGTATCCCTCAATGCGGAACAGGTCCACACCGCTCTTTTCCAGCTTGTCCGGCTCGTTGAACAGGCTTCTGTTACCTACTTCATAAGTCGATTGCAACTGCCCCACATTCGGAACCTGTATCGCGAAACTGGAACTCCTCTCTATGAGCTCGCGTGTTTTCGCGGCCTTGTCCAGCACCACGGTAAGCTTGGGCGGAACGTAATCCAGGGTGCATACCCACGCCGCCGCCATGACGTTGTCTACGCCGTCATGGCTTGCGGAAACAAGGACCGTAGGGCCGTGATTGATCAGCCGGAAGGATTTTTGAAGCTCTACGGGGAAAATATGACTATTCATACAGGTTTTCTCAAAAGATAAAAAAACAGGATCAATCCGGGGGCTCCGCTCGTTTCCATGCTGACATGCTTATATGCCCGCCCGGAAACTCCTCGAAGACATCGAATGGAAAACGGCGGCCATCCGGTCCAGGCATATCGGAAAAAGTTACGGATGGTTACGTAAATTTTACCGCCGTCACACGCCGTCACTCTCGCCCGCAGGTCATCTCCAGCACAAAAACAATGATTCCCATTCCCCGGATTTCTTTATGCGTAGGGTATTTTCAGTACGCATGAGAATGCATGACGCTTCTGGCACGCACTTTGCAATTATCCGACTTGTGTCAGATGTGCCATGGGGTTTCTTTTCCCGGCAAACACCGCGCCGGAGAAGGAGGCCATTTTCCAACCACTCGATGCTTAAGGAGATAAGGCCATGAACCAATCTCGCAACCCTTTCCAGAACGAACAACAGGATGCCCAGCAAAGCCCCCAGCAGAGCGCGCAGCAAAAGGACCAGGGCCCCCAGCAGCAAGCCCAGCAAAAAACCCGGAATCTCCAGCAAAAGTCCTCGCAGAAGGCACAACAAGATGCGCAGCAGGATGCTCAGCAAAATGCACGGCAAAATGCGCAACAAAGTGCGCAGCAGAATGCCCGCAAGAATGCCAAGGAAGATAACGACGATGACGTCGACTCCGGCAAAAGCCTGCGGGGACGTACATGATGAATCATTACGCCCCAACCCCTCCAGAGGATTCATTCCGTCCGTCCCCCACGATAGCGCCCTCGGGTAACATCAACGGACACGCGGAAAACGGCGCCCGGATCATCGGCTCCGGCAGAAGTTCCAGCCCGGGGCCGGGTCCGGAACTGATGCTGGCGGAAACCCTGACCGGAAACGACGTCGCCAACACGATCGGCGAAAGCGTCGGCGACATCAAGGGCATCATGCTCGATGTGCGGACCGGGCGCATCGCCTACGCGGTGCTCGCGGTCGGCGGCTTTCTCGGCATCGGAGAAAAGCTTTTCGCGATTCCGTGGAGCGCGCTGACGCTGGATACCCACAACAAACGCTTCATCCTCGATGTCAGCAAGGAACGGCTGGCGCAGGCACCGGGCTTTGACAAGGACAACTGGCCAAGTATGTCGGATATGCATTGGGCAACCAATGTGCACCAGTTCTTCCACGCTCGCCCCTATTGGGAGTAGCCGGGAGTAATCCATTGGCCCATGTATCCGGCACGGCGGCAACCGTGACGGATGCAACGATCCGAATCGTGACGTGACATCAGGCGGGCATTGATTCCTCCCTCTGCCTGCCTGATCTTTTTATCAATAGTCAATAAAGAGAGGCTGAAATGAAATTTCTTGCCATGACCACTGTAGTGCTTGCGGCCCTGGCGGTTTCCGTACCGCCGGCCACCGCCGACAATCAAGAGAACCGAAACAAAGACGGCAGCTTCATCAGCGATGCGGCTCTGACGACGAAAGTGAAAGCCGCGCTCGCCGAAGACGCCGGTCTGAAAACGGTCGTCCTCGACGTCGACAGCGACGAAGGCGCGGTCAGAATCAGCGGCGACGTCAAGAGCAAACGGGAAAAAGAAGCCATTTCCCGGATTGCCAGGAACGTGGAAGGCGTCAAGTCGGTCAACAACGACGTCAAGGTACGGCCCTGAACACTCCTTTATTTATTCAATGAAAGGAATTTCGACATGAATTGGGACATCGTGGAAGGCAATTGGAAACAGTTCAAAGGCAAGGTCAAAACGCAGTGGGGCAAACTCACCGACGACGAACTGGATCAGATCGAAGGCCATCGTGACCAGTTGCTCGGCAGAATCCAGGAAAGCTACGGCATCACCAAGGATGAAGCCGAGCGTCAGTTGCACGACTGGGAGACCCGTAACTGAAACTGCCGCTTACCTTTTCACCCTGGCGGTGTCTTCTGGTTCGTCGCACGGCGGAAAGGAAGTTTTTCACCGCTCCGGCACAGGCGGCAGGGAGAAAATAAGCATGCATGGACCCCCTTCAGCCATTTTCTCTCGTTCGAAAAAATCCCTGAAACCTGCAACCTTCCCCAACACCGTCCAGGGTTCCATCCACTTCAGTAGCTGGCAGAAGATGAGGCCAGCGCCATTCTTCAGGAGAGGCCGATATGTTGTATTACGCCCTTTTGTTTTTCGTGATCGCCTTGATTGCAGCCGCACTCGGATTCGGCGGCATCGCCGCCGGAGCGGCCGGAATCGCCAAAATCCTTTTTTATATTTTTCTGTTCATTTTCATCGTCACGCTGGTGGCGGGACTATTGCGGAGATAGCACGGGGAATCCACGCCGCTCTCTTGGTTTGCTTTCCAACGACAGCAGGGGCAGAGGGTTTTAGTCATGGCCCAATAGTTGGTAGAAGGTCGGATTGTCATCGCACTGCCCTGCACCGCACTCCAATACGGTAGACACCAGGTTCGCGGCGATCAGTACGGCGAACAGAAACGCCCCGATTTTCTCCGGCAGAAAAAAGGGCGCTGCATTTTCCACAGTGGCGGTATCTTTTTTCAACATGATCATGAGCGCCACGGCAATTATGCCGATGACCGAGGCAACGACCGTCCAGCTATAGAAATGCATGCCGAGGAAAGTGGAACCATAACCGCTGTCGCCGGGAAGGATATGCAGGAATGCCTGGCGGGAGCCGATGATACCGGCAACCACGCAACCGATAAGAGAAGTGGCATAGTGGAAATTCTTTATCCCAAAACGCACGTTGAACAGAAAACCGAAGCCGATCAGGATTATCCCCACTCGTTGCAGCAGACACAAAGGGCAAGGCAACTCGAATAACACCAGTTGATAGTAGAAAGCAACCAGCAACGCTGCACAGACGCCGTACAGCCCTAAAGTGTTCAGCCAGATTCCCAGTCTGTTGCCACTGAGAAATGCAGTGAATGAATTCATGCGCTGCTCCTCAGAAAGAAAGATTCAGCGAGTCGGTGACATGGTGATCGAACCAGGCGATGGTGACGATCAAAAGAATCAGCCATAGGGCATAGCCGATCTTCTGCTTGCCGGCGAGAACGCCAACAGCCGCGGCCAGCGCAATCAGGAAAGGCAGGAACATATACATAGTTGGCCTCCGTAGAGCAGTTTCAGTGAAATGAGACATCGAAACGCCGCATCCTTCTTAATTCTAGTTGTCTGAACAAAGAAATCTCCCCAAAGTCCGCTGCAGGTCCGCATGCGTGACCGGAAGAAGTCCGGAATCGGAGCACCCAAAGCACCGCCGGATGCGCCGGATGAGCTATCGGCGTATGTGCCGCTACTTGGGGCGGTCGGTACGGTGTCCGGCACTCGCCGTCACTCCGCAGAATGTGCTGGAGGTATTTCCTCGGAAGGCCATGAGCGGGTCGCCCACTTCCGGGCAGACCCGATAGCCAGCCGAACAGCTCGCGGATGCTCGCCGTTCGCGCGTAGCCCGGCGGTGCGAACTCATAGCTGGCGGCGGTCAGCTAGGTCGTCATGTCTGTGGTGATGAAAAACAGCTCAGCCTAGTCCTCGGCCAGGGCTATTCATGCATTTGAGCTGTCCTATACCTTCACCAGCTTCGCGGCACTGGGATCGTAGATGTACCCGATAATGCTGCCATCCTTGATACGCGCCACGGCCTCGTCGATGACGAACAGCGGAACAAGGAACCACTCCTCTGGCTGTACAGGATGACCGAAGCGGTCATTGATGGTGATGTTCAACCGTGCGGGTGCGAACAGCCTGTGGAACAGGTTCTCCATCCGGGTGCGGTTGATGCCCGTGAGCTTGTAGGTCGCCACCACTTCGACCTTCGCCAGCAGGTAGGTGGAGTCGTGTTCAGCGTTGGCAATGCGCGTCTCCACCTTGCCCCCGGTCACGCCCATCTTGTGGATGATGTCGCGGTGCTGCGTGACATAGGGATGATCGGAGAGGGAGCGCAGGACGTAGATCGTGCCGCTTTCAACATCGTCGGCCTCAAGCTCACCGCCGAAGGAGAGTTGCCCGCTCTCGGGCGAGGCCAGCCGCCGCGCGGCGCGGTCGTTGTAGAACGCACGCTGGAGCGAGCGCAGCAGCAGATTGCTTTCGGTGCCGTTGGAGAAGATAAGGCGCAGGCGGCGGTCCACCTCCCCGGCGGTTGTTTTTAGCGGCTCGCCGACCTCAGCGACGTAGAGCGTAAGGCCATCGAGAACGAAAAAGTCCCCGGCCTCAATCGCGCGGCGGCCCGCCTCTATGGGCTGGGACTGGCGCAAGCCGGTCCTGACTTCCGTTTGTACGCGATCGAACAAGGGACGGAAGGTCTCGAAATCCTCGCAGGGCTTGCGATCCGCGATCTCCTCGGCGGCGCGCTTTTCGGCGCTGGTGCGAACATGGCGCAAGACCGTGATGTCGTCCGCGTCTGCTACATCCGCCAGTTCGGCAGCCAGGTCGTCGATGTCGATAGTTTCGTCCGCCGAAGCGGCGACGGTCGGTGCCCCAGCAAGCAAGCCCTGATGGTCTAGCGGCTCAAGCAAAGCATAACAATCCGGGAGCGCGCGTAGACGGTCGAGCCGCACGGCATATAGGCGCTCGAATATGTCGCGGTC
>JAVBTC010000189.1:0-6808 GCA_031556405.1 Rhodocyclaceae bacterium
AGATCGAGGATGCGTTCAACGCGCGCGGTGTTATTGAAAACCGGTATAGCGACTGGGCGCCGGAAGTGGCGCAGCGGCGCAAGGAGGAAATCCTTGCTGCCTACCGAATCAGCGAATACAGCCTGCCGCCGCCGTATTTCCCTTACGTGGTTTCTCCCGATGCGGCCGCTACGCCGGTAAGCAGACATATTTACGAGGCACAGAAGGAAGTGGTGCGCTCGTTCGCCTGGATGAGTTTCGTCGTGCCGGGCAGTCTCGCCGTCGTTCGCCGCCCGAAGAACGACCCCGCCGAGCGGTGCGCCGCGCTGGCCGAATACGCGCGGGCGCATGGCCTGCGGCTGGTCGTGGACGACTTCAACGCTTCCATCACCTCGTTGTTTTCGCAGGTCGAAAAGGCGATTCCGCCGGACGATCTCCGCGCGGCCCTGGTGGGCGATTCGGCAGAAACCATCCGCGAGGCGGCGGTGGAATACATCAAGAATACGATGACATGGATCGATTTCGGCGACAGCGATCCCATTCAATGGTTACCGTGGGAGTACAAATCGGCGCTCAAGGCCGCAAGCAATCAAGGGGGGCCGGCGGAAACGCAGGGGGCGCTGCCCACCCAGGTCGTCGGAATCAAGGGGAATACCAGAAAGTGGAAAGGAATCATCAAATCCTGCGCCGGCATGGCCGGATCGAACAAATATCGCTGGGACGGCGATGCGCTGGTGTGGAACGTCTATCGCTCCACCTGGGATTACCTCGTTCAATATTATCCGCAGGCGGCGCGGGAACTCGAATTGACCGACGCTTCCCGCGACACTCTATAGGAGTTTCTCATGGCATCGACGCAATTCACGGAATACCGTTTCTCTCCCGATTTCATCGCGGCGCGGGTAGAGGAACGCGCCGGCGCCCTGCGCGCGAACCGGGGGTTTTCCGATCTGCTGGGGTTCGGCCTGAAGATCGTCATGGAACGGCTGCGCCGGGATCGGCGGCGCTATTGCGATTACGGGCCGTACTGGTGGGCGCTGAAGGAGGCATTGAACGCGGCGGGCCATGCGCTCGGGGAACAGTCCGACGCGCCCGTCTGCCGGGCCTACCGGGGGGAAACAGCGGTGGAAACCCTCGTCATGGCCGATGAATTCCGGACGGAATACCTCAAGACCCACATGGTTTACAGCAACCGTTTCATTCTCGACGGGGAGAAAGGGGCTTGGTATACGCTTTACGACGAAGACATGGAAAAGCCCGGTATATGATGTTACCGGCAAGTTTTATGCTATCATAATTCTCATGGTTTCTTGGCATACATCCTCTCTCGTCGTGGAAAAACTCGGAATCACCGAGGCGTTGAATCTGGTGACGGGTGAAATCGTATCTACGCGGGCGTTGATCGGTGAGGACTATGGAAAGGCCCTGCAACTGCGGATGAGGTTGAAGGAGGGGATTGTCCGCTTTATGCTTGCCCGATTTGTACGGTTCCCGTGCATATGGTCTCACTCGCGCAGGAACGGCGGTTCTATCTACGGCACGAAATCGAAGACGGTAGATGTCCCGTTCGGACGAAAGGCGATTTGAGCGAAAAACGAATCCTTGCGATGAAATACGACGGTGCGAGAGAGTCAGTAGCGCACAAAAGGATGAAAGAAATCATCGCAGAGAGCCTGCGATGCGATTCCAACTTTTCGGATGTCAGGATCGAACGAACATGGAAAGGCGAAGAAGCAAACAGCCGACGGAAACCGGATGTTCGGGCAGTTTGGAAAGGTATTCTGCCGGTTGCCTTTGAAGTTCAGCTTTCCACAACCTTTCTAAGAGTTATCGCTGAACGTCGCGCGTTCTATCTTCGGGAAGGTGGGCTGCTCTTCTGGGTTTTTCAGGAGTTTGACATGACCGGCAATCCCCGTCTCACGATGGAGGATGTGTTCTATAACAACAATCGCAACGCCTTTGTCTCTTCGGAAAAAACGCTTTCCACTTCGAAAAAGGCCGGTGCTCTTATCCTCGAATGCGTCTGGTCTGAACCCTCTATCGATGAAGGGGTGCTTTCGTGGTGCCAGAAGAGGGAATTGGTGGAATTCTCGAAACTCACCATTGAACAGGACAGTCAGCGGTCTTTCTGGTTTGATGCGGATGCCGCAAGAATACGCTGCGAGACTGAGCTAAATGGGTGGCCGCTACGAAACGATTTCCACAAATACTGGATAGAGCGCGGGTCGGGACACGATGACAATCAGTGGTTCGCATTGCGCAGGCGCTTTGTCGAACATGGCATATATTTTCCAGGATACCCTGACGAAGAGTACGGGTTGACTGCTTTCTTGGATACGATGTACTCGGCCCGAGAGGGCCGCCCCGTTGGATGGGGTTATGAAAATCTTGTCCAGGTAGCTCATCATGTTTTCGACAGGTACAAGGGCCATCTTTGGGCTTTCAGATTGATGCTGGCTGCTCATGAGCGTGGCCGTCAGATCAAGGAAGAAGATGCAACGGGGAATTGGCGTAATCGAAAGGTAAAGAAATATCTTAAAGCCTGGGCTGATAACGATCCGGAATTCACACCTGATCGGAGATTCGATGGGTTGATGTCGTTTCTGTTTCCGGAAATTGCCGCCAAGTTGTCGGAAACACCAAAGTAAAGCGTTTCAATCGTTCAAAGCCGCCGACGGAAAACGTCCCCTTTCCGGCTTACTGCGCCGCCGTACCATCACGGCATGCCTTCCTCCAATGCCGCGACCACCGCTTCCCTGAAATCCTCCGGCGTCCTCGCCCGCTTCGGCATGACCGCGCGGCGCTGGGCGTCTTCGTTCATCACGCCGTCGCGTCAGATCAAGGAGAGCGATTCCTTTCTCTACGGCGCCGGGGCCACCACCGTCGCCGCCCTGCTCGGTTCCGGGCGCCGCGCCGCGAAGTCGCGGCAGTTGATCTACGACAAGTGGTCGTACATGGAGGGAGACCCCATCATCTCCACCGCGCTGCTGTTGCTGGTGACGACGGCGCTCGGCGGACATGAGACCAACGGCAACTTGGTTTTTGTCGAAAAAACGGCAGCCGCCAAAAACGACAAGCGGCGCGCGGCCATTGCCGACGAAATCGCCGCCGACCTGGGGCCGCTCTTCAACCGCGTCGCCTTTCAGTCCGCGTACACCGCCGCCGTCTTCGGCGATTCCTACGCGCGAATCTACGCCGACACGCGCGGCGTCACCGACCTCTACGTTGACGAAATGGTGCGCCCGCCGCTGGTACAGCCGTTCGAACGGGGGAGTAGAACCGTCGGCTATGCCGTCTACACCGGCCCGCGCAACTTTGAGCGTCTCACCGTCGCGCAGATGGCGAGATTAAAAATGCCCAGGACGCAATGGGTACCGCAATACGGCGTCGTCGAAAAATCGCACCGCCTGGCGATCACCGAGGACGATCCCGACAAGCTTCCCGTCATGCCCGCGATGGCCGGCGGTTCGCTGCTTTACAACGCGGAAGAACCCTACGACAACCTCGCCGCGTCGCTGCTCGGACTGGTCGGACAACGCTGGATGGATTCCATCGACGAGCAAATTCTCTCGGTGAACGTAGAGTCAATGACGCGCGACCAGCAGGAACGGTTTATCGCTTCCGTCACCGACATGCTGAAGGCGTCCAAATCCTACGCGGAACGCGCGGTCAAAAGCGGGCGTCCGGTCATGGAGCGCATCCGCCACATCATCCCCATCTTCAACGAAAAGCAACTGACCACCATCGGCCCGGCCAACGGCGGCCAGCCCGGACGTGCCGCGACCATCAGCATTGAGGATGTGATGCTTCATGCGCGTCTTCTGTCCGGCGCGCTGGGCGTCGATCTTTCCATGCTGGGGTTTGCGGATCAATTGGCGGGGGGGCTTGGCGAAGGCGGATTCTTCCGAGTTTCCGCCCAGGCAGCAGAGCGGGCGCGGATCATCCGCGTTGCCGTGGCGGAGTTTTTCAATTCCATTGCCGACATTCACACCATGCGCCGGTATGGAGTGGTGTTCCACCCTTCGGAGCGTCCGTGGGAGATCAATTTTTTCGGTTCCATCTCGGCCCTGGAATCGGAAAAACAGCGCACCCGCGCCGATGCGATGAATTCCGGCATGCTGCTGGTGCAATCGCTGCAAATGATGAAGGAGCTGGGTGCCAGTGAGACCGTTTTGACCGAATTCCTCAGCAAAACGATGATGCTCGACGAGGAACAGGCCAAGCTGTACGCCACCATCGTCAAGGCGCAACCGGCAGGCGGCGAGGAAGGGTTTTAGGGTGAGTCTCTATAACGCCGTGGCCCAGGGGCTTGCCGCGCCGGAACGAACCGGCCCGGTGACGGATGCCGTGCGGGGCGCGCTCGACCGCCACCTTCCCGCCCAGGCACGGCGCGCGGTTTCCACCGGCCTGGACGTGGCCGGCGATCTTGTCGACGGAAACTGGCAAAGCGCGGGACGGCGTCTCTTCGATTCCGGCCTGCTCGATTCCCTGATTCCGGGCATGGGAGGGCTGGCGGCACAGGCGCGCTATTGGGGAACGCCGACGCCATTGTTCGGCGGCATCAGTCCGTCCGAGGCAAAACGGATCTATGAAGAATTCCGCAACGCCGAGCTTGCCAAGAAAAACCTTTTTCTCATCGAAGTCTCCAGCCGTCTCTACGGGGATTTCTCGCGGCGGTTCAATCTGTTCACCACCGAAGTCGATTACGCGCCGCTGATTCTTTCCGGCGAAAAGCGGCGCGTCGGCGCCGCGAACGTCGATGCCGTGCAATCGTCGGAAGCGGTGGAGCTGCGGGTTACAACCCTCGACGATAAACAGGGATCGATCAAGACCTGGTACGCCGCGCACCATGCCGCCGCCGCCGCGCGTGACGGCACGGTCGGCGTTCCCAGTCTGTATGCGATCCGCTTTCGTATCGTTCACGCTTTCATTACCCCGGAGCGCAATCGCGGCGGCTATGAGGATATCGGCTGGTTTCGCCCCGCCAACCTGGAAGCGGCGCTGTCGCGGCGGGAAGACGGGTTCGAAGAAATTCAAATGACTTTTTCTCAGGTCGATACGTTCATGAGGGGGTGACGATGGCGTTACAAAGCGATGCCCAGGGATTTTTAGTCGGTACGCTGCTCGAACTGGGCCGGGTGCTGGACGTGTGGGATTCCATCCGGCGTGACGTGCGCGCGATCCGCGCGGCGGTGTCGGGGATGGAGAAAGCCGGCGCCAGGGAACGGAATGCCATCGCGGCGAAGGTCAACGCGGCGCCGCGCGCGGAACCGAAAGCCGGGAAAGCGCGAAAAAACGATTTTCCGGCTTCCGTTTCCCGGCCCGCCGTTTCTCCCGCGCTTCCGAAAATGGGAAGGAGGCGCGGCAGCGATACCGTAGCGACCGCCATTCCAAAGGCTGAACCCGGCACCCTGATTCCTTCCCTCAGCCGGGGCAAACCTGCCGCCGTCGTGGTCGAACCGCTGGGACGGGACAGCCGTGGCCGTTTTCAGAAAAGAAGCGCACGTACCGAAAACGGCGACGACGACAAAAATCGCAAGCGCGGCGACGATGGTGACGAATCCGTATCCGAGCACGCATTGAACGAGATTTCCGAAAGAATGGTCGGCGCGCTCGGCGAGGCCGGGGGCGGAGTGGAGGAAGCCGATCCGGCGGTCAAGGCGATGCGCGAGGCGACGCAACCACTGGCGCGCGGCTATGAAATGATCCGGGGCCGTAAGGACGAACGGCGCCGGGAAGGCTGGTTACGAAAGATTCTCGGCGAACTGAAATTATTTCGGAAAGAAGAAACCGCCTATTCCAAGGCCGCAAAACGCAGCCTGGAAGCCATCGAAGAAAAACCGGTGGGCACGGCGGGCGGGGGAATGTTTTCCGGTCTCTTGTCGGGCCTGCTCCCGAAAATCCCTTTCTTCGGAACACGATTCGGCGGCAAGGCTCCCCGAGGGGCCGGGGCGGGAATGCCGGGCGGACTGCGCGGATTGGGCAAAGGAATGCTGCGCCGGGTGCCAATGTTGGGCGTGTTGCTCGGTGGCCTGGGATTGGCTTCCGAGGTCTTCGGAAGCGAGACGGACGAGACGGCGACGCGGCGTCAGAAGGATCGACGCACCGGCAAGGCGCTCGGCGGATTCGCCGGCAGCCTGGGCGGGATGGTGGCGGGCGCGAAACTCGGCGCGCTGGTGGGCGCCATCGGCGGGCCGGTCGGCGCGGCCCTGGGCGGAGCCATCGGTGGCGCCGTCGGTCTGTTCCTGGGCGATCAGGCGGGACAGGTCATCGGCGAGACCGTGGGCGGCTGGGTCAATGACCTTCGCCGCGCCGATCTTCCGGGGAAAATCAGCGCGGCCTGGGACGGCGCCGTCTCGGCGGTCAAGGCGGGATGGGCGGTAGTCATGTCGAAGTTCGATGGCGTCATTGAGGGCATCGGCAACGGCTGGGAGGCGGTGAAGAAACGGACGAATGCCGCCATCGAGGGCGGCAGGCTGCTGGCCGAGGATGTTACGGGCAAGGTTGCCGAAATCAGGGAGGGGACAAGCCGATGGGTAAAGGACAAGACGGACAGCGCCAATGCCTTCGTCAAGGAACAAACCGGTCTCGACTTGAAAGCGGGTGCCGCGAAGGCCGTTTCCACCGTCCAAGAAAAAGCCGTCGTCGCCGGCACGCAAGCGGCGGATGGGATCAAGCGAGGGGTGGAATGGGCGGCGGAAAACACGACGCCGGGGCAGATTGCCGCCCAGGCGGCAACGGGCGTCAAACGTGCCGCCGATTGGGTGCTGGGACAAACCAGCAAACGCTTTGAGTCGGGCAGCGGCGGCGCCGGAACCGTTTCCAGCGG
>JAVBTC010000135.1:0-58792 GCA_031556405.1 Rhodocyclaceae bacterium
GGGGATCAGATCTGAAACAGAGACAAGGGTGGCGAAGACAGCGCCCGAGATCGAAAGGCTGTCGGGTCATGCGGCTCCGGAGAGGATGAGCATGTGAAGGCAGACCTGGGATGGGCTAGGTCTGCCCACCAGAAAGGATTGAGGGGAAGACGGCGGTGGATCTACCAAGGAAAGAATAAGGAAGAAAGGTTTACGGGACTGCCGGACGAATGATGAAACGTAAACGGTCATGAGGGGCACGCCCCCCGCGCACGCCAGCCGGAATCGCTACCTAGGACGATGGAGAAAAGACCGGAACGCCGCCGCGCACGAAAACGGCGGGGCGGGTTTACGGAAGACACACGAGATTCAGCGTTCCGGATTCAGACTGACTGTAGGGCGAATGATCGCGCACCACCGGGCCGCCCCGTTTTTTGCAGACTCCGCACCTTCAGAAAATGGTGCCGATGAAGGCTCCAACCGGGAAGCCATAGGCAGATGGCAAACCACTATTAGGCGTAGCGTTGATAACAGTTACTCGACTTCTGCAGAGCACAGTGGACTTGGCT
The DNA here is from genome assembly GCA_031556405.1 of Rhodocyclaceae bacterium. Classification (GTDB taxonomy): domain Bacteria; phylum Pseudomonadota; class Gammaproteobacteria; order Burkholderiales; family Rhodocyclaceae; genus WQZF01. Next base: position 549 of record JAVBTC010000135.1, read on the forward strand.
TCCTGTGTATAACATCCGGCAAAGTATTGCATTGCTTTCGGTTACGCCGGACAGTACCGTGGCATCAAGGTGGGTTCACTGGGCGCTTACGATCAAGTAGTCTCCTCAACTGGCACGTCAAATGGGTAGCAGGTCACATGTCGGTGTGACGAGGCAAACCATTCGATTTGGAGGGAACTGCGCATATGAAAGAGCAGACAATCAAATTTCTGCGATACATCCATCAATCGCTGGCCGATGCTGCTCGTCTGGCGCCCTCGATGAAGAACGATTGTTTCGTCGAGATAACCAGCGAAGAACTTGAACAAGGGCTCATCGGCGAGCATGCAAGAAAACGCCTGTATCGCAAGAAAACGCCTGTATCCATTGGCGAAAAAATTTTCGAAATCGATGTCTGGAGACAAGACGGATGAGGACCGGTTATGGCCAATCAGTGTCGTAATCATGCCCCGGGTTTATGGATTGCGCCCAGAACGCGGTCAGCGCAGCAAACGTCTGCCACAGACGATCGCACCGTTGATGCTGTTCGCAAGGCTGAACAGGGACGGAACCCTGACGCCCGAGGAGGGAAGCGAGAGTCAGGCAATCCTGTCGCGCGACCTGCTTGAACCCAACCGCAGAGAAATCAGCATCGGCAGTGCCGAAAACGCGGATATCGTCTATGCAAAACAAAAGGGCCGTGCCGAAAACTGGCCGGCCCTGATGCGCAAGGGCATCGAAATCCTCGAATCGGTTTCCGGTCAGTCGTATGAGGAATTTGACATCGATGACTACGAGCGGCTTGAGACTGCTTATGTACTTATCTCCGAGAACGTCTCGTCGTCGACGCAATCCATTCAGAGGCTCGTCGATCTACTGCGGGCAACCGGCCATCTGGAAACCCCGCTGTTCGAGGCATTGATCACGCAAGCCGACGACCGTGATTTGCTCGATACCGATCGGCAGGTCGACCTGTCTCTGCTGCACGTGGGCCAGATGGAATGCCGCCATGGGCTGTCGGCCTCACAACGCGAAGCGCTGGCGCATCATCTTGCGGCACCGTCCGGTGCCGACATCCTCGCGGTCGATGGACCTCCAGGGACCGGAAAGACCACGCTGCTGCTGAGCGTCATCGCCACGCTGTGGGTAAAACACGCACAACAGGAATCGGAGCCGCCGCTCATCGTAGCAACGTCGACCAACAATCAGGCGGTGACGAACATTCTGCGCACATTCGCCGAAGTGAAAGAAACCGACGACACGCTGTCCGGCCGGTGGCTACCCGACTTGCAAAGCTACGGACTGTATCTGCCGGCAAAGACGAAGCGGACGGCCCCCTTTCCGTTTCCCGTGCATGAAATGCGGGGAATGGGCGGGGATGCCGCATTCGATGCAAAACGATATGAGGACAAGGTTGGACTGGACAAGGCTCGCGAAGGATTTCTGGCGCAATTCAGGAAGGCATTCCCGGTGGCGGGCGAAATGGCGGGTGACATTGACCTTGCCCAGGCGGTGAAAACACTGCACGCGCACCTGTCCAATGAAATCGGATTCGTCACGCGCGCAGTTGAAACGCTCAAAGAACTCTCCATGCTGATGGGTGGTGGCGGCAATGTGTCGGACGCAACGGTTGCCAGACGACTGAAAGAACTACACGATATGCGTGAAGGGTATGTTCGTGACGCCGAGACACTCGACGCCCGATTGCTTGCAGCGCGGGAACTGAGAGCCGAATGGAAAACCCATGTAGCTTCGGAGCTTTGGGGGATCTCGCTGCTGGCAGCGATCGGTTTCAGCACGAGACGATGCAGCCGCGACCAGGCGTTCTGCGCCAAAGCGGTTTTATCCCGGCATGCTCCAACGGATGATGCATTCGCGGAGCTGGCGCAACGGCATAAAATCGACCTCGCGACACAATCGTTCGTGCACAAGGCGCAAGGTGATCTGGCACAGACTCGGCGAAGAATTACGGACGTCGAGCAAAAGATCGAACGATTGAAGACCGCGCTCGCCGTCTTGGAAGGCCTGTTGGCAGGGAAGGCGCTCAGCGTCGATTCTGTACAGCAGGCATTGGATATCGGCCCTCGCTACAAGGCTTTCAAGCTGGCCACGCATTACTGGGAGGCGCGTTATCTCTTGCAGTTGCAGGAGCATTTCCGGCGCAGGGACACGATGGAGGACAGCAAATCCCCCCGGCGTCTGTTGGCACAGTACCATCGACTGGCCAAGCTTCACCCCTGTTTCGTCGCCACACTGTACACGCTGCCGGAGAAATTCATCGCTTACCCCAGTCGTACGGAGTCCGTAGCGCTTTGCAATGAGATCGACCTGCTTATCGTTGATGAGGCAGGCCAGGTTTTGCCGGAGATCGGTGCGCCAAGCTTCGCCCTGGCCAAGCGTGCCCTGGTGGTGGGTGATGTCGATCAGATCGAGCCAATCTGGACGATACCGGCACCTATCGATGGTGCCAATGCCGTGCATAGCGGTGTTGTGGCTGGTGAAGCCGAATTGGAGAAATTTCGCGAATCCGGCATGGTGGCATCGAACGGAAGCCTGATGCGCATGGCGCAGCGGGCAACGCCTTACGCCAAGTATCCCGAGCGCGGGCGCGGGATGTTCCTGTCCGAACATCGCAGGTGCTGGCAGGAAATCATCCACATGTGCAACGTCCTGGTTTATGGCGAAAGGCTGAAACCCTGCCGTGAAGACGAGGGGAAACGCCTAATCGTTCCTTCCGTCGGCTACGTTCACATTCCTGGCACGAACAGATCCAAGGGCGGCAGTCGCGACAATTCCGCCGAAGCGGACGCCATTGCCCAATGGCTGGCAAAGCGCAAACGGGATATCGAGGCCGCTTACGCCAACGAACGAATAGGTCAGTTGGTCGCCATCATCACGCCCTTCGCCGCGCAGAGCCGGTGCATCACTGCTGCACTGGATGATGCGCTTGGCATGGAACATGGCATCACTGTCGGCACCGTGCATTCGCTCCAGGGCGCGGAGCGCCGCATCGTGATCTTCTCGCCCACTTACGGCTTGGGGACCGAGCCCGGCAGCACCTTCATCGACCGCAACCGGTCGATGTTGAATGTCGCCATTTCCAGGGCGCAAGATGCATTTCTGGTCTTCGGCAACATGCACCTGTTCCAACCCACCGGCGACCATCCCTGCGCGGTCATCGGCAAAATGCTGTTCAGCGACGGCAGCAACGAGATTACCGGCGTGCCGCCGAGATTGTTGGTGCCCGGGCCGGATATGGGTGCCGGGAGCTTGGTCAATGATTTGGAAGGGCACCGTTCCACGCTGAAAGAGGCGCTGACGACGGCGCAGAGGCATCTGGTGATCGTGTCGCCGTTTCTGGCCGCAGCCGCCATCGTCGCCGATGACGTTGAAGTCGGGATCAGTGCTGCCGTCAAGCGTGGCGTGAAAGTGCGCATCGTCTCCGATCCGCAGTTCAATCGAGACCGGGAAGAATTTGATGGCTGTGTTCAGCGCCTGGAAAATGCCGGTGCCCGGGTGCGCAATGCCTCCACGCAGGGGGTACACAGCAAGATGCTGCTGGTTGATCGTTCCTGGCTGGTGATCGGTTCTTTCAACTGGCTTTCCGCGGTCCGGGATCACAATAGCCATTGGGCTCGTTACGAATCGTCCATGCGCTATGACGGTGACGAAGCTTTTGAGATGATTGCCCGGTCGTTGCGTGATCTGGCGGCCGTGGTGGGATTTGCCCCTGCCCCCGTGAAATCCCCGTGAACGGGGGCGATCGGTTACAGGGAGGCGGCATGATGAAGCCTTGGAGAGAATCGGGAATATGTTTTGATTCAATCGCCGTCGGTGTTCGATCGGATGGGTTTTTCTGGCCGGATTTTGGTTTTATCGAGCTCGTTACCAATTCAAAATAAAGGAGGCATCGCATGAGCTGTCCCCAAATTTGCAGCGGTACGATGCTGCAATGCAGTTTCGGTGTGGCGCCGGGTGTGCTGAATGTGTTACCAGTCAACCGTACGCTGACCAACGGCAGGCCAGCGGCCAACCTCATGGACCATATTCCGCTGGTGAACATCCCGACTTTCGGCATGTGTTCCAGCGTGGCGAATCCGATGGTCGCCGCCGCTACCGCCTCGGCGCTCGGCGTATTGACGCCGATGCCGTGTATTCCGGCTACCACCGCGCCGTGGATTCCCGGTGGGCCGCCGACGTTGCTGCTGGGCAATATTCCGGCGGTGGATTCGAACAGCACGTTGATCTGTACCTGGGGCGGCATCATCAAAATCGTCGTTCCGGGGCAGGTGCAGATGGTGATTCCCTAATCCGTATGTGCCGTGCGTGTTTTTCTGCCGTTCCTCAGCGCCAGATTTCCAGCCAGCGCTGCCACCACCAGTGCAGCCGTGATGCCGGTTTCCCTTCCGCATCGAGCGGCCGGCCATCGGCGGCGAACGCCCGGGCGGCGCCGGCCAGTTGGCCGTTGCGGTAGTGGGTGCTCGAAGCCACTTGGCCGTTCGGATGGAAACGTTGGTAAAGCCCGTCGCGCAGTCCGTCGCGGTAATACTCCCGTTCCGCCAGGCGCCCGTCGGCAAAAAAAGTATCCGCTTCGCCGTGCAGCATTCCCTGGCGATAGCCGGCCTTGCGTTGCAGCCAGCCCTCCGGCGCATGAAAGGTGGCCGTGCCGTGCAGCTTGCCGCGTACATAGGGTAGTTGCGCCGCGACCTTGCCGTTGACGTGGAATAGGGTGAGGGGGCCGTGCAGTTCGCCCTGGCGGTAATTGAGCGTCGCCTGGGGCCGGCCGGCTTCGTCGATACGTAGCGGCCCGTCCAGCCGCCCGTCGAGCAGAAGGCCGTCGAGGCGGGTGTCTCCGTCGGCCAGATCGAGGTTCCCGGAAGGGGCCTTCTCTTGCGGCATCTGCTACACCATCTCCCGCGCCTCAGTTGACCTTGACCAGCCCGGCCTTGATCGTCAGCAGGCCGCCGCCGTCCACCGTCTGCTGGGCTCCTGCCTTGCTGGTCAGGCTGATGCCGGCATCGTTGGTCAGCGTGGTGCCGGCCTTGTTTTCCAGGGAGGTTCCGGCCTGGTTGCTCAGCGAGGTGCCCGCCTTCTGGCTGACCGACGTTCCGGCCTTCACCTGGAAATCGCTGCCGCTCTTGATGGCAAACCCCTCTCCGCTCTGTAGCGTGATGCTGCCGTTGACCTTGATCGTCAGATTGCCGTCTACCGTCAGCGTGTAATCGCCACCGACCTTGTGTGCGTGCTTGCCGCCGGTGCTGTGCGTCTGGTCACCGCCCACCTTCACCGTACGCGCGTCTTTCACGTCCAGATAGTCGCTGCCGGTCTGGATCGTCACGCTGCGCTTGCCTTTCTCCAGCGTCACGGTTTCGTCGCCTTCCTTCACCGTGCGCGTGCGGGCGTTCTGCACTGTAAGCGTTTCATCGTGACCGATGGTGGCGGCGGCGTCGTGGAGCACCTTGACATTGAAATCCTTCTGCGCCTGGAGAAAGACTTCCTCATTGTCTTTCTTATCCTCGAAACGCAGCTCGTTGAACCCGTCGCCGCCTTTCGACGACCGGGTTTTGATCCCGGACTGCGTCTGGTTCGCCGGCAGCGCGTAGGGCAGCGGGTTGTCGCCGTTATAGACACAGCCGGTGACCAGCGGGCGGTCCGGATCGCCGTCGATGAAAGTGACGATCACCTCCTGACCGATGCGCGGCACAAATTGCATGCCGAAGCCTTTGCCGCTCCAGGGCAGTGCCACGCGCACCCAGCAGGACGACGTTTCGTCGTTCTTTCCGTTGCGGTCCCAAGGAAACCGGATTTTGATCCGCCCGTATTTATCGGTCCAGATTTCTTCGCCAGCCTTGCCGACGACGATGGCGGTCTGCGGATGCATGCGCGGTTTCGGCGTCGCACGCGGCGGCCGGTAAGGCGTGCTTCTCGGGATGGCTTCGAAGCGGTTGCGGTAATGCTCGTGGCTCACGTCGTGCGTCACCGAGGTGACCACCCAGTCGATGTTCAGCGCCGGGTCGTCGTGGCCGGTGAGCGTGAACCAGTGTCCCGGCACCAGCCAGCGGCAATCGCTCTCGCCGGTCAGGGATTTTTCCCGGCTGCGCAGGCCGTTTACGCGTTGCTTGGTCAGTGCGTTGCCCTGCGCCCTGGCGGTATAGCCGCCCGGATGCTCATAGACCGACAATGGCCCGGCGACGGCCTCGGCGCGGGAATACAGCGAGGTACCCGGTGTGGTGAATTCGTAGTCGGTGGCGCTGTAGGAACCGGAAACCGCCTGGAGGCTGTACTGCGCGGAACGGATGCCGTGCATTTCGCGTTCGCCGATCTTCTCGCCGATATAAGGCACCTTCGGTCCGTTGGGGATCGGCGGAAAGGCGTCGTTGCTGTCGGCCAGTATCAGGGTGTGCTTGCCTTCCTCGTGGACGAAGAACCAGAAAATGCCTTCTTCCTCCAATAAGCGGGAGACGAAGGCGAAATCGGTTTCCGCATATTGCACGCAGTATTCGCGCGGACGGTAGTTGTCGGTGAGTTTTAGCTGGCAATGGTTGAAGCCGTGGGTCTTAAAGACGGTAATGACGATGTCGCCGGTGGTGAGATTTTGGAATACCCGGTTGTTGCTTGCCAGTGTCAGCCACCAGAGCCAGGGGTGCAGCAGCACTTGATAACGCTCGGTGCTGGCATTGCCAGGTAACTGGTGGACCTCCGCGACCAGCGTGTCGAGCAGACGCTGATCGGCATCGTTGTGCAATGTTGCGGTCAGGTGCTTGGCCAGCGCGCCATCCAGCGTTATCGTGCTGGCGCTGTAACCGTGCAGATGCAGGCTGCCCAAGCCGTTTAGCCGCTCATCGCCGGCCAGTCGCTCCGGAAACAGCCCTGCCAGGACCGGGGCGCTGAGGGAGAGGCTAGTGGTGGCATCAGAGGGGCGTGGCATGCGAATCATCCTCCAGGGCATTCGGGCGCCCGGCGCTACGCCCATATTGGCTGGGTGAACTTCACGGTGGTATGTCCAGCTTGTTTCAGTTCTTCGACCGTGGTTGCACTGACAGTGGTTTTTTGAGGCTTTTCCAGTCGCTCGCCAAAGCTGACGACTTTCGAGCGGCCATGTACGTCGATGGCGCCACAAGCAAGAACCACATGGTTCAGGTCGCCGCCTACAGCGGCGTTGAAGAACACGATGTCACCCCTTCTCGGGCGCCAGTAGCCTCCGGGGAATCCTGCCCAATCCTGCCAGACGCTGAGTTTGTATCCCCAATAGGATAGCGCGCCGGATTCCTTGTTCCGTTCAGCCTTGATCAGGTTTCCGTAGATTTTGTTCAAATCGCCGGAATTGAGATAGCCGTACCGAATGCACAGCATCAGCGGGTAGTCGAAGCAGCAAATGGCTGTGTCGGCGGATTTTCCTATGGCGTTGGCCGATATCTCCTTTTCCATCCATCGTAAAATTCCGGCCGCCGTCATGAACGGCGCCCAATAATATTGGGTATTGGCGGCGGCTTCTCGTTCGGCATGTGCAATGATTGTGTTTGCTCTCGGCATTTATTCTCCTGAATCCAGTCATCGTGGTACTTTGCGTTTTCACATTCCAGTGATGGTTCAATGCCGTTTTTTCGATGCTTTACAAATTATGCAAATCATATTCATTAGGGTCGTGTAACGCGTGAAAAATTTTTTTCAGTTATGGAAGATCGAAAATCACGATGAAAATAGAATGCTATTGCGTTAACCGATTCAATCCCATTTGCCGGATAACGCTTCGCTTGACCGGCCTGCGCGGGTTTAATTTGAAACAAAGGCACAGATGGCATAACCGTCGGTATCACCATAGAGTTCCGTAAGAAACTCATTCAAAAACTCTCGGAAACCATCTTTTCCGATAACACAGGCACCGTGGTTAGGGTCGTATAGCACGATCGCTTTTTCAAAGCGCCAGACGCCCAGGGCATGGGCAGGGCCTTTGGGAAAATAAATTACAAAAATATTCCTGCTTTCTTTCCACGGTTTGGGATCGGCCTGAAGGAAGTGTTCCGCACCATATTTTTTGGACGTAAATTCATGTTTTTGATCCGACGAATACCAGAATTGCTTGCCAATCCTTGTCTTTGCGGTTTCCACAGCCGTTGGAAACCCTTTCCAATTCGTCTCCATGGTGTTTTGCAGAGACAGCGCGGCAGTTTTATTTTTAATTCCTTTCGCTGGGTCTGTTTTAGAAGTGTCCTGAGAGAGCCATAGCATGACTAGCGCCAGACACATTCCTTCGAAATTCGTTATGAACGGACCTCCCAGAAAACTGGTAATCGTCGATTGGTCCGAAAAAAACAAGACCTCTCCTCCTCTATCTCCAGTTATTTGCGCAAATGTTTTTGGCATGCTTATTCCTGGTGGTCTAAATTTTGGATCGTAATTTTGGAACTCCACTATCGGGCAAGATTGCTTTCCATGCGCCGGGTTGCGCTTCACTTATTCGGCCGATACGGAATCATTCCAATGTCCGGTTTGCCAATCCCAGGTTACCTCGGCCATCAATACATTTTCAATATCCCGAGCACCCGCCGAACTATCTTTGACTAGTGCCGCCAAGACGTTTCTGGCATCAAAGCAGAAGGGTTTCCCCGTCGCTTTCCGGTAGCGTTCGCGCAGCCGTTCTAGTTTGGTCAGAACAATGGCTTCCAGTGTCGCTTCTTCCAGCGGCCAGTACGGCACAATGGTCATGCGTGTGAGAAAAGCAGTATGGAAAAATCTGGACAGGATGGAGCGTAGACGTTCGTTGAAAGCACCGCTGCCGACTTGCCCGGTAGGTGTATCAAGCATCAATTCAGCTCCGGCATTGGTGGTGGCGAGGATCACGGTGTTCCTGAAATCCACCACCAGCCCCGTCCCATCCTCCATCACACCCTTGTCAAAGACGTTGTAAAAGGCTTCCAGCACATCCGGGTGCGCTTTTTCGATCTCGTCCAGCAACACCACAGAATAAGGCCTTCGGCGCACCGCCTCGGTCAGCATTCCACCCATGCCATAACCGACGTAGCCGGGCGGCGCGCCCTTCAGTTGGCTGATGGTGTGCGCTTCCTGGTATTCGGAAAGATTGATGCTGATCAGATTGCGTTCGCCGCCGTACAGCGCATCGGCGAGCGCATAGGCGGTTTCGGTCTTGCCGACGCCGGTGGGGCCGACCAGCAGGAAGACGCCGACCGGTTTCTGCGGATCGGTCAGGCCGGCGCGGTAGGCCTGGATACGGCGGGCGATGGTATTGAGCGCGGCGTCCTGGCCCAGGATGCGCTGGCCCATGCGCTGGGCGAGGGTGCGGATTGCGTAGGCTTCGTCGGCGAGCATTTTGCCGACCGGGATGCCGGTCCAGCCGGCGATGACGGCGGCAACGGCCTTCGAATCCACCTGTTCCGGCACCAGCGGGTCGTCCTGGCGGATTGCGTCGAGGCCGGTTTCCAGGCGCCGCAGGCGGGCGGTGAGGCGGTCGGTGCGTTCCCCGCGCTCGTCGGATATCCCGGCGGCGGTGCCGGGATTCAAGGTATCCGCCTCCCCGTCTGCCTCACCCTTCGAGTCTCCATCACGGGAGTGAGGGTCATCCGAGTGAGGGTCATCCGGCGACGGCGCTTCGTTCAGTGCCAGTAGTTCGCGCCGCGTTTTCAGCAGTTCGCGCACGGCCTCGCGTTCCTCACCCCAGCGCGTTTCCAGCGTACGGATTTCCCGCACGTTGGCGGCGGATTCGGCCTCCAGCGCGGCGATGCGTTCGCGATGGTCGAGGCCGGCGACCTGCTCGCGGCACAGGCGTTGCCGTTCTTCCTGCAATGTCTGCTCGCGGTGGCGCGCGCTTTCCAGTGGCGGCGGCACGTCGTGCTGGGCCAGGGAGACGCGGGCGCAGGCGGTGTCGAGCACGCTGATTGCCTTGTCCGGCAGTTGCCGCCCGGAGATGTAGCGGTGCGAGAGTTTCACCGCGTCGAGGATCGCCGCTTCCAGTACCTGGACGCCGTGGTGCCGTTCCAGCCGGGCGGCGACGCCGCGCAGCATTGCGACGGCGGTGGTTTCGTTCGGTTCCTCGATCTGCACGAGCTGAAAACGCCGCGCCAGCGCCGGGTCTTTCTCGAAATATTTCTTGTATTCCAGCCAGGTGGTGGCGGCGACGGTGCGCAGTTCACCGCGCGCCAGCGCCGGTTTCAGGAGATTCGCGGCGTCGCTGCCGCCTTCGGCGGCGCCGGCGCCGATCAGTGTGTGCGCTTCGTCGATGAAGAGGATGACCGGTTGTCCGGCATCGCGCACGGCGCCGATGACGCCTTTGAGGCGCTGCTCGAATTCTCCTTTGATCCCGGCGCCGGCCTGCAGCAGGCCGAGGTCGAGCATCAGGAGGCGGATGCCGCGCAGCGGCGGCGGCACGTCGCCGGCGGCGATGCGCAACGCCAGCCCTTCGGCGACGGCGGTTTTGCCGACACCGGGGGCACCGACCAGGATCGGGTTGTTCTGGCGGCGGCGCAGCAGGATGTCGATGCATTGACGGATTTCGGCGTCGCGCCCGACGATGGGATCGATGATGCCGGCACGGGCGTCGGCGGTGAGGTCCTGGGTGTATTGGGCGAGCGGCCCCTCCGGCGGTGTTTCCGGTTGCATCTCCGGTACTGTCCGTTGCGTGCCTGTAGTGGTATTTCCAGACTGTGCTGGAGGCTGTTCGCGGGAGGGGCGGGTCCATTCCTGGAGATTGGCGCGCAGCGCCTCGCGCGGAATGCGCAGGAGCGAAGAGGCGCTGTTCAGCAGCAGCGCGCGGCGTTCGTCGCGGTCGAGCAGCGCGAGCAGCAGGAGGCCGGAACGGATGTTTTTCCAGCCGAGCACGCTGGCTTCGACCACCGCGTCTTCGAGCAGGCCGACGGTATGCGCGGAAAGCGCCGGGGTGCGGGTGTTGCCGGACTTGAACAGTTCCAGCGACCGGTTGATCTCGGCGGCGAGCGCATCGCGTTCGAGACCGAAGCGCGGCAGCAGGCAGGCGAAATCGCCGCCGTCGATGTCCAGCAGTTCGAGCAGCAGATGTTCGATTTCGACGTAATGGTGAGTACGTTGCAGGCAGCGCTGCGCAGCGTGCTCAAGGGCGCGCCGGCAGTCGGCGTTGAGGCGGGCGATGAGGCTGCCGAGTTCCATGGTCAGTGCGCCGCTACCGGACGGAGCCGGATGTCGATACGGTAGGGAGCGGAATTTCCGTCCGAGCCACCACAGCGATTGTCACCAAAAGCGGAGCCTGGATCGGAGCGACGCAGCCCGCCGTTCCAGCGCAGTTTCGGCGGCGCGCGGCGATCCAGGCGCAGCGGGCTGGCGCCGCGCACGAGCAGCGTCAGCGCGCAGTCGAGGTCGGGACCGAAATAGAACGCGGCCAGCGCGGCGAGGGGGGGGTGGTCGACGCCGTCCGGTAGGAAGCGGGCGGCGTGTTCGGCGGAAAGCGGGCCGAGAATGAGGCGGATACCGGCATGCTCGTCCCAGACCCGGCGCCCGGCAACCGCGTCGCGGCCGAGACGGAGATTGGGGCCGCCGGGGTGCAGACGGCTGCGGCTGGCCAGCGGAATGACGCGCCAGGCGCCGGCGTAAGCTTCGGCGCGCGCGGGCAGACGGAAATGGCTGCGGGTAAGGAGGGCGAATCCGGCCAGCGAGCGCCGCTCGCCGGAAAACAGCGCGGCGCGGGTGAGAATCGCCGCGTCGGGCAGCGGCAGGCGATGGCGCAGCGTTTTCGGCAGCAGTCCGGTCAGTGCGCGCAACTGCGTTTCCACCGGGGTGGCGGAAGGCGGCGCGAAGCCCAGCGCGATGCGGTGTTTGCGCAGAACCCGGTAGAGCAGGCTGAGCAGGCGGTGCTGGAAGATATCGAGAAAATCCGTCGGCGCCGGGTTTTTTTGCCGTACGCATTCCTGCAGCCATTCCTGGTAGGCGTAGGGCAGCGGGCCGTCGGGGCCGCCGAGGCCGAAGACGGGCGTGGACAGCACCGGCGTGCCGTCGCGGTCTTCGGTCAGGCTTGCGATCTGGCTGGGGAAGAAACGCGGCGTCAGCGGGCCGCGCAGGCGCAGGGCCTCGGCAGCCGGAGCGCCGCCGGTTCCCAGCGGCGCTGCATGCGGCCGTTCGTGTTCGAGCAGCAACAGCGCTTGCAGCAGTTCGAAGGCGTATGGCTCATGGCGCAGCCGTTGGCTTATGGAAGGGAGAGGCGCGGTCGATGGCATGGCGTCAGGGGTTTTACGTCAACGCGGTTTGTTTTGGTTCCGTGAGTGCCGCGTGGGCACGCTGTGTTTTGCCCACTCTGCTCACTACTCACTACTCGCTCGCCGAATTATTTATTAAATAATTTAGGCATGAAGCTCACTACAGTAGCAATATTAAAAATCATTTTAAAATGTAATACGGTATTTTCTGCCAGTTTGCAGTGTGAATCGGCGTCGCGGCGGTTATTGCTGCCACTTTCGTCATAGTGAAAGCGGTCTGCCGGCCTCGGGTTGCCATGTCTTGATTTCCCTGTCCGATGGTTCCGGTGCCAGCAGCACCGTGCGCACGAAACGGTTGGCGGTCGCGTAAAGCGAAAAGAATTGCGCCAGCACCGCGGAAAACAGCACGGCGCTGGCGCCGGCGAAATGCTGCGGGTCGCAGCGCAGGCGTACTTCCAGCCCATTGCGCCAGCCGCGCCAGGCGTCCCTGCCGACGTGCGCCGCGACGCGCCGGCAATCAATGCCGAGCAGGCCCTCGATCTGGCGGCGGACGCTGGCGTCTTCGCGCAGGTCGTGCAGGGAAAGGAGCTCCTTCAGTGCTGCGAGGGAGTGCGTACCTTCGGTCAGCGAGAGGTGGTTGAGTGTCAGTTGCGATATGAGCTTCCAGCGCGATTCGCCGTCGAGGCGCGCCTGGCTTTGCGGACTGGGCGGGCGGTGCAGGAAGGAACGAGCGACCGGGCCGGGACGTTCGAAGGCGAGCGGAGTGCCGGCGCCGAGGCCTTCCGCGAGGTGCCGGCTGGTGCAGAGCAATTCTGCGGTCAGGGTGTGATCCGGCGTTTTCTCGAGCGGTGCGAAGCCGGTGTCGACGAGGCTCAGCATGAGGTCGGTACCGCGCCGGTTGGGTGTCTGGCCGGCGATGCGCCGTGCGTGCCAGTACATACGTTCCGGGTATTCCGGATGCTCGGGGTCTGTTGCGTCCGGCACGTGCCGGCAGCCGTAATAGGGCGGGATTTCGCGCACACCCTGCGGCGTGGCGGCGCGTAGCGCGCGAATGCTGTGGATCTCGACGCTGTTTTCGCGATGGGCGTCGGCAACGAGACGGTATTCGCTACGGGTGCCGTCCGGGCGCAACGGTTCGGAGGTGCGCGGAAAAAGGTTGATCACCGGCGCGCAGCCGAGCGCGATGTCGCCGGGCTGCAAATGCAGGCGGATGGCGGGGGGGCGGTCGAAGGCGACGTAGAGAAAGCGCATGTCGTTGCTACTGCTGACGCCGTGGAACGGGATGTCGAAAAAAGCAAATTTTTCCGGAAAGGCGAAATATTCGGCGAGCAGCCGCAAGCCGGGGTGAACGCCGTCCTCGCCGGGAAGCAGGGCTTCGTGCTCGGCGAACCCGACGATGCCGGGCAGGCCGCCATGCGGCTGCGGCACTTCGCCCGGCGCGCCGCTGAGCACGCGGGTGGCGTGGGCGCCGAGCAGATCGTAGAGCGCGGCGTTGACCGGGGGCGACGCGGCCAGATGGAGGCGCAGGTCTTCGATTTCCAGTTCGGACCAGGACGTCTTGCCCCGGCAGCGCAGGCCGAGGCGCAGTGCCGAGCGTGCTTCGTCGCAGCGGGTAACGACCCGAGCTTCGTCGCCGTCGAGCAGCGCGATTTCGTCGATTTCCAGAGGCCAGAGGGTGACATCGGCAGTGCTGCGGAAGTAGATGGTTTCGCCCCGCGCGGTGGTGACGAAAAGCGGAGTATCACGCGGCAGGCGGTAGCCGGCGGCGAGGTTGCCCTGTTCCGGGTCGGGTTCGAAGCGGACGATGGCGCAGGAAGGCAGTGGACGCAGCGCCAGCGGGTAGAGCTGTTCGAGCAGCGCGTCGCTGAATTCCGCGTAGCCGTCGTCGAGCCGCCGCTGCAGCCGGGCGGTGAGCAGCGCGAAACCTTCGAGCAGGCGCTCGACGTGCGGATCGGGGCATTCTCCGGGGGAGAGTTCCAGGCGCCGGGCGACTTTCGGGTAGCGTACGGCGAAGGCGCTGCCGGCATGGCGCAGCCAGGAGAGCTCGCGCTGGTAATAATCGAGCAGTGCGGCGTCAATCGAGTCGCTCATGGCGTATTTCCAGTTCGCCGCCGTCGCTTTCGACGACGAAGACCGCCGGCCAGCGCCGTACTCCGCCGTTCAGGCAGCCCGTCAGGCGAAGCCGCAGTCGTTGCGGATCGTCATCGCCATTTTTCGGCGGCAGGGCTTCGACATCGTCGAGTTGCAGCCGCGGTTCGAAACGCTGCACGGCGTCGTGGACTTCCCGTGCCAGCCGGCGGCGGTCGTCGCCGCTGTGGGGGTACAGCGCGGTCCAGTCGGCGACGCCGTAGTCGATGACGGTCGGCGGCACGGTGCGGGCGCGTGCGCCGCGCCGGGTGTTGAAGAGGCGCAGCAGTTCCGCGCGCACGGAAGCGGCCAGCGCCTCGCGGTCGAAGTCCCGCGAAGCGCGCGCGGAGCGTGTGTCGTCCGCTGCGTCGTCCACTTCGCCGCGCGCGAGGCGCTCGAACAGAGAAGGCAGGATGCCGGTGCCGGACATGGTCGCGCTGTTCCGTTATTTTTCCATCTTGTTGGCGGTCAGGTCCCAGACCGCGGCGGAAGTACCTTTCTTGGTTGCGTCGTCTTTCTGCGCGGTCAGTTCCCATTTGATCTTGGTGAAATTCAGCGACAGCGTTTCTACCGGCTTGCCGCCCGAACCGCCGCTGACGCTGACGTTGGAGAGGACGACGTTGCTGAGGGTGTAGATCAGGAACGGCATGATCTTGCCGTCGTCCTCGGCAGCGTTGCGTCCGATGGTGAGCTTGGCTTCTTTGATCGACTTTCCGGTACAGCAGTATTGGTTCAGCAGGGGCGTCGAGGTGTCGACGAACTTGGTCACGGTGAGTTCGCCGATGTGCGGTTTGCCGGAGGTGCGTTCCGTATTGCTGACGTCGTTGGTGACCTGCATCGCCACGTTGTGGCTGTAGGACATGATTTCGATTTTTTCCTTGTAGCCTTCCAGCGTGCATTCGCCTTTGATGTCGTCGCCGAGGTCGAGAATGATTGCATCCATGGTGCGAAGCTCCTGAGAACAGAGGTTTCGTTATGCGGAAATAAAAATTCGGTACCTGGCGCTCAGGCTGCCGCCGGGGGCGGCAGCATGGCGACCAGGCGGATCGAAGCGGTCAGTTCCTCCAACTGAAAATGCGGCCGGAGAAAGACCGTGGCCTTATAAACGCCCGGTTTGCCGGCGACTTCGAAGACGTCTATCCGCGCTTCGCGCAACGGGAACTGCGCCTTGATCTCCTGCGGCGCGTTGTCGTTGATCAGTACGTAGTCGGCGATCCAGTTGTTGAGATAGGTCTGCACGTTGTCCCGGGTCATGAAACTGCCGACCTTGTCGCGCATGATTACCTTGAGATAGTGGGCGAAACGCGCGGCGGCGAGGAGGTAGGGCAGCATCGCCGAGAGGCGCGCGTTGGCGTTCGCTTCATTGGTGTTGTACACCTTGGGCTTGTTGGTCGTCTGGCCGCCGAAGAATGCGGCCAGGTCGCTGTTCTTCTTGTGGCAGAGGGCGATGAAGCCTAGGTCGTTGAGTTCCTTTTCGCGGCGGTCGGTGATCGCGATTTCGGTCGGGCATTTCAGCGACAGGTCGCCGGAAGTCGTGCGGAACGTATGCGCCGGCAATCCCTCGACGGCGCCGCCGCTTTCGACGCCGCGGATCGCGGCGCACCAGCCGTAGCGGGCGAAAGCCTCGGTGATGCGCTGACCCATGAGCCAGGCGGCGTTGCCCCAGAGGTATCTGCCGTGGTCGCTGCCGTCGACGTCCTCGACGTAGTTCATACCCTCGACCGGCCGGGTGTCCGGCCCGTAGGGCAGGCGCAGCAGGAAGTTCGGTAGCACCAGCGAGACGTAGCGCGAATCCTCGCTTTCTCGGAAGGAACGCCATTTGATCAGTTCCAGGCTCTCGAAGATTTTCGTCAGGTCGCGCGGCACGGCCAGTTCGGTGAAGCTGCTCATGTCCAGCAGGCGCGGACTGGCAGCGGCGATGAAAGGCGCATGCGCGGCGGCGGCGACGTTCGAGAGTTTTTCCAGCAGTGCGACGTCCTGCGGGTGGCGGCCGAAGGTGTAGTCGCCGATCAACAGGCTATAAGGATAGCCGCCGAAAGTACCGTATTCCTCTTCGTAGATTTTTTTGAACAGCGCGCTCTGGTCGAATTCGACCGCCTTTTCCAGGTCGGTCTGCAATTCCTTCTGCGTCACGTTGAGCAGGCGCAGTTTCAGCCGGGAACCGGTCTCGGTGTTCTGCACCAGCATGTGCAGCCCGCGCCAGGAAGCCTCGAGTTTCTGCACGTCGGGGTGGTGCAGGATTTCGTTGAGCTGGGCGCTGATCAGCGCATCGATCTGGCCGATGCGATCGTTGATCATCGCCACGGTGTCCTTGTCGACCGCCATGCCTTCGTCGAGGACTTGGACGGCGAATTCGGCAAGCATGTCTCGTGCATAGCCCTGCTGGCTGTCGTCGTGGGCCATGCGTCCTTCGGCGATGATTTTGTCGAGCAGGGAGAGTGTTTGGGTTTGCGTCTGGGATTGCGCCGTGCCTTCGCCGGCCTGGCTTGCGGCATTGGATGATTTGGCCATGACTGTGGTCTCCGTGAGCGTGTCGTTTTTGTCGGATGAAGGGGCGGTCAAGCCTACGCTTCGGGTTGCGGCTCAGGCTGTGGCTCGCCGCTCGGTGCAGGTTCGGAACCGGAACCGGAACCGGAACCGTCCGCCGCTCCGCCATTCGCGGCTTCGGGACGGGCCGATTTGATTTCCTGGAGCCCTTCAGTATTGGCGACGACTTCCTGAAGCAGCTTGTCCAGGTCGTCGTTGCCGTCGAGTTTGGTCAGGAGATCGCGCAGGCGCTGACGTGCCTCGAACAGCCGGCACAACGGCTTGACTTGTCTGACGATGCTGACCGGATCGAAATCATCGATGTGTCTGAAACGCAGTTCAACGTTCAGCTTGCTGCCGTCTCCGCCGATGGTGTTGTCGACCTGAATCGCGGCGCGCGGAGAAATGGAAGCGAGCACGTTGTTGAAGTTGTCGCGGTCGACCTCGACGAAACGTCGTTCACCCAGTTTTGGCAAGGGCGCGTCCGGTTTGCCCGAGAGGTCGGCAAGGATGCCGACCACCAGCGGCAGTTCTCTTTTTTCGATGGCGCCGCCGATCTCGACATCGTAGGTGATCTGTACGCGCGGGGGGCGAATCCGGTCCAGTTTGTGCTGCGTGCTTTCGGCCATGATGCGGGTCTCCTTTTCTTCTGCGCTTAACTCGAACGGTCATACAACAGAATTTTTTTCTTGCTCCCTTGCGATCTCCGCATCAATGATGAAGAAATGATGCGCGCCCGGGCATTTAATTAGTTGACATAATACAATACGAGTTGGCAAGATAGTCAACAGTTTTTTCAATTTCCAGGACATTCAATGTTGACGCGCTTTCCGTGGTCGAAAATTCTTTGTCTGTCCACCGCAGCGGTGCTATGCGCCTGTTCTCTACTGACTCCGATCTGGGGGCCACGCATTGAACTGGAAAGACTCACATTGAATGTCGTGGAGCAGGCCAACGACGATGCGCCGATCGCGGTCGATTTCGTGGCGGCGAAGGAAGCCGATCTTTTCAGACAGATTTCCGGACTCAGCGCGCGGCAATGGTTTTCCGAGCGCGAACAGTACCGCCGCGATTTCCGGCAGCAATTGTCCGTATGGAGCCTGGAACTGGTACCAGGACAATTCATGGAAGTACGGGATTTCCCTTTTGCCGGAAAACGCGCGGCGGGGATGGTGGTGTTTGCCGACTATGGCGTTCCCGGTGCGCACCGGTTGCGGCTGGGAGAAGAGCACAGCGTCCGGATCAGATTCGATCTCAAGGAAATGCGGCTGCTGGACGCGGGCGGAGACAACCGATGAATGTCGGCAATACAGGAAAAATTGCCGGAAAAACGTTTTGAATAGGGAAAAAATGGATGCTCTGCCCGATGCGGTGTGCTGGTACGAAGGCATGCAGTTGCTGCCGCAGCATTTCCAGTTGCAGGGGCTGCGCGCCGAGCTCCTCGCCGCCCGTTTTGCCCGCGCCGGCAATCCCTGGTTCTGGGGTGTTTCCGAACTCGAGGTCGATTCCGCCGCGCTCCGTTCCGGCCTGGTGCGCATCCTGGCGCTCGATGCGGTCATGCCGGACGGTTTGCCGGTGACTGTCCGGCCGGAGAACGGAACCGCGCTGGAAATGGACGTTACCGCAGCGCTTGCCGAATCCGGAACGGCGAGTGCGACCGTGCTGCTTGCGGTCAATCCGCTGGGACGCAATGGACGGGTGCTGCCGCTCAACGGGCGCCTTTTTTCCGTCGTCAGCGAGGACGCGGTTCCGGATCTGGCGAGCGGTGAGCATCCGGAACAGATCGTCGTCTGGCGGCCCAATGCGCGGCTGGTGACGGAAGCAGGCCGCGAGGGGGCAGTCTGCCTCCCGCTGCTCAGGGTCGGCAGGGAAGGCGGCGGCTATGCCAGCCTGCCTTATATGCCGCCGACGCCGAGGATTTTGCCGGAATCGCCGCTGGGCCGGGCGGTGGCGGATCTCTGCGCGCGGACACGCGAGAAATGTGTCTTTCTCGCCGGGCGGTTGCGCCGGGCGCGGCAGGCGGAGCAGCACGACGACACGGCGGAGATTCGCCGCCAATTGGCGGCGCTGTGGGTGCGTTTGCCCGAGGTGGAGTCGATGCTGAACGGTCGGACGGCGGCACCGGACCGGTTATATGGATTGCTCGCCGGCATGGCGGGGGCTTGGTGTGCGCTCGACCCCTTGGCCGGAGTTCCGTCGTTTCCGCCTCTGGATTTTCTCGATCTGCAACGTGGCTACGGCGAAGTATTGCATTGGCTGGACAAGACCCTCGAACGCATCCGCATCGGTTATCGCTGCCTGATGTTCGAACACCAGGAAGCGGTGGCAGGAGAAAAAGAAGGAGCGGGAGGGGGACACGGAGGTTTTTCGATTCAATTGCCCGATACGCAGACGCCGCGGCAGCAACTGGTGGTCGGATTGCACATGAAGGCTGGCACGGAACGCCAGGCGGCAAATACATGGCTGGAACGGGCGATCATCGCTTCGCAGGGATATATCGATGCTCTGGCCCGGCGGCGTATGAGGGGGGTGCCGCGCGCGGCGCTGGGCGACCGCGATCAGGTGGACTATGGAGTCGGCGACGACGTCCGGCTGTTCGCCATCGAGGCGGCGGGTGAATGGTTCGACCCGGCGCAGAAGTTGTATATCACCGTACCCGATTGGTCGGATCGGTCAGGGAGCGCTGCACCCTGGCGGGTGGTTTTGTTTGTTTCCGATACGGGTGAAGGTCGATGAGCGCATGAGCGAGGAAACCGGCATGCCGAAAGAAGCGCACAAATCAGAACTTGATTCGGAACAGGACCGTGATGACCCGATGCCGCTCAGTGACGCTTTCAGTCAAGCCTGGCTGGAGTGGCTGGAATGGTTGGAGCAGCAGGAAGAAGGCGGAAGAGACGACGGTCAATCCGTTGCGCGCACGGCGGAAGCGACGCAACGAATTGCGCGCCGGTTATGGCGCAACGCATGTGCCGGGACCGGCGAGGTTGCCTCCGCGCAGGCCAGGGCCACGATCTATGCCTTTGTTGCGCTGATCGACGAGCGCCTGTTGTTCACTCCCTGGAAAGGCCGGGACGCCTGGCAGGAAAAACCGCTGGAGGCTCGCCTCTACGGAACCCGGAACGCCGGGGAACAGGTGCCGCTGGCGATCCACAAAGTGCTGCGGGAACGCGCACCGTCGACCCGCGATCTGGCCAATGTTTATCTGCACTGCCTGGCGCTTGGTTTTCGCGGACGCCTGCGCGGCAAGGGCGATGAAATGAGTGCAGGGGAGGAAAGCGGTGCCGCAATCCACGAAAGGTGGCGGCACGCGTTGTTCGCGTTCGTCCGGCAGCGCGATCCTTCTTTTCAGGCGGCAATGGAAGGTCTCGAACGCCCTGTGTTCATTCCGCCGAAGCAGAGGCCTCCGGAACGTCCGCTGCCCGACGGATTCCGTCTCGGGATCGTTCTACTGGCGCTCCTGTTGTTGCTGTTGGCACTGGGGCACGTCGCATGGCGTGATATTCAGTCGAAACTGGAACCGGCACTGTATTCGCTGGCGTTACCGGATTCCCGGCCCGGAGGGGCGAAGGCATGAATGCAGTACGCATTGCGGTGCCGTTGTTCCTGTTCCTGTTCGTCGTCGCGGCGGTGTCGTTCTGGTGGTTGCGGAATCGGACCGGCGTCATGACCCGGGGGTTCCATTCGTCCGTCATACGGATGGAACGCGACCGGGCGATCCGCGACCGTTACCGGATGCCCTGGCTGTTACTGCTTGGCGATACGTACCAGGGCGAACGACTGTGTTCCGGCTGGAAACTGCGTCCGGTCGGCAAGCCTTTTTGGTTCGGCCGGTGGTGGGCCGATCAGGACGGCGCCGTGCTGGCGGTGCCGGAAAATCTGTTCCTGCCGGAAGAGGAGAGCGGGCCGGTGCCGCTGGCGGCCTGGCGGCGCCTGCTGGGCCTGCTGTTGCGACTGCGTCCGCGGCGCCCATTGGATGGAGTCGTCTGGGTTGTTTCCATCAGCAGATTGTCGGATGACGGAAAGATTGTCTCTGACGCGTTCAATGCGCAGCGGCGGTTTGCCGATTTGTTGCAGCGAATGGGATTGAGTCTGCCGGTTTACGTGGTGATCTCCGGCATGGAAGAAATCGCCGGTTTCCTGGAGATGGCCGCCGCCTTGCCCAAACGGACACACGAAGGCGCGCTGGGGTGGTCTTCGCCTTTTGCGCCCGAAGCCGCCTGGCAGCCGCAATGGCTCGATACGGCACTCGACGGGACCATGCAGGCGATGCGGACGGCGATCCTGGAAATCGGAACATTGAACGGAACGCTCAAGGACGATCTTTACCGGTTGCCATCGCGGCTGGATACCGTTCGCGGCAACCTGCACGCATTGTTCGATCCGGTATTTCAGGGCAATGCGCAGGGGGAAGGGCCGCGTTTTCGTGGACTGTATTTCTGCATGGCGCCCGGGCAGCGCGAAAACTCCGAGGCGGAGGAACGGGAAACGCCGTTTCCATTCAACGATTTTTCCTGTCTGCTTTGGCAACGGCGGATTCTTGCCGAACGAGGGCTGGCACGGGCGGTTCCCAGCATTCTGAGGTTGCGTCAACGCTGGCTGCGCGTTGCCGGCACCATTGCCGTGACGCTGGGGCTGTTGTGGAGCGCGTCGATGCTGTGGGTGTGGCACGGCGAGGTGCGGGATGCCCAGGAACTTTCCCGCCTGCTGCAAGAAACGCGGGAATACGGGGCGTCGATCAATTATCCGTCGCACCATCCGGAACGGGTCCGGCAGCATCTACGGGGTTTCTGGGATCTGTTGCAACGGGCTCCGCGCTGGCATTACGCCTCGGCGGTGTTTCCATCCTCCTGGTTTTCCTCCTTCGATGAAGAGGTGGAAAAAAAATTGCGCACTGTGGCGCAGAACGAAGTGTTGCAACCGGCACATGCCTTTCTGGAAGAGAATTTCGCGGCGCACCGGTCTTTCCGCGACGGCGAGCGCCATGCCGGAGAAAGTGCCGACAATCCAGAACAATGGCCGGAGTATCGGAAGGCGTTGCGCCTGGCCGAAGCGGCGGCCACATTGGAACAAAGAAACCGCTGGTATGCCGGAATGGTCAACGGCGCCGGGGGATTGCTGGAACCGCTGGCGCAGTTCGCACAGTCGATGCATACGGCATCTCCGGATGGCGGCACGCCGCCGGAATCCACCCTGAATCCCGCCAGTTTGCCGCATAAAGCCTATTATGATCACGTCTTGGCCGATTTTTCCGGAACCGGCCTGAAACCGCTCGATCTGAAAAGCCTGCGTCCGCTGGTTTCGGACCGTTTTCAGAAGCATGCCGGGGCGTGGCTGACCCGCTATTTTCTGGCGGATGACTTCGTGAGTTCCGCCGAAAATCTGAAGCGGCGCCTCAAAGATTTGCGGGCGGGCCGTGGCGCTTCTCTCGGCGAACTGGAACAGGCGGCACTGATGATCGATGATCTTCAGGAAAAGGTCGAATTGACCAATTCCGTCTGGAGTCGTGGCTCTACCCAGGAACCGGTGCCGGGTTATCGCCGGCTGCTGGAGCAGGTCCGGCAAAGCAGTCTTCTGGGGCCGGAAGCGGAGGAAACACTGAACGGTCAGATCAGCCAGTTGCGCAGACGTCTGCGCGATTACTGGATCGCCAGAGAAGACGCCAGCGACAATTTGCTTGAATATCATCCCGGAGGCATCCTTGCATTGCAGGGGCATGTCATTGGTCTGGGCGAAGCGATCAAGGATCTGCTCAAGCGCGATTTCGTCACCGTATCGCTGGACCGCGAAACGGCCGGGACGGATACCGGGAACGTCGCGGACATGACGGCGGCGCGGTTTCTCGCGATCGACGGCAAAGGACTGGTCAAGGCGCTGAATTATTATGACGGTTACCGTAGTTATACCGGGCAGGGGGGGACGCAGATTCCGTCCGCGTTTCGCGCCACCCTGCTCAAAACCGCCCAAGGAGCGGCGGATGCCGCGATGTGGTCCAGCCTCGCGGCGGCAGTTCCGGGAGAGGGGCAATGTTCTTTCGGGTTTCCCCTCGAGCAGGTCAATCAGGTGTTGCAGGCTTTTACCGCAATGGAGCGGACGGACCGCAGCGGCGTTCTGCTGCATTATTTGAACCGGTGTGCAATTGATGACATCAGCGTTGCGCTGGCGGAGATCGATGCGCTGCCGGTGTTTGGCCGGTATTTCGACGTTATGCAGTGGAATGGCGGCAAAAATTTCGGATTACGGCTGTTTCACGCCAGGGACGTGCGAAGTCTCAGGCGTGATCTGATGCGGCAATTCACGGCGGCGCTCGAGATATGCGAGGCCCATGCGCCGGCATTGGCCTGGCTGAAAAACCGCCAGGATCTTTCCGTTACGGATGGAATCAAGGTTCATCGGCTGGCCGCTCTGAACAAGGAAATGGCCGATTTCAAGGCACAGAAACCGGGCAGCGCGCCGGCCCTGTTCGAGCAGTTGGTGAGTCGGGATTTCGTCGAAATGGATACCGTTTCCTGCGCGGAAATTCTGCATGCGGCACCGCTTGTGGAAGGAAACGGCAAATTGGCGCGTCTTACCCGTGCGTTCAGGGAAGAAGCGCAGCAGCGTTGCGGACAATTGCAGCAGCACCGTGCCGCCGCTGCCTGGAACAAGATCGCCAATTATTTCGACCTTTACCTGAGCCATCGTTTTCCGTTCTCCCCCGATTTGGAGGCGAGTGACGCCGATCCCGTCCGCGTCCGGAATTTACTCGGACTGATCGACAGTCATCTGGCGCAGGCCGAGGAAGGATTGAAGCCCAGCCCATTGGCCGGGCAGGAAGACGCCAGGGATTTCCTTGGCCGTCTCAGGCAGATTCGCCCCTGGCTGGGGGCGCTGCTCCTGCGCGGTAGTCCCGACCAGGCCGGAATCGATCTGGAAGTGCAGTGGCGCATTCACCGCGAAGGAGAAACGGGTGGCGACCAGGTGATCGCGTGGAATTTTTATGCGGGAGCGCGCCGGATCGGCTATCCGGACGGAACGTCGCGACGGTTGCGCTGGTATCTGGGTGAACCGGTGTGGTTGCAGTTGCGCTGGGCAAAAGACAGCCCGCAGCGGCCGCTTATCGATCCGCGGCAGCCGGAGATGACGGTTTCCGGTCTCGAAGCTGGCTGGAAATATGAAGGTCCATGGGCGTTGCTGCGCCTGTTGCGCGCACACGCAACGGCGGAATATCCGCCGGGTGGCGAGTACAGTGATTTTCCGCTCGTCCTGCATTTGCCGGTCGGCGATGCCATCGGTAAAAGCCGGCAGGCGCGGATGTTCGTCCTGTTTTCCTTGATATCACGGGATGAAAAGGTGTCGCTATCGATTCCTCCATTGCCGGTGAAAGCGCCGCCATCGCCTTTCGTCGATGTGGGTGACCGGGGGGCATCATGAATCCGCCGGACCGTATTTGCGACTACGATGCGGGACTGCTCGAACCGATTTCCGATCTTGCTCCCTGCGGTCCGAATCTGCGTTATGACGCGGATTACGACCGGCTCCGCGAATTGCGCCGGGAAGACGATGCCGGGTTGCCCAGCGGCGTTTGGCAGACGGAAATGAAGCGCGCCGATTGGGTAGCGCTGGAAACGCTTGCCGCTTCGATTCTGCACAATCGCAGCAAGGACCTGATGATTGCCGTCTGGTTGGGCGAAGCCTGGTTGCATCGCTACGGCCTGATTGGGTTGACACGCGCACTGACGCTGCTGACCGACCTTTGCGAGCGGTTTCCGCAGGATCTGCATCCTCAACCGGAGGGGGACGACCGTTCCTGGCGCGTGGCTCCGTTTGAATGGATGGTACGGCGCTACGAGGAAGTCGTGCTTATCCGGCTGCCGTTATTCGACGTTTGTCACGAAGAGATTGGCGGTTTTACCCTGTATGACTGGCAACGATGGCAGTTGAGTCCGGCGGCGGTCAGCGATGCTGCCACCGGGGCGGAGAAACAGGAATGGCAGCATAAACGGCAGCGTCTGCATGAAGCAGTTCATGCCGCCTCTCTTTCCACATGGATGCGCAACCGGGACGATCTGGCGTCAGGTCTTCGCGAATTGGAGCGTCTGGATCGATGGTGCGACGGTTGGCTGAACGAACTGGCGCCATCGTTCGCGCCCTTGCGCGATGTCATGCATGCCTATCACCGGCTTATAGAGGAATTCATCGCCATGTATCCAAAACCATCGGACTTGCCTTCCGAGACTGGGCAACCGGCATCCACCGCAGATAAAACGCCAGAGGCGGAGAGCAGCGCCGATGTTGCTGCGTCGACAGCGGCATCGCATTTCGGTAGCCGGGAAGAGGCTTATCGAC
This sequence comes from Rhodocyclaceae bacterium, assembly GCA_031556405.1. Classification (GTDB taxonomy): domain Bacteria; phylum Pseudomonadota; class Gammaproteobacteria; order Burkholderiales; family Rhodocyclaceae; genus WQZF01. The sequence continues at coordinate 25,682 of JAVBTC010000135.1, forward strand.
AGCTCTTGCTGATTGCCGACTATTTGTCGCATGTGGAACCTCATAGCCCGGTTCCATATCTGGTGCGGCGTGCGGTGGAATGGGGCAATAAGCCGCTTGCGGAACTGCTCGATGAATTGATCAGCAGCGATGCCGAAGCGAGAAGGGTGTGGAAGGTGCTCGGCATCCTTCCGTAGTTCGATTCCACACTTGATATGACTCAGGTGGTGCAAAGCAAAGCATGGATAACGGTCTCTTTATCGGTTAATTGTAATTCTGATAGAAAGGAACAGAGATGCCGGACGTCGACCTGATGGGAATTGAAAACGCTTCGCAGGGTATTTGCGGATTTACCAGTACTTTATATGCGGTTTATATGAATCAGTCACAACTGCAGGCACGGCTGACCGGCGCGATGGGAGGCGCCACAAGGAGTACGCGCCTGATGGCGGAAATCAAGACTTTTCTACAAATGATGAAGGCTGCCGGCAGGCAGGAAATTCTGAATGGTATAGAGGAACTGACCAGAACCTTTCCGAGATATGGAACATGGACCGTCGACACTTACATTGCCGGAATCAATACATTGAACTTGGGCAATTACTCGATCGCGATGCCGCCGGAAGCGGTCAAGGAATATTTACGTGTGGCTTGGAATATTGTTGCCAATATCGACAATGCAGATACGGGTAATAAAAATGCCATTCTGGGGTTGAGCAGAACAGGCGCTCCTATGAATAAATGGAAAAATCTTGCGCATTATGTTTACCGTGATATGGCTGGCCGGATATATAGTTGGGGAGAACAATTTACGGATTTGGCAAAAATGAATACGGCTAAAAACAGAAATTACTCAGTCATTTATACGATCAGTTTGTGCAATTGATTATCGGTAATTGCCAAGTTGGTCGGCATTCGTATGCTTCGCCACAGGTTGCCCCCGAGCATTGCACACCAAGATAAAGCCTGCTGTTTAACCCAGCTTTGGTACGTCCTAAAGACTTGCCATTATCCGCTAGGCTTTCGGATGCCCAGAATCAACCAGCACCCGTGAACCATACTGCCTTACACCAAGGCGGCGAAGAACCAGTCAAACATGCCTGCTCGTCTCCGGCGGGCAAACCAGTTAACGGTTCTTACGGCCAAACAGTTCCCACACTCCATCGCCCGGTTCGGCCGTTCGGCGCTCGCCAGCAACCAGCATCTGAGCACTGCCCTTTCTGTCGTCGAAATCGGGATTGATGTGCCGAAATTCCCGTGCTACGTCCTATACCTGTCGTCCCTATCTGCCAACTGAGAAACCGTAGGCGGAACATAGGGAAAAGGTACGTGTCGCCACATTATGTGGCTGCCTGCGCATGTGGTATGTTTTTTTCACCTTCACACGAAAATGTCCCCGCTGATTTCACCGTCCCCGCAAAGAAAAACGACAACTCAGTCGACCATGAAGATTGTGGAAAGGATTATTAGCACATTCTGGTTTAGGAATCGATATATTCGGTAATCAAGCATTCGCCGTCCCGCGATTTTGTCAACTCTTCTATCTGTTCCCGGCACTCAATTTTTCAGGTAGCGGTTTCCGCGCGGGAAGCTCCGAACCAAACAGAAATTACTTCAGCCACAGTAAATAGGAAGAAGAACGAATTGAAATTTGAATGTGAAATTTTTTGCCACTCAGTCCGCGCTGAATAAGCGTAACTCGCTCACAAAGCGAACGGCGGGGTGATTCCCGTCCGGGAGCCGGTCATCGACGCTGCCCAGCAGGCAGAGCGCATTGTCGTCATTCCAGGTATAGGTGAGGCAGCGGCCGCGCAGCTGTTGGCAGACGCCGTTCCGGTTGTAACTCAAGACGGCCTGGCCGCCACCATGGAAATCAATGTGATGGTCACAGCCCTGGGCGCTCGGTTCGATCCGGTAAGCGGCAACCCGTGAAATGTCACCGACGATCACCATGGCGATGTAGGGTACGACAGCCCTGACACTCCCTCCTTTGGTGTAATGCTGGTAGCCGCCATCCTGATGCAGGAGGGTTTGATCGCCGTTGCCGTGATGAGTCAGAAGATCGCCGTTGGGAAGTTCCTCGGTCCAGTCGCCAGGCCCGTAATCGCGGGGCGTGTCCGCGCCGAACCCGGCTTCCAGATCCGCCGCCTCCCGGCGCAGTTTCCGGAGGTAATCGAAAAAGGCTTTCATGTGCCGCTCCTTTCAAAAGGGCGTTACGCAGGAAAATTGTAAGTGGCATTTGAAAATTTCATCCGTATATTAAGATAACATTTTGCTCGATGCAATCTGGAAATGTTTCGTCATGCCCGTAACGTTGAAGACAACGTCCGGATCGAAATGAAGCGACATTTCATATGGGTGGCGCATCTGATACGCTCGCCCTGGATTGAATATCCGAATATTTTTTGGATGGAAGTTCGTCGTGCCCCATACTGTCATCCTCCGTTGCGCTGTGACGCCTTGTCCGCCGCATCGGTTGACATTCCGTAGAAATGTCCTTTATCTTCTCCGTCTTATTGAAGCATCATGCCCCCGCTGAATTGGTGAATTCTCGGATCGGGCGCGGCGAGAATGTTCGGCCTCTCAAAACGGGTTACAAGCCGCCAGCGCGGGATGGACAAGGGGCAAGCTGCCGTAAATTTGACCAGAGCGCCCCCTCGAAGAGCTTCTTGAAGGATTGTTGGATAGATAGTTTTTAAATCTCGAAATCTCGGCAATTAAGTATTGATTGTTTATAAGGATTAAAAAACATCAGTTTGAAATAAACGCAGAGCTAAATATATTTGGGCCTCGTGGATTGAGCATAAAGTTTAAATAATTTCCATATAAAAATGACGAATAATACATTTTTCGATTTTGCTAAGAAAGCGATATATGGCGGAAAATGAAGAAGGCGGGGAGTTTGCGGAAGAAATTGAAATTCTGAAGCCAAGCAATGTGAAAATACGGAGAAGGACGGAAAAAACCTATTTCTCCAATCCTTTCAGTAATACCAAGTTTGAATATTGGCTTTATGAATGGATATACAGTGCCCAGAGTTGGATGGAAGCTTTTGATAATGCGAGATCATGTAAAATGTTACCTGGATTGTACGCCGATAATAAAGCAGCGGCAGAGTATTATATTTTTGCGCGTGCATTACGGAAAGAAGAGGGGTTGAAAGGGAAAGCCGTTGGGTTTATGTATGCCTTCGTGGGTGGATGGATTTTTCCTCCAGCTTACCAACTGGCAAAATCACCAAAAACTACAAAATATATAGCTTCCCTTTCCGATCCGCGAGTCATGTTTAAGGATGACTGGATGTTTCCTAGCCCGTGGGAAATTTTAAAAAAAACAGAAAACTTCGTTGCCCAGTATAAATCAATTGGACTGGGAATATAGGGGATGGTAAGATGGATTTGAAGATAATCGTAATAAATGGTTTTCCTATGATTTGAACGAAAAATATGTAAGAGTGAAGGTTATTGACGATTTTTCGAAAAAATGATTTTTTCTTCATTGCAGTGAGTTTTTAATTTTTATTAAAAATGAGCCACCCATTAATTAAGCTCGTCTTTGGTGTTGGAGTTGTATTTTTTGTTGTTTTTTTTGGCGCCGGTTATTCTGCACGTATGAATGAGCGTAATGCCATAGAATTGTGCCAAAAAATAGAACGCGTACAAGTTTTAGAAAAAATTCCTGAACTTTTGGATGAAATACAGAAAAAATGGTTTGATAGACAGATGGAAAAAAATACTGGAAAAGACTCATATCAGATGACATTTTTGTTTATGGATGGAGTCCCTATGTTTGATACTCAAACGACATGCGCAATAAATATTGAAAATAGCCGTGTCGTCGGAACAGAGATTTATTAGGAAAACACTGCCTAAATCAACCCTTCAAGTTTTACGATGATACATTTATGCCAAGTTATAAAATTGGACAGTCAGATCCTCTAATTACTCCAGATCCCGGTGCTGGAAAATGGTGTAGTGAGCCTCAAACGGCAAAGATGCTTGTGTATAAACGAAGCATACAAATGTTGATGGACACGGGGACTGTAGACATTGCCATTGGGCCAAATGCAGTGCGGCATATGCAACATTACATGAATATGACCGGCAATGACCTGATTGTTGATCTTCGAGATTTTGCAGAAAGATCAAAAAAACTTAAGGAAATATATATACAGGAAATTCATGAAGCCAAGGAATTTAGTCAAACATTGCCAATTGGAACGCATTTTATTACTTCTGAAACATCAGCAACCGGATATTTTGACGACTCAAAGGATTTATATTATGCCATAGGCGGGTACTCCTATTGGGGCAAAGGCACGGTTGCTGTTATGAAGAATTCCGAGAGCAATAATAATTCCTATGCCATGGATTTTGAATTCCATTTTTTTGATAGGTACAACTGGGATAAAGGAAAGGAAGTGCATATTGGAGCCATTCCTATCACCGATGAATTTATGGGGGAATTCCATAGGCAATGCTATGCTATGGAATATAATATAAAAGGTGTGTATAAGGAAACTATTGTTTGGGCCTTTGAGAAGAAATAAGTCATGAAAAAACTCTCCTTTTTTCTTGTGGCAACCATTGCTGTTCTATGCGTTATATGCGTGACCCTGTATAGAAATATAAACGACGAATACCGTTTGATTGCGGTAAGCTGGGGTGATGGAAAGTATGGAAAAGCATTCTATGGGGTTTATGTTTATATGGGGAAAGAATTGGAAAACGAAGTTGAAATAAAGGCCAAAATTTATATTGGACGCGGATCGTATTTATTCAATTATTTTCACGATCTTGGTGTTATTGGTAAGTCTCGCAATGAACCGGGAGAAATTAATCAATGGGGAAAGATTATTTGGAAACCTGATAGAATAGAGATAGGTGCCAATAATACCTTTTTCTTTCCCCGAGCAAAGCTCGAACAACATAGATAATCTTACATATCTATAAAACGGCACAGGGACCATGCAATACAGATATTTAAGTGTTTTTTAGAAAGGATTCTTCATGCCACATACTGTTACCGTAAAATGTGCCTCAATGCCCAGTCCATCATTGGAATTTTGCGGGATAACCGGGGGGGAGAGATTGTCGGAGTTATATAGTTATACTATCTCCCTTAAAACACCAGGAGACCCAAATATTCCCCGTCAGGTTGCTGCGAATGTTGACTACAAGCAGATGATCGGCAAGGAATTTACTGTCGAAATCGAACTGGGCGATCTGAGCAAACGTGAAATTTCCGGGTTGGTAACCAATGCAAAAATTATAGATAGTGGAAGACAGCAAAGTAAATATGAAATCACGATTGAACCGTGGTTGATTCTGGCAAAACGCACCAGCGACTACAAACGGTTCCAGGGAAAAACGGTAGTCCAGATCCTGGACGAAGTGCTGGGGGACTATACGTTCACGGTCGAAAAGCGCCTGATCGGGAACTATTCGCCGCTGGAATACCAAGTGCAATACGGGGAAACGGACTTCGATTTCATCCAGAGATTGATGCAGGAGTGGGGAATTTACTGGTTCTTCGAGCATTCCGAAGGCAAGCACCGGCTGATTCTGATCGACAACATGGGGGCACATAAGCCGCCGCCGAGCGCTGATTATCAAACGCTCGTTTATGACACGGATGGTGGTGCTGGCAAGGAACACCTTGCTACCTTTAATGCGATACAAAACCATCGCTCTGGACAATGGGTTACTGATGATTTCGATTTCAAGAAGCCGAAGAAGAAATTGCAGGTTATCGACGAAAAACCGCGCCAGACCGCCTTCCCGAACCAGGAACTTTACCTCTGGCCGGGCGATTACGTGGAGCGCGATGTTGGTCAATATCTGGCGGAGGTGCGCATGCAGGCAGCTGGCGTACCCGGTAGCCTTGCTTTCGGTAGCGGAAACCTGCCTGGTGCTCCTTGCGGTTCTATTTGTTCTATCCAAGATTACCCGGCAGACAAGGCTAATCGAGAATATTTGATTGTTGCTTCCGTGCTTACCATGAATGACATTGGTAAAACCAGTGGGCAAAGGGAGTATCGTTGCGATGCTGCATTTGAATTTCTCCCCACCAACACCGTCTTTCGTCCCGGGCGCACCATCGACAAACCGCGCACCACCGGCCCGCAGACCGCCGTTGTCGTCGGCCCTCCCGGAGCGGAGATTCATACCGACGAATATGGCCGCGTCAAAGTCCAGTTCCATTGGGACCGCTACGGCAACAACGACCAGGACAGTTCCTGCTGGATTCGCGTTTCCTACCCGTGGGCGGGATCGAATTTCGGCGGAATACAAATTCCGCGTATCGGGCAGGAAGTCATCGTCGATTTCGAGAACGGCGATCCCGACCGGCCCATCATCATTGGCAGAGTTTATAACGGCCTCAACATGCCGCCGTGGGGCCTGCCGGACAACGCCACGCAAAGCGGGCTCTTGTCGCGGAGCAGCAAGGGCGGCGGGCCGGCCAATGCCAACGCGCTGCGCTTCGAGGACAAAAAGGGCGAGGAAGAAGTCTGGTTCCATGCCGAAAAGAACCTGCGCACCGAGGTCGAGAACGACGAATCGCATACCGTGGGGCACGACCGCACTAAGACCATCGTCCACAACGAAACCGGCACCGTCGGCGCGGTGCGCGATCATTCCGTCAAGGAAAACGACTTCCTGCTCGTGGGGGACAACAGGAAAGTACGGGTTTTCAACATCCTGGAAATGCAGGCCGGCCAGAAAATCATTCTTTCGTGCGGAAAAAGCCGCATAGAAATAGGTGCCGACGGAAAGATCAACCTGACCTGCGACGACTTCAATTTCACCGCCATGAACACCGGCAAAATCAACACCAAGGGCGGCATATTGGATTTGAACATGGACGACCGCAAGGAAGCCGTGGAAGTGAAGGGGCCCGCGGAGAAGGAACAGATCAAGCAGGACATCGAAAACACCTTCCCGCCCAACGCCGAAAACCCGGCCAAATGATCTGCCTCTGAAAGGATCGCGCTATGCAGTATTTTACCAACGAAGTCGCGCTCAATCTTCCGGAAGGCGGGTTCGGCGACAGCACCGTAAACGTCATCCAGCTTGCGCAGCAAAAGGCCTCTTTCGTCATCGGCCGCGGCCAGCTTGAAGAAGGAGAAGACTTGAAAGCCAGCTTCGAACGGCAATTGCGGCACGTGAGCCAGCAAGTCAAGGGGCTCGAATCCGAGCCGGCGAAGGAAACGCAACTGGGCCAGAACGAAAGCATTTCCGGACTGGAAACGCAAAATCGGCTCATGCTTGGCGATGACCGGATCTACCAATACCAGTTGGCATTCATCCTCCCCGAAACACGGACGATGATGTCGATGACCTACAGCCGCAGCGAACCCATGACTGAAGCGGATGCGGCGCACTGGACATCGATCAAGGCCGGAATCCGGCTGCGTGCCAAATGAATACGTATGAGCAAATCGCACATATTGTCATTTCCAAATTTACTTAAATTTATGTTCTCTTGTGTAGTTGGATATAAATAGAGATTATTTTTTAATTAGAATTCGTAATCAGGGATGAATCCGAGATGAGTCAAGCGTACTGGGCGGCGCGATTAAAAGACGGGCTGGTGCACACCAGCCTGTGGAGCGACATCATCAGCGGGATGGCGGAGCTTGGCGCTTACGTTGCAGTAGGGGCGGCGGCATGTGCGCTGGTGGCCGGGGCAATTGCGGCGGCGCCGGCAGTGCTGGCGGCGGCGGCGAGTGCGGGAGTCGTCACCGTGGCGGCAAGCGGGGCGGTGGCACTATCGGGCGGGGCGGCGGCAGTCGTGACCATCGGCACCGGGATTGCGCTCTCGGCCTCCGGGGCGAGTGACTGGATCAGCGAAAAGGCCGAGGCGTTGGGCAATTTCTTCTCCCCACCGACCATCCAGGCACGGATCGGCACCGGTTCAGAAGACACCCATACCAACAGCAAAAAATCGGCGCGGGCGGCGGGGGTGCCGTATTCAGCAGCTGAAATTGCGAAAGCCGAAGCGGATGCAAAAGCAGCGGAAGAAGCGGCCAAGGCACAAGAGAAAAGCTTCCTCGACACGGCCGGCGGCTGGCTCAGTGCCGCCGGCAGCTTTCTGGCCGACACCGCAAAAGAACTGTGGCGGCCGACCGTGGCCTCTGCCGTGGCGGCCCATCCGCGTGAACTTGACCGTATCATCTGCCAGAAACACCCGGCGCCGCCGCCCCAGTGGCCCTACCTTGCCGAAGGCGCGCGCGACGTGCGGATCAACAGCCAGCCGGCCGTGCGCAGCAACGACCGCAGCGAATGCGACGCCAAGGTCACCGAAGAGCCTAACGGCGGCGCCGACGTCTCACCCGACGTGCGCATCGGCGGCCCCTCCGTTGTCGTGCGCGACATCCGCAGCGGCAAGGCGCCGGTCGCGCTCATCTTCTCCGCGCTCATGGCGTTGCGCTGCCCCGGGCGCCTGAGTACCAAACTCGCCTGCCTGGGCATGCAGGCTTTCATGACCGTCGGCACTGCTGCGCTCACCGGCGCCGCCATGCGTGCCTACAGCGCCGCCAAAAATGCTGTCTTCAAACCCGTCGACGCCGCTTCCGGCATCAAATACCTTAATGGTGACGAAGATCTCGATTTCTCTATGCCGTACCATCTCCCGTTCGAATGGCAGCGCCGCTACAACAGCCGCGATTTGCGCAGCAGCAGCCTTTTCGGCACCGGCTGGAGTGTTTCCTACGAAGTCTCTCTTGAATCTACTCCTGATGCCGCCGACCCGAACGCCTACACCTACATCGACGAATCCGGGCGGCGCATCGACATGGACCCGGTATCTCCCGGCGGCGGCTTCCGCGGCCCCGGCGAAGGGCTCAACGTGCGGCGCGGCGAGGACGGGCGCTGGCTGATCGAAAGCGACGACGGCCTCTCTCGCGTCTTCGAAGCCGACCCGCGGCATCCCGGCAGGCAGCGCCTGTTGCTGCTGGGCGACCGCAATGGCCATGCGCATTGGCTCCACTACGACGACACCGGGCGGCTCGTCCGCATCGCCGACGATGAAGGCCGGCATGCCCTTTCCCTGAATTACGACGCCGTGCACCTGCAACGCGTGACGCGCATCGACTGGCATCGCCCCGGCGGCGGCGAAGAATGCCTCGCCCGCTACCGCTATGACGCGGCGGGCGACCTCGCCGAAGTACGCGGCCCCGACGATGCCCTACGGCGCGAATTCGCCTACGATGAGGGGCGGCGGATGATCCGCCACCGCCGGCCTGAAGGTGAGCAGTGCCATTACCGCTGGCAGCAATTCGCCGGTCCCGACGGCGAGGAATGGCGGGTCGTCGAACATTGGACTGATGGCGGCGAGCACTACTGGCTCGACTACCAGGTGATGGATCGGCGTATGCGTGTCAGGGATAGCCTCGGGCGTGCCAGTTACCGCGAATGGAACGAGCAGCACCAGGTCACCCGTTACCAGGACGAGACGGGAGCGCAGGTCCATTTCGAATGGAACGAGGAACGCCAGCTTTTGGCCTTCGTCGACGCCCAGAGCGGTCGCTGGCAATACAACTACGACGAAACCGGCAACCTCATCGAAGCCAAGGACCCGTTGGGCCGCGCCGAGCATATCCAATGGCACCCACTTTGGGCGTTGCCGCTGGTCGAGACCGACGCCGAAGGGGGTGCCTGGCGCAGTTTCTACGACCAGCGCGGTAATCTCGTCGCCGAAGTCGACCCCGAGGGCGGCCGCACCCTCTATCGCAACGACCGTCACGGCCAACCCGAGCGTATCACCGATGCCAAGGGGGGACGGCAGGCCATGCGCTGGAATGAAGACGGCCAACTACTCACCTACACCGACTGCTCCGGTTCCGAAACACGTTGCGACTACGACGAACGCGGCTATCTCCAGGGTATCAACAACGCTGCCAATGAAACGACTCGCTATCGATACGATGCCGCCGGGCGCCTGATCGGTCTAGCCCACCCAGATGGCCGCGAAGAATGCTTCGAACGCGATGGCGTCGGGCAACTCATTGCTCATACAGACCCTGCCGGCCAGATCACTCGGTATCGGTACGACGCCAGAGGGCTCGTCCATACTCGGATCGATGCCGCCGGGCGCAGCATCGGCTTCGAGCACGATGCCTACGGGCGGCTGCTCGCGCTGACCAACGAAAACGGCGAGATCTACCGCTTCGCCTACGACGTTAAGGACCGTCTGACCGAACAGACCGATCTCAACGGTCGCCGACAGCAGCTCGACTACGACCGGCTCGATAATGCCGTCGCCGTCCGCTTTTCCGCCGGGACACCGGAGCAGATCGAGCACCGGCTCGAACGCGACGTGGTCGGCCGCCTCATTCAAAAGACCACGCCCGACGGCGCCACCCGCTACGCCTACAACAAGACCGACCACCTCCTCAAGGTGGCCTACCGGAAGACTGGTGCGCTGGAAGCGGAGGAGCCCGAGACGCTCGCCTTTGCCTACGACAAGCTCGGCAACCTGTTGACCGAGACCAGTGCTGAGGGTGCGCTCGAACACGCCTACGATCCGCTGGGCAACCTTCTTTCCACCCTTCTTCCCGACGGGCGTGCGATCAACCGGCTCTATTACGGCAGTGGCCACCTGCACCAGATCAACGTTGACGGCGAGGTTGTTAGCGATTTCGAGCGCGACGCGCTGCACCGCGAACTGCTCAGAACCCAGGGCAAAATCAGTACCCGGCAGACCTTCGACCGCAACGGGCGGCTGGCCCGCCGCCAGATCGCCCACGGCAGGGCCGACCTGATCCCCGACATGCTGATCGACAAGCAGTATCAGTACGACCAGATCGACCGGATTGTTGGCAAAAAGCACGGCAAGCAGGGCAGGACCGACTACCGCTATGACGAGACCGGCCGCATTCTCGGGCTGCGCAGCCAGCAGCACTGGGAAACCCAGGCCTACGATGCCGCCGCCAATCTGCTCGATGCCGGGCAGGATCAGACCCGCGTGCGCGGCAACCGCCTTCTCCATTTCCAGAACCGGCGCTACGAGTACGACGCCCACGGCAGGACGAAGACGAAGCAGGTGCCGGGTCAGACACAGCATTACGCCTACGATGCTGAGCACCGCCTGATCGAGGTGACCATCGAGAGGCACGGCCGAAGCGAGCGCTACGGCTACCAATACGATCCGCTCGGGCGCCGGGTTGGGAAATACCGAATCGACGACGAAGGTAATCCCTATCAGCGTACCAGTTTCCTCTGGGACGGCATGCGCCTAATCCAGGAAACCCGGCCCGAGGGCGACGACAGCCTCTATCTTTACGGCGATGAGGATAACTGCGAGCCGTTGGCCCGGATCGATGGGCGAGCGGGCGGACCTTCGAAGACATACTACTTCCACAACGACGTCAACGGCGCCCCGGAGGAACTTTCGGATGCCGACGGGCAGATCGTTTGGGAGACTACCTACCAGCTCTGGGGCAACGCCGTCAGGGAAGTACAGACCGAAATTCGCATCGCTCCGCAGAACCTCAGATACCAGGGGCAATATCTGGACCGTGAAACCGGGTTGCACTACAATTTCTTCAGGTTTTATGATCCTGACATCGGGCGGTTTATTACGCCCGATCCCATCGGGCTGCTGGGTGGACTAAACCTCTATCAGTACGGACCCGACCCGCTCAACTGGATTGATCCGTGGGGACTGACTAATTGCCAGATGTCAGCAAAAGACAAAAAGGCCATGGGACCGGCTCCAAAAGGGATGACGAATCCCCACCGCCATCACATAGTTCGAGAAATGGCTCCGAAAGGCTGGTCGAAAAAAGATCGAGGGGCAATTCATCATGTACAAAATCTCGCGAAGAAATTTGGTATGGATGTAAACCGAGACCCACGAAATTTTGTTTGGGCTCAAAATGGAGGCGGGGCACATACTCAAAAAACGGCACAGTCCATTCGAGATAGATTGTCTCAAGCAGCAAAAACTGGTGGGAAAGAGGGCTTCTTCCGTGAGCTGGAGAGGCTTGGAAAAGACGCAACAATAGGAATATTTAATAGGTAAATTATGGATACGAATAAAACTGAATTACTGAAAAATGTTCTAGATGCTATAAATCGGGAAGATGTCCCCGCTTTGTCTTCTTTATTGAAGGAATTTCCATATTTGGTAAATGGTACGCCTTATGGAAATGAAGATGATTTCGGCTATCTCGACTATGCAATATTTGGAGGAAGCATTTCCATAGTCAAGGAGTTTGTTGCTCATGGTGCGGATGTAAACAGAATGGGCCCTGGACCTCTATTTCAAACTCCACTTTGTAATGCTGCTTATAAAGGGCAAATCGAGATTGTCAAATTGCTTCTAGAGAGAGGCGCTTTTGTTGATGGTGTTGATTTAACAGCAGCAACACCATTAATGATTGCAGCCCAACAAGGCCATATTGAAATTGTTAAAGCTCTAGTACGCAAGGGAGCAGAATTGCAACGTCTTGGATATGTTCAAAGATTCTTCCCTGTTGATTTTGCACAATCCTATGCAGAAGTTCATGGAAACGAAGATTGCACGCCTTATCTGCGCGAGCACGGGGGAATTTCTGTTTCTGACGACTATGATTGGGAGAAGGAAAAAGGTTATCAAATAATTGCCCATGTGAGTCGAAATGGCGGGCCTGTTTATCCGATTGGTTTTCTCCGAACGGTCAATGGAGAAGGGTTCTTGTTCAGACTTTCTGAAATTCGGGCAAAAGATGATCCATTGTTTATTTTCAGTGCAGGACTTTATCTATATGGAAACCCGGTTGAAATTGGAATCGCTCTGCCAGGACGATGGCCGCTGTTAAAGAATTATCTTCAAAAGAAGACAAAACTTACCTTTCCGCTGGATATTCTGGAAATCGTGTCAAACCATATCGCTGCCGGAAAGGATTTTACAGAAGGTTTTGTCATTGATAAAAATGAACCGGTTTATAATGAGTTGGCGTGGCCGTCCGATGTAACAGCGCTCATTGCAGTAAATCATAAATGGGGCGAAGAGGACTCAGTCAGTCTGAAAAAGATAAATTCCCGTAATGACGTTTCTAGCCCAGAGGTGGTTTCAATTTTTACCCTTATACCTGTAATAGAAGGCACAAAATTTTCGAATACAAAACCATTTGTTGAAAAGTGGTGTGCATCAAAGTCAAAAGCAAAATGGGCAAAAATAATTTTACCTTTGCCTTATTGATTTTCGGATATTTCAGGTTAATTTTTAAATTTTAAAAGTGAAGATTTTTTGTCTATGAAATTTTTGAATAAATCATAATTTTCCAGTCGTGATTTTTGCGTTATATTGATTGTCTAATGAATACATATATCATGACGATGGTTTGTTCGGTGTTTCAAAAGATACATGAATGACAATAACAATCAGTCCTTTCCTAATGCTGGCGGTGCCGGTGTTACAAGCCGTCGTGGCAAAAAGGATAGTATTGAAAACATGCAAGTGCTGGCACGGGAACGTGGCGGAGAATGCCTATCAAAAATATATATCAATGCGCAAAGCAAACTGATTTGGAAGTGCGGTGCAGGTCACACCTGGGAGGCGCTGCCAGGGCAGATCAAACAGGGTAGGTGGTGCGCCGTTTGCCATAATGAGCGCAGAAAATTAGGTATTGGAAAAATGCATGCCCTGGCGCGAGAGCGCGGAGGAAAATGCCTTTCCGACGATTATTTTGATGTGTTTTGTAAGCTGACTTGGCAATGTGCCGCCGGTCATGTTTGGGAAGCGGCCCCCGCCAAAGTCAGACGAGGTAGTTGGTGTCCGACTTGCGCACGGGAGCGTCTCCGGCTGGGAATCGAGGCCATGCAGGCACAGGCGCGGGAACGCGGTGGACGGTGCCTGTCCGAAGTCTATGTCAATAGCGAGAAAGCACTGATGTGGCAATGCGCCGAAGGCCATGTCTGGGAGAGTAGTCCGGCCAATATAAGAAAAGGATCGTGGTGTCCGGTCTGTTCGTGGGATCACAGAAGGCTGGGAATCGAAAAAATGCATGCCTTGGCCCGCAAACATGGTGGGCGATGCCTTTCCAAGGAGTATGCAAGGGCCGGGCAGAAACTGCTCTGGGAATGTGCTGAAGGCCATCGTTGGGAAACCGTACCTGCCAAGGTCAAAGAAGGCGCCTGGTGTCCGAAATGTTCCCGGGAACGACGACGGCGTGGGATCGAGGCGGCGCGGCAACTGGCCCGTGAACATGGCGGCGAATGCCTGTCGGAGACTTACCTCAATACCAATCAAAAACTACTCTGGCGGTGCAGTGCAGGCCATGTCTGGGAGCGTAGCCGGGCCAGTGTGCGGGCAAGGTTGGCTCAAGGATTGCCATGGTGCCCTCAATGTCAGGCCGAAAAAGAGCGGCACCAGCATTTGGAAGCCATACGCAATCTGGCACGCTCCCGCAGTGGGGAATGTCTTTCTGAAAAATATGTAAGATGGGATGAAAAGCTGACTTGGCGTTGTGCCCAAGGGCATGTCTGGCAAGCCACTGCTGTGGCAGTTGAATCGGAAGGGTGCTGGTGTCCGAATTGCGCCCGGGAAGCCCAGAAAAAATATACGCTGGCTGATATGCAAGCGGTAGCGGAACGCCGAGGCGGAAAGTGTTTGTCGACCGAATATGCCAATACCCGCGACAAATTGCGCTGGCAATGTGAGAAAGGGCATGTCTGGGAGGCTTTGGCCGGCAAAGTATCGATGAAAACCTGGTGTCCCGTTTGCAGCAGGAAAAAATGGACCATTGAAAAGATGCAGGAAATAGCGCATGAGCGGGGCGGACGCTGCTTGTCTACGGAATACATACACTCGGTAAGCAAGCTGTGGTGGGAATGCAAACAGGGACATCGCTGGAAATCGACGCCTGCCAGTGTCGTGCAAGGAAAATCTTGGTGCCCGCAATGCGTTTACCTAGACCGCTGCAAATATGACCACAAGCGGCGCAAATACCTACCGGGCGGTGCAGTCGCCTCTCGCGCATAGGAGACAACTAAACGGGCAGCGTCAGCAGTTTCCTATGTACGAAACGCTCGGGAAGTCGGAATTGTTCAGGTGTCCCCTACACAACATAGCGGATAGTTCGGAGCTGTCCGAAATTGAGCGGTTTTGGACAGGTAGAGGGTGGGCTGTCCAAAAAATAGCTTGACATTGTTTTGGACATGAGTGACATTACGGACACCCTATTTGGACGATTCCTGCTCTATGCCACGTACCTTCGCCTATGCTCGCGTGTCTACAACCGGCCAGACCGTCGAAAACCAACTTCGTGAGATCGAGGCCGCAGGCTTTCATGTCGAGCCTCACCGGATTGTGACGGAGACCATTTCCGGCAGCACGGCTATTGCTCAGCGCCAGAGCTTCTCGAAACTCATGGATCGTTTGGAGTCCGGAGACGTGCTCATCGTGACGAAGCTGGATCGACTCGGGCGCGATGCCATCGATGTCAGTTCAACGGTGAAAGTGCTCGCCGCTATGGGCGTGCGCGTGCACTGCCTCGCTCTTGGCGGCGTTGATCTCACCAGTTCGGCAGGCACGATGACGATGAATGTCCTCAATGCCGTAGCGCAGTTCGAGCGGGATTTGCTGATTGAGCGAACGCAATCCGGCATTGAGCGGGCCAAAGCGGCGGGTAAGGTGTTGGGCCGGCCAACCTCTCTTAGTGAGCAGCAAAAACTGGACGTGCGCAATGAATTGGCGGCTGGAGCGAGTGTTTCGGCCATTGCCCGTAAGTTCGGCACCAGTCGGCAAACCGTTATGCGCGTTCGTGCAGCCAATCCCTGACATTCCATGTAGTCGTCTTCTGAAAATGACAGCTTTTTCATGCTTGAGCGCACCCAAAATCGTTAAGATAGCCGTAAATTTTTCAATGTTCTGGTACTGTCAATGAATCTATGCATTGGATATTCAGGTGGCTGAGGTTGCCCGCCGCTATGGCGTGTCCCGAACCACTCTATGCAAGTACGTCGGCGTCATCGCGCCACGTCAATGAGGACTTGGGATGCTCCAACAACTAGACACAGCAGACAGCGTGCGCCGCGAGGTAGCACCCCGTACCGCGCAGAAACACAAAGCCGAGTTTGGTCAGTTCATGACGCCTTCGAGCGTAGCTCGCTTCATGGCGTCCCTGTTTCCGCCCAGCACCTCGCAGGCTTGCCGCCTACTGGATGCAGGCGCGGGCGTGGGTGCTCTATCCTGCGCTTTCCTTGACCGCTGGGTGGCGGGCGGTTTTGGTTTTGAGTCCGTCGAAGCGACGGCCTACGAGATCGATGACAACCTGCGCGGCCACCTTGCGCAGCACTTGGCCGGATACAGCCGCGTAACGCCCCGCATTGTCGCGGGCGATTACATCGAACTGGCAACCGCCGAAGGTTTACGGGATCGAGGCTATACTCATGCAATCCTCAATCCGCCGTACAAAAAGATCAACAGTCAATCAACCCACCGGCTGGCCCTGCGCAGTGTCAGCATCGAGACGGTGAACCTGTATTCCGCCTTTGTTGCGTTGGCTGTGGGTGAGGCAGCACCGGGCGGGCAGATCGTGGCCATCATCCCGCGCAGCTTCTGCAACGGGCCGTATTACCGCCCGTTTCGTGACTTCATTCTTGAGCGGACAGCTATTCGTCATATGCACCTGTTCGAGTCGCGCAACAAGGCTTTCAAGGATGACGAGGTTCTGCAGGAGAACATCATCATCCGCTTGGAGCGTGACGGCCAGCAGGGGCCGGTCACGGTTTCGACCTCCACCGATGACAGCTTTTCCGACCTGACTACCCACGAACACCTGTTCGACCGGATCGTGTTCCCGGATGACCCGGAGCGCTTCATTCATGTGCCGACCACGACCGGGAAAAGCGCCATCGAGCTATCGCCCGCTGTGCGCTACTCGCTGGCCGAGATTGGCATGAAGGTGTCGACCGGGCCGGTAGTCGATTTCCGCCTGAAAGCGCATCTGCGCGACATGCCCGAGCCGGGCGCCGTGCCTTTGATCTACCCCGGTCACTTAAGTATGACTGGCACCGTCTGGCCCGTGCCGGGTTTGAAGAAACCCAACGCGATCATGCGCAACGACGAGACGGAAAAGTGGCTTTACCCGAACGGGTTTTATTGTGTTGTGCGCCGCTTCTCATCGAAAGAGGAAAAGCGCCGAGTAGTGGCAAGTGTGGTTGATTCTGCCGCCTTTGGCGACCATTCGGTGCTGGGCTTCGAGAACCACATAAACCTGTTTCACGAGAACAAGCACGGTTTGCCCGAGGCGCTGGCCCGTGGGCTGGCCGTATTCCTCAACACGACCGCAGTGGATGAACATTTCCGGCGCTTCAACGGCCATACGCAGGTCAATGCAACCGACCTCAAACTGATGAAGTACCCGAGCCGTGACACCCTGATTCAGCTTGGCGAGTGGGCCATGCAGCAAGAAACGCTCACGCAAGAACAGATCGACGCCAAGCTGGGAACCCTGACCGAATGAAAAACCAAAACGACTACATCGAGGCTGCACAGCAAATCATCGTTTCCTTGGGCCTGCCCCGAGCACAGCAGAACGAGCGTTCTGCCCTGTGCCTACTTGCCCTCTTGGACCTCACGCCAGGAAAGCCTTGGTCACAGGCAGAAAACCCGCTTGTGGGCATCACGCCAATCATGGATTGGGCGCGGGAGCACTACGGCAAGGAGTATGCACCCAACACCCGCGAGACATTCCGCCGCCAGACTATGCACCAGTTCTGCGACGCTGGCGTGGCCCTCTACAACCCGGACAAGCCTGACCGCCCGGTGAATAGCCCGAAAGCGGTTTATCAGATCGAACCTGCTACGCTGGCCTTGCTGCATACCTTCGGCACCCCGGCATGGCATGACAGCCTCGCTGCCTATCTTGCCGAACGTGAAACGCTGGTTGCTCGCTATGCCAAGGAACGGGAGCAGAACCGTATCCCGGTTGAGATTGCACCGGGCCAGCAAATCACTCTCAGCCCCGGCGAGCATAGTGAACTGATCCGGGCGATCATCGAGGACTTCGCCCCGCGCTTCGCACCAGGTAGCGTGCTGGTTTATGCGGGCGACACGGGCGACAAATGGGGCTACTTCGACGCTGCCCTATTGGCTGGATTGGGTGTCGATGTGGATTCACACGGCAAGATGCCTGACGTGGTGCTGCACTACACCACGAAAAACTGGCTGCTATTGGTGGAGTCCGTCACCAGTCACGGGCCGGTCGATGGAAAGCGGCACGCCGAGCTTGCTAAGCTGTTTACCGGATCGACTGCTGGGCTTGTCTATGTCACCGCCTTTCCGAACCGGACCATCATGGGCCGTTACTTGAGCGAAATCGCATGGGAAACCGAGGTATGGGTGGCTGATGCGTCGTCCCACCTGATCCACTTCAACGGCGTGCGCTTTCTTGGACCGTATCCGGTAGAGATTAAGTGAAGGGCGATTGGGCCGTGAGCAGTCCGCTTGGATCGGCGACATCACCTACATCCCGACTCGGGAGAGTTGGCTGTATCTGGCGACGGTCATTGACCTGCGTACCCGTCACCCGCCGCGACAGAGCGTAGCGGCGATTTGCCCGGAAAAGACGATACGGGCCGATGTTGCTTTATAGGTGGAATTCATAATTCCATCGTCGTTTTCATTACAAAAGGCTTTTTCCCCTCCCAAACCGCTTTTTCACCCGAAAAGAATAATGTAGCAGGAACGACATGGCGTTTCCCCGCGTCTCGATTCTTTTTATCGGATATCGTCATAACGAAAGTTAAGTAACGTAACTTTATGACGAGATTTACGTTAATTCCGGTGTTATTTTACCATTATGTCATTGAATTTCCCGCTGGCGGGTTACATTCGAGCGAATAACTATGGCATTTTCTCGTCAAATTTTTCAACGGGTTCCGTTTTCAATCCCTGAGAGTCGGCGCGGGTTTCTGGTCGATGGTTAGAATTTTTCAGGATCTGTTCTACGGCAACGGGATGGTACAAAAATGCCGCTATGGTTGCGCTTCATTTTAGATATTTGTCATTTGTCGAAAATGGCCCGAGGAACGCTAACCAGCCCATTAACTAACTCGCCCATTGCCGCGCCGGAAGTGGATTCCGGCAATATCGGGGAATTTTTCGAGCGCGTCGCGTACTATCCCGTAGTAATATTTGGTTAATGTAAACGTAAAAATGGGGCTTCGGAATCGTTGCGTTATTCGGCCTCATTGTTGCCCGATGCGTATCCCATGAATGGTCCTGAGCTCCGCCCTTTTCACGGTCGTTTTGAAATATCACGGAGTCGTCATTGGGAGAGCGAGGAGGCCTGTAAATCGTGGGTTTATAGTCTCTCCGTTCCATTTCTACCGTGTGGATGGTGGAGACATGGGTTCATTGTTTCTTCTGACATTCTGATGCTAATGGTGCCCGTAACCAAGTTGTTCATGTAGGAAGTAGTTGTCACGATTCATGATTATTTGCGCTTCTGTTACTTTCTTGAACGTTCCAGCATAAGAGCAATGGCATACTATGCTTGTAAACTGTTGTTTGCCATGCTTTTAGGCTACTACGCACTGGTTGGTATTCATTTGCAATAGACGTTTCGGATTTATTTTTCACCTGAACATTGAGAGGTAAGAAATGCCATGAAAATAGAATTCCATGTTTTACCCAAAAATAACAAAGTTCCTACTAGTGGAAAAAATGTGGTCTATTTAAACATTGACCTGTGGAATGATTATTCATTCATGACAACGTTTTATTTGTCTGTACATGATGAACAGGGGCAGTATCATAATATTGGTAGTATTAAGATTGGGTTTAAAGGGCAGATGATAAATGTTCCCACATTCAAGAAACTGGATACAAAATTTGAAAATTTAGATGAGAAATTTTTTTCTTTAGGGCAGGGAATAGATTTTTACCAAAATATAGCATCTTTTCCTACTCACTTCAAAAATAGTATTTTATATTCCCTCAATGACATTGTCTTTCAGCCAAAATTGATTGATAAAATTAAAGACGAAAAAGTATTTGGTATATCTTTGTTGCGGGGATATAGCCTTTCTGTCGTAAAAAATCAATTCGCTAGAATATTAGAAGAAAGGGCCTTATTAACAGACTATAAATTCAGATTTAAACGACCTGATTCTCGTAGCTTACATGGTATCGACCTTGACTTTGATGTAAAAGCAAATTCAACGCCAAGCACTAATATCCATGCCGTTATTGGCCGTAATGGTGTTGGTAAAACAACTTTGCTAAACGAAATGATTGAAGCTATTACAGACAAGCAAAGCTCTGCTACATTTGTCGATATAGAAAATGATGAGTCAATGGAGAAGAAGATTCCTGACTATTACTTCAGCCGCCTTGTGTCCGTATCTTTTAGTGCATTTGATCCATTTGCACCTCCTAAAAACCAACCAAACCCAGCTAAAGGAACTTGTTACTTTTATATTGGCCTGAAAGATCCTCATAATAAAGAGTGCCATAAAACTATTAATGATATTTATAGTAATTGTGCAGAATGCTTAATTAATTGTTTTAATTATCAAGAAAAAACTAAGCGCTGGTTAAATGCCATTGGCAATCTTGACTCAGATGAAATTTTTGCTTCAATGAATTTAAAAGACTTGGAAGGTATTTACAAACGTGTTAAGAATGATTTTTGCCCTGATATCCAAACAGATTCAAAAGAATTTCACGATAAATATTTTCAAAAAATAAAACCCTTGCTGTCTCATATGAGCTCGGGGCATGCTATTGTTTTGCTGATAATAACCAGCCTAGTTTCTACAGTAGAGGAAAGAACATTAGTATTACTGGATGAGCCTGAGAGCCATTTACACCCTCCACTTTTATCAGCTTTTATACGGGTACTGGCTGATTTACTTCATGATCAAAATGGGGTCGCCATCATAGCAACTCACTCACCTGTAGTCCTACAAGAAATACCAAAAGCGTGTGTGTTGAAGCTTTTTCGTATTGGAAATGAAGTGACATGTGATCGTCCAAAAATTGAAACCTTTGGAGAAAATGTTGGGTTATTAACTTATGAGGTTTTTGGCCTTGAAGTTGAGCACTCTGGTTTTCACAATTTGCTCGCTACGTCAGTTAAAAATGGAGAAACGTATGATCAGATACTTGAAAAATATGGAAATCAACTTGGGTTTGAAGGAAAGGCTATTCTGAAGGTGCTTGTTTTTGATCATAATAGGAAAAGTAGTTATGATACGATTGAATAGCCCATCATATTCCTTTGAACAGATCCTTAATGAATGCAGCTCAGGTATTGCTGGAAATAATACCTTAAGGCAGAGAATAGAGGAAGGAAAACCTAGTCTATTAAGCGAGGGTGATCGTTATATAGCTGTTGCTAAAATTGGTGAATTGTATACAATTAATTGTATCGATAATGGTCAATGTCAAGGCGACCAATTAATTGTAGATAATTTAAAAAAATTAGATCTAATTAAAATTTATACTAAGTATTTTGTTCCAGAAAAAAAGCCAGCAAGAAAAATATATGATACGTTGCTGCTTTCTGCAAGAGATGAGTGTCCATATTGTGGAGGGATTGGTGTTCCACGTAATTTAGATCATTATCTGCCAAAAGCGCATTTCCCGCAGTATTCTGTTTTTCCGTATAACCTTGTTCCTGCGTGTCGCGATTGTAATTATGATGGAAAATCAAATGCGTTTGCAATAAGGCCTGGGGATCAGATTATACAACCCTATTTGGATAATGATCAATTTTTTCTGGAGCAGTGGGTCTTTGCAAATTATCATTCAGGAAGTACTAATGAATCAGGATATTTTGAATATTATGTGAATCCACCTGAAAAATGGTGTGTAATCGATAAAGAGAGAGTAAGAAAACATTTTGACTGCTTTGATTTATCTAGACGATATGCAATTCATGCTGCCAAAGAATTAAGCAATGCATTACGTCAAATTATGCGATTGGAACCAACCGGGCCTGGCAATGAAGAAATTAATAATATGCTGCATATAGAGATAGAAGCTATACCATTCGTTAATCATTGGCGGAGGATTATGTATCAAGCACTAATGAAAGAATTCGAAATTGAATTAGAGTGATTGATCATGGCTGAAACCAGCCTCTGTACCGGAATAGTATATATCTGGTGCCGGGGAGTAGATCAGAAACGATACGTTCTTATTCAAACGAAAAATGTCTTTGAGCGGTTCAATTTTCCATTTTTCTGCAACGATAAGAGGTTCCCACAGACAATAACGGTTCTCTGTAGGAACACTCTACGTTGAATTACTCGATTTTTTCCTGTTGTGCTTCCCATGCATGGTGCGCATGGTCGCAGCGGGTCAGGGTGTCTCTGGCAAGATCGCAGCCGATATCGGCTAAAGCCACGATGGCAGGGTCGCTATTACCGGCCAGCCGCTCGATGGCGGAAAACAGATTGGAAAAACTGTCGCAACGTTCTATGACCAGCGTGGAAAGATCAATGGCCTGGGTGAGCAAATCGGGAGGGAAGGGCGGAGCGGAAGAAACTCCAGTAGAGAGATGAGTAGCCATGATTGGCCTCCTGTGTGATTTTTTGAAATCGCCCCTTTGAAGAGGGCGGCCGGGTGCTCAAAACCGTACACAGGACGGCGGACTTCTTCCCCTTGCGGGTATTGTATCCGTCTCACGCCCGGCCATAGAACTGAAGGCGTAAAAAAACCACGGCTAACGGGCGCGGACTTTCCGCTGTGTAATAAAGGCGTTTTGAGCACCTGTCAGGCAGTCTGAACAATCGAGAGCGGCCTGTCAATATCTGATTTGCTTATCGATTGTATTGTGTCTGCTTCATGTGCGGTTTTCATTGGGCACGGAGTCGCCTATAAACTTCGCCCAATCCTCCATCAACGCACGCCGTTTCTCGAACAAATCACCGCGCCGGTAGGCGGCTTCCACGCGATTCTTGATGGCATGCGACAAGGCCATTTCCGCCACCTCGCCGGAGTACTCGGTATGTTCCGAACACCAGTCCCGGAACGTCGAGCGGAACCCATGCGGGACTTCCTTGCGGTTCATCCGCCGCATGACCTCAGTCAGACTCATATCCGACATGACTTCACCTTTCGGGGACGGAAACACGAAATAGTTCTCCGCAATGCGCGGTAGGGCGCGCAGCAATTCCACCGCCGCATCAGAAAGGGGTACACGATGTTCCTTGCTCCGCTTCATCCGTTCCGCCGGTACCGTCCACACCCGTTCCTCCAGATCGAATTCCCGCCACAAGGCGCCGCGCACTTCGATGGAACGTGCCGCCGTCAGAACGGCGAGCTCCAGGGCTCGCGCCGAATACCCCTTGCGCTGCCGCAGTTCGCGCATAAACTCCGGCATCTCCGCAATCGGCACGGCGGGATGATGTTCCCGTTTCGCAATCTTCCCCGGCGCCGGAAGAATCTTGTCCAGGTTGCCCTTCCAGCGCGCCGGGTTCTCCTTCTCCCGATACCCGCGCACTGCCGTCCAGTCCAGCACCGATTCAATCCGCCCGCGCAGCCGGGTTGCCGTTTCCGTTTTCGTCATCCAGATCGGTTCCAGAATCCCGATAATGTGCGGCAAACCGATATCGCGTGGATGCAAGTTCCCGATAACCGGACAGGCGTAGGTTTCCAGCGTGTTTTCCCATTGCGCCTTATGCTTGGCGTTACGCCATTTGCCGCTCATTGCCTCGATGTATTTCGGCACCGCCTCCCTGAACGTGATTCCGCCACTATGCTCCGCTGCCAGGGCACGTCGTGCCGCCATCCGCTCCGCAATCGGATCGGTTCCGCGTAACACCGCGACACGGGCATCGCGGGCAAACTCCCGCGCCTGGGCCAGTGATACCGTCGGATACCCGCCCAATCCCATGTCCCGCCGCCGACCGGCGATCATGATCCGCAGAATCCACGCCTTCGCCCCAGCCGTGGTAATCTTCAAGTGCAAACCATCCACCCCGCCGACGGAATGCAGTCCCGGGACGAACAAACGCTGTACCGCAAGTGCGGACAATTCTCTGGCTTTTCTCGGCATTTTTTACCCCACATCCTTCCCAACAACAAACGTGAGATTGGATGATACGGGATAACAGGAGAGAAAGCGTAAAATCCTTGTTCTACGCGGCTTTTCGGCAGGTTCTGGAATCCATGGTACACTCCCGGAACGTGCACTGGCGGACGCCCTCTCCGCCATAAAAACATATAATAATCAATAAGTTAAGTAGTTTTTCAGGTTACCGAAAAGGCCAAAAATAGGGCTATATTGGGCCTGTTTGGTCAGCTTTTTGGTCAGTTTTTTCACGCCGTCTTCCGTTCCGCAAAAATCTTCGAAGCGAACGCGCGCACTGCGCTTTCGCCGGCATTCGGAACCACCTCCGCCATAAACCGACCGTAGACTTTCCGGATCATACTCCAATCCTTGTGCCCCATCTGCTGCGCGACCCACATGGGATTTTCGCCTGCAGAAAGCATCATCGAAGCGTAGGTATGCCGGGTCTGGTAGGGACGACGATAAATCACCCCGGCACGTTTCAGCGCGGGTTTCCAATAGCTCTGACGGATCGGAAGATCGCCTTTCCAGGGTTCCATCGTGCGCGGATTCTGGAAGATTTCCTTCCCCTTCAGAAAGGTGAATGGCTTCTGTGCCTTCAATGCTTCTAGGGCTGGCGGAAGCAATTTGATCTCCCGATTGCCGCTGGTGGTTTTCGTTACTTCGGCTACCTTGGATTCCTGCGTTTTCGCACGACGAATACGCACTACACCCCGGTTCCAATCGATATCCTTCCATTCCAGCGCCACCAGTTCCGACGTGCGCGCGCCTGTCCAGAAAGCGAATTGCACCAGATTTTGCACCTGACCGGTGAGCACCGAAAGAATGGCTATTTGTTCTTCGGCGGTGAAGGGATCAACGTCGTCTACCTCTTTCGGCCCTTCGTTGATCTTGCATGACCATTCGGCAATCGGGTTATTTTCAATTAACTCATCCTCCACCGCATTCGTGAGCGAAATCCTCAGCACCGACAAAATATTACGGATACGCTTGCTCCCGGCTTCGTATTCAGACGCAAAAGTGCGGATCATGCTGCGCGTCAATTCTCCCAGCGGTGTTTTGCCCAGTCTCGGAATCAATACCTTATAAACGATGCGCTCATAGTCCTTATAAGTAGACGCCTTCAATTCGCGTTCCTTTTGTTTCAACCACGACTCCAGGTAAAGCTCCAGCGTCAAAACCGATTCGGGTTTCTTGACGAATTTCAACGCAGTCTTGCTCTTCGGAAACGTCGTCAAATAATCGAATACTCCCCGCGCAATCGCGTCAAGAATTGAAGCGCGATGCTGTGCAGCACGTTTCAGATTAGCGGGGGTGGGGACAAGCTTGATCCTTTCCCGGCACCGCGCCCCGGCGTAATAGAAGTCGATTTCGATGGTTTTTGCTGAAGCGGCGCGAACGCCGTCGAGGTTTCTACCCATTGTTCGTATCCTTTCTGGTCAATCAAAATGTGTCCATCGGGCGCCTTGCGCCATTCCGTTCCCTCCCGCCAGACGCCGCGCTTGATCTTCGTGCGGATGGCGTCCGGCGAGTACCCCGACAGTTCGGAGAATCTGGTAATCGTGATATATCGCATAGGCATGGTTTATTGCGTGATGGAAGCGAAAGGAGAATCAGCACTTGGGAATGGATGCCTCTGTCGTGGACTGCCTTCCCGAGCGATGCCGTCGATTCGCCTCGGAATCATTTTTGCATAATCGGGGCTTTGTGGGCACGGTTTCATCAACCGAATCGCAGCCTGGGAATGCCTGGAGAGGGAAATGAGAAGCCGCATGGTGCGCATATCCTCCTGAAAGAAAACCGTTGATCGGTTCATTCATTCTCAGATGCGGCACTTACCGGAACTTGCCGGTTTTTCCGGATTCAGTGGGGTACAGGGTGGAATGACTCGCCTGCAAAACTTCCCCGATACCGAATGTAACCGTCGGCAAATATTCCTCACATTCACTTCATCGAAATCACCAAATCACGCTCATCTCTTACACAAAAGAGAACGATTTTTTCGGATGATTCCTACACACGATGCGGAATAACGGAAAAGCGAAGTTTTATCCCCGCGTCGTTCTTATGGACTTCACCGAAGGAGCGTAATTTTCCGGTCAATAAGTGCGCAAAGCGCGATTCAGGGTTATTGCCCGCCGAACGCAAGTACGGCGAGTCACCATAAAAAAATGTATTTCCTAAAAAGGAGACTGATCTTCCATACGATGAATGCGTAGTGCGATTCAAGGTAGTTGCCTGCCGAGCGTAGGAGCGTCCGCACGATGCTCTTGTGCGGCTTGACATAGCAATTCAGAAATTGAACCGTATTTGGAGACCAGCAACCAATGGAACAATTAAAAACAACCGGGCCGGCGCCGAAAGCGTCGCGTCCGGTTTTTATTGGGCATTCATCGAAATTTCCCGGCGGTAAGACCGCCATCAATCAATCCAAGCGAGATTTCAAAAACGATCAAAAGACGCCACCGCGTTTCGCGGATCATCGGCAACTGGGCCGTTACCTCTCCCGTCAGTCCGACTGGGGAAAGATTCCGGAAGGGCAGTTAATCGTCGCCGTGCTCGAACAGGCATGGCAGGACGCGGGCGGATTGCCAGAAGCCGGCCCACGCCGAAAAAGAGAAGCGCGCCGGTTTTTCACCGGCGGCGGTGCGGAACACTGGTGCAATTTGATCGGGTTTTGCGACGACATAAAGGAGATTTTCGAACGCCACCATCCGGTAGCTGAAAAACGTTCGTACTGAATTCACCAAGGGAGCGAACATGAATTACTACGAACGCCATCTTGGCGACTACGCCAAGGACACCGCACACCTGTCGATCCTGGAACACGGTGTTTATACCCTGCTGCTGGATCGCTACTACGCCTCCGAAGACGGTATCCCGGCGGAACAGGTATGCCGCGTCGTGCGGGCGCGCACCCGGGAAGAAAAACTTGCGGTCGATAGGGTGCTGGAAGAATTTTTTTCCCTGACCGATGGTGTCTGGACGAACAAAAGAGTGGAGCGGGAACTGCGCCGCTACTCCGAAAAATCTCCACGCCTCGAAGAGAGAAAGGAGAACGAAAAAGAACGGCAGCGCCGCAGCCGCGAACGTCGGAAACAGTTGTTCGAAACCCTCTCCGAACTCGGGATCAATATGCCGTGGAATTCCACCAGCGAACAGCTACAAACCGAGTTGTTACGGGCATTGCCCGGCAATAAACATTCCGGTGTCACGCCATATGACCCGCCAGAATCGGTACATGACCCGGCACCTGTCGCGGCACCTGTCGCGGCACCTGTCACGGCACCCGTCACGGCACCCGTCACGGCACTCGTCACACCTGTCACGCGTGACGACACGGCTACCCACACACCAGACACCAATCACCAGACACCAGTAAAGGGGTTTACACCCGCACCGGTAGACGTAACCGGTGGTGGACCGGCGACCGGTGGCTGCGCGTGTGGCGACCCGCCGAATGCTTCGCCGGGGTTTCCGCCGAACCCGCCACCGCTTTCACCGGGCCTGCTGTGCCGCAAGCTCAGGGAGGCGGGAATTGCCGACCCCAACCCCGGCCATGCCGTGCTGCTCGAACTGATCGCGGCGGGCGCGGACGAAACCGAGTTTATCGGCGCCGCCCGCGAGGCCAGGGCGCGGGGCAAGGGGTTCGCCTACCTCATCGGCACCGTGCGGCGACGGCGCGAGGAAGCGGCGGGTTTGCGGATTCATCGTGGCCAGATGCCGAACCGCCAGGAACGGCTGGAACAGGCGAACCGTTCCGCCACCGCCGGCTGGAAACCGCCCGAACTGAGAACGGGGGCCGCATGAACCCCGAGGACTACGAAGCCTTCCATGAAGGGATCATCGGCGTGATGTCGTTCTACCACCGGGACGTGAGCCGCTTCGCGCTCGATCTCTGGTGGCGGGCATTGTCTCCCTACGACCTGCCGGCGGTGATCGACGCCTTCAACCGCTACGTGACCCATCCCGACTTCGGGCAATATCCGCCCAAGCCGGCGGATGTCGTGCGCATCATCTCCGGCGGCACCCAGGATCGCGCGCTTTTGGCCTGGGCCAAGGTTGACCGGGCCTTGCGCTGTGTCGGCCCCTACGAAAGCGTCGTGTTCGACGATCCCCTGATCCACCGGGTCTTGCACGACATGGGCGGCTGGATTTCCCTCGGACGCAAGGCCGAAACGGAGTGGCCGTATGTCGCCCGCGAATTCGAAAACCGCTACCGCACCTTCACGCTGCGCGGGGAGACGCCGGAGTACCCGTGCGTGATGGTGGGGATTGCCGAATCCGAGAACGCCCGGAACCGCCTGCCCACCCGGAAACCGGCGCTGATCGGGGACGAAACCCAGGCAAAGGCGGTTCTGCGCGGCGGCAGCGACAAACCGCTGGTTCCCATCCAGCGCGCCGACGGCCCGGCCACCGCCGCTTTGCTCAAGATCGAAAGGAGACGCGATGTTGCCTGACGAGTTTTCCGAATCCGGAAAAACGGGGAATCGCACGGTTCCCGATGAACGTACCCTTGTCCATTGCCTCGACTGCGAACATTTTTTTCTGAGAGGGAACCGGGACATGGCGAAACACGGTTTTGGGTTATGCGCCAGCAAGCGCAACAACTTCGAGTTCCAATCGGCACTCTTTCCCCGCGAATGCCGCCGCTGGGATGCCGCGCCGGAGGGCGTCGTATCCAATCGCAGGCAATGGCTGGAACAACGGGAAGTGCGTAAAACCACCAAGGAGATTTGAAATTGAGCAAACGATTTCAGGAACAACGGTTCGAACAGGCCGCGATGGTTCGCTCCATCGGGGCGCGCATGAAGGCGGCGCGGGAACTCTGCAATCTATCTCAGACCGTGGCGGCGAAACGCCTGGGCTATGCCAATCCCTCAAAACTCTCGAAGGTCGAAAAGGCTTCCGACACCCAGTCCGTCCCGCTGTGGCTGCTGATGCGGGCAGCCAAGGTCTACGAAGTCTCGCTCGATTACCTGTTCGGCCTGTCCGACGACTGGGAAACCGGCCCGAGAATGACGCAGGAACGGGAAGTCTCGTCGTGGCTTTTCGATACCTGGGAAAAGGCGCGGGCGCGCGATGTCGAAACCCTGCGCCGGCTGAACAACAAGATCACGGCGGTCGAGGAAGCCGTCTCGCAGATGGTCTCGGCTTCGGAAGAAGTCGTCCCGGCCATGACCCGCTTCATCGAATTCAATCCGCAGTTCGAGGACATGCGCGCGGGCAGCCGCCTCATGTTCTCGATTGAACGCATCGCCGATGCGGCGGGCAACGCGCGGGCGAAGATGCAGCGTTTTCGGATCGAGTGCGCCCTTGCCGCCAACGATACGAATCAGCTCAGTCTTGCCTTGTGACGGAGTACCGGGTTAATCGCGGGAAGCCCGACAGCACCGGGCTTTCCGCGTTAGAACCGGCCACGAAGTTAACGACGGGGCCGGGTCAAAGTTGCGTTGCCTAACTTTACCTTTTTGAGAGGAAAAAACCCCCATGGCAAGAAAAAACGTAGCGACGACGGAAAAGCGAAGAATGACTCCGGCGGACTGGGCAGCGGTGCGGATGAAATGGGAATCCGACCCACGCGACGGATATACCTGGATCGTCGCGGAAATGGGATTGCGCGTCTCCACCGTGGCGGTATTGAAGCGCGTGCGCAACGAAGGGTGGTCGAAAAAATCGGTCATGAAAAGCATCGTCGAACGCGCGCAAGTACAGGCGGATGAGAAAGTTAATGGCGGGGTTAACGGCCAAAGGGGTTTTTCGCCAGAATTGACGCCGTGTTCCAAGGCGGTCGATCTGCGCGCCGGAGTGATCGAGCGGCACCGCGCGGAATGGGATCGTCACCGCGACCTGTTTACGCTGGACACGATGATGGGCGATACGGGAATCATTGTCGCGCGGGTCGCCAAAACCTCGGCGGAGGCCATCAAGATTCGCCAGGACGGGGAACGCCGGGCCTGGGGGCTGGACGCCATCGCCGAAGACACTTCCAGCGGGGTGGCAACGCTGGACGAACTCGACGCCATGTTCGCCCTGGCGGTGAAACAGTCCCAGGCGATGCAGGAACGGGTACGGAAAGAGAGAAGCAGCCTGATCGATGCGGATTCCTGACGATCCGCGTTATCTCTCTTTCTCTCGCCGCTACGCTTTCGACCTGTTCAGGTTCGCGGTCGAAGTAGTCGGCATGGTGCCCACCGGGCAGCAGGTCGAATTGCTGGATTCGGTTGCACCGGCGGGGAGCCGGACTTCCGTGCGCAGCGGGCACGGTTCCGGCAAATCCCGCTGCATCGCCGTTATCGCGCTCTGGCATCTGCTCTGCTATCCAAAATCCAACACGATGATTACCGCGCCGAAGATCGAACAGGTGCGCAACATCTCTTGGAAGGAAATGGCCGATGTGCTCGACCTGATCCGCAGCAAGGGCGGGCAATCGTGGATTGCGGAGTACGTCGCCTTCGAATCGGAACGGGTCTTCATCAAAGGGTTCAAGCAAACCTGGTTCATCTTTGCGAAGACGGCGCCGCGCGGTAATCCCGAGAATCTGGCCGGGATGCACCGCGACTGGTATCTCATCATCGCCGACGAGGCATCTGGCATCCCGGACGCGAACTACACCGTAATGACCGGGGCGCTGACGGACGCGCGCAACCGCATGCTGTTGCTCTCGCAGCCGACCCGGCCCAGCGGGTTTTTCTACGACACCCACCACAAGCTTTCCCAGCACAATGGCGGCGTGTGGAATTCGATCCACATGGATTCCATCGATTCGCCGCTGGTCTCGAACGCCTTCATCGCCGAGAAAAAGCAGGAATACACCGACGAGGAATACACGATCAAAGTACGCGGCGAATTCCCCGAGGCCCGCGACGATCATCTGTTGGGGCGGAAGGCCGCGCAAGCCTGTATCGGGCGCCGCGTCATTTTGCCCGGCGACCCTCATGGAATCCTGCTCTCGAACGACGTGGGCGCCGGGGAGTACCGCGACAAATCCGTCTCCGTCGTCGCCCAGGTCAGCGGTTACGGGGATTTCGGGCCAGACGCGCGACGGGTGCAGGTGGTGTCGATCCCCACCTATACGAACACCCGCAACTTGCAGGATTTCTCCGGGGAAGTGTTTCAGACGGCGAGCGGGCTGGAGAACGTCACCACGCTGGTAGACGCAGGGGGCATGGGCATCGCGGTGTGTCAGACGCTGGAAACGCTGGGACTGCCGGACGTCAAAAGGGTGAAGTGGGGCAAACCCTGCTTCAAGAAACGGAACCAGGAACGGTTTTTTAATCTCCGTGCTCAGGCGATGGTGCATGCTTCGCGTGCCGCAAAAGAGGGGCGGCTGGGGATCGCTCCAGGGCCTTGGGAGCGGGAATTGCTCGACCAGATGAGCCGGGTGCCGTTCCATTTCGACGAGAAGGCGCGCTATGTGATCGAGCGCAAGGATGAAATGCGCCGGATGGGGATTCCGTCACCCGACCTGTGGGACGCGATTTGTTTCTGTTTTTTGGAGGATGCGACCTACATGTTGTGCGAAGGCGATGAAACGGCGCCGCAAGGGGCGGTGGAACAGGCGCTTGCCAGGGCGAAAGAACTGTTTGCCGACGTGTAGAATAGCCAAAATCACGACAATGCTTCTCTTCCCGGCAACATTCTGCATAAGCTTCAGAGCCAGGACAAATTCATTAATGGGGATCGTGCAATGAAAACTGTGAAACAAGTAATTGTCACTGTGTTGGCGGCATTGTTTGTATTACCCGCTTTCGCACAAATTTCCACTGAACTTCTTAATAAAGCAAAGGCGGGAGATGCGGACGCTCAATTAAAACTGGGTGTATTGTATGATCATGGTCAAGGTGTGCCTCAAGACTATAAAAAAGCCTTTGAATGGTATGCAAAAGCTGCAAATCAGGGGCTTAAGGAAGCCCAATACAATTTAGGAGTAATGTATGAATATGGCCAAGGTATTCCCCAGGATTATAAAAAAGCCTTCGAGTGGTATACAAAAGCTGCAAATCAAGGGTTTGCTAAAGCCCAATATAACCTGGGTGTGATGTATGGACAAGGCCGCGGTGTTGCTCAAGATGATAAAAAAGCTGTTGAGTTATACACAAAAGCAGCGAATCAAGGGCTTGTCAATGCCCAGTCCAACTTGGGCCTTATGTATGAAAAAGGGCTTGGAGTACCTCAAGACTATAAGAAAGCCGTTGAATGGTTTACGAAAGCTGCAAATCAAGGATTTGACAAAGCTCAATCCAATTTGGGTGCGATGTATTTGAATGGTAAAGGCGTTCCGAAGGATTACAAAAAAGCTGTTGAATGGTTTACGAAGGCCGCAAATCAGGGATATGGCGAGGCTCAATTCGGTCTAGGTATAATGTATGAAGATGGTCAAGGCGTACCTAGAGACTATAAAAAATCCCTTGAATGGTATGCCAAAGCTGCAAATCAAGGATATGGAGATGCTCAACACAATTTAGGGCTATTATATGAAAATGGCAAAGGCACGCCTCAAAACTATACAAAAGCTTTTGAATGGTATTCAAAAGCTGCAAGAAAAGGAGTTAAGGAGGCTCAAATTAATTTAAGCGCATGTTATTTTAATGGCCAGGGTGTGCCTAAAGATATGGTTACAGGGTGTGCATGGGTTTATATCTCAGAAGACCAGGGAAATAGTGCTGTTTGTGACGCTAAATTAACTTCCAGCCAAAAGATTGCAGCAATTGAGATGAAGAACGAGATTGTTCGTAGAATGACTTCTGGAGGTAGATCCAATTGATCGGCATTGTTCCAATGTATGCCGGAGCACTTAATCAAAAAGTAAGTGAACCCTCCATTCCGTAAAAAACGGATTATCAGGAAATTTCTTTAGCCATGACTAATTTTATTAAAAATAAAACAGGCACGAAAGCAATCACTCCCAAGACACAGACCAGCAACTTGGGAACATTGGAATGCAGCCAGAGCGACCTGAGATTCCGGAAAATATATACTGGAGTAATAAAAATGCCCCATGGACTCCACCAGCCAAGAACACCTGAAATAGCCATGGATCGCAGCCCATGAATGGTAGAGTGTTTTTTGCAGTAGATCCCTTCATTCGATGACCATCGAGCTATTAAAACCCC
>JAVBTC010000067.1:0-13233 GCA_031556405.1 Rhodocyclaceae bacterium
CGGCGAACGCGTGATGGCGCGTGACTTTGATCGGCAGCTCGCCGAGTTACCAGATCCGGGCCGCACTGCTCAATCGTTTCACCCGGTTGGGAACCCCGCAGACCGTCCGCGTGCCATAAATCCCTCCTCCGCTGAGGGAGGTTGCCTCCTCTCTGGGATTTGTGCAACAAAGTCGAGATTCCTTGCAGGCAATCCAGTTGATGGTTCGACATTTCGGATTCGTAGGCATTTTCATGCCGAGAGATTGCTGCCTACTTGGGGCCACGTGTCGCCATTTATGCAACAAAGTCGTTACACGATCTCCTTCACATTCGACTCTTCAAACCGAGTCCAAAAGGGTTGCTAATTCAGCTCGTCGTCTTTGTAATACTTCGTGCCTTTGGCAGTAATTTCGGCAGCAAGCCCGGTGTTGGTGATCTGGTACATCCAGATTCCCGGTGCAACCGCGATCGCGCCTTGATAGGCCGCGCCGGCTTCTCCGGCCTTGGCGGCAAGCGAGGCCTGTCCGCTGAGTTCCCAGCCCTGGTCGACGAACGAACGGAGCGCACGCTCGGTTTCGAATACGAACACTATTGCGTATTGTTTGACCCCCACGCCAAGTCCTGCCTGAATCTCGACCATTTTCATGAAGGTTTCCCTGCGCGTCTTGTTGTCGACGGCAACGCCTTTCCCGCCACCGCCGCCGGCGACGAGAATTTTTACGCCAAAGTTCTCGAATGCGGCATAACCCGCGGCACTTTCGACGGCAGCCTTGGCAGAGGGCTGTACCTTGTACAGTTGCGCCAGCGTGTCCCTGGCGGCCTGGCGCGCTTCGGCCCTCCGCTCGCCGATACTCTTGTCGGCAGCCTGTGCTCCGGTACCGAACAGCGCGATTCCAAATACCAAGAAAGCCACGGCGATCCATTTAGCGATATAACCATATGAGTTCAGTGTTGGATTGTTCATGTCGATTCCCTGCCCTTCCCTTGTTCAAATTGAAGAAATTGGATGATTGGATGTACCAGCCCGCACAAAGTTTCCTCCTTTAGAAAGCTCCCATCCCGGAGTGGCATGGATGTACTGCCGGTCTTGCATTCTTATAGCATAACAATCGCAAAAATCCGCCGCGGCCGCAATCCCGATCATGAAAAAAGCCAGGAAAGACCAGAGATCGCTCTGGTTCCCGGCACTCCGCTCTCACAAGCCGGCCCGACACAGGCGTACCGCCGTCACCCGGTTGAGCCGCTCCCTCGATATCGAACAATCCGGCCGACGGACAAAATAGCGAGCCGGCCGGCACGGTCATGCGTGCCGAACGTGGCCGATATCACAGATGTCCGTTACCCAATCTAAAATAAAGGGATTTACAATTTATAGTCCCGTTTGTCCGTCACTCGAAAAAACGATCGGCAAGTCTCTTCATTTTTCGCATCTTTATTGTTTTTTCGATTGCTCAGGTTTATACGCATTTTTCGTGCCAATACAAAGACTTGACGTGGTTAATTATTTCAAAGAAAAAATTGTAAATCCATGTTGGATGTATTTCAGAAACCAGCGATACGGTTTCCGTTGGGTCAGCATCTGAAAGCGGGGCGCAGCCGATTGTTAACTCGGCTTATCTTAGGAGATTGTCATGCTAAAAAATCTTAAAGTCGGAACACGGCTCTTTTTTCTCGCTTTCATCCTGATTGTCATCTCCATCATCATCATGGCGCTCGGACTGCGCGGCATGATGACGATGCACGAGCAAATGCAATACACGCGCGAGAACACTACGATTCCGTTGGTCAATATCGGAAACGTCGGCATTCTGATTCCCACCGCCGTCTCCGATATCTATCGTGCGCTTCAGCACGACCCGGCCGGTGACGCCGTACAGGCACACATGGATCACCCGGTAACGGAACACCTGGATCACGCCGAACAGGCTTTTCAGGAAGCCCACGCGTTCTGGTTCGCCTATAACGCCACCCAATTGTCTGAAGCCGAAAAAAAGATGGCAGAGGATTTCAACCGGCAATACGACACTTTCGTCAACGAAATCGCGCAACCCACCATCAAGGCATTGCGTGACGGAGATTATTCGCACGAGGTCATCGAACGTTTCGTTCATGGCTATCGCTCCCAGGGTGGAGCACTGGAGCAAACCGTCAGAAGTCTGCTCGATCAGCAGAACACGGTAGCCGATGAAATATTCACCCAGAGCGAGGAATCCTATCACTTCGCAAAACTGTCGATGCTTGGCACATTCGGCGTCGGGCTGGCGCTCGGCCTGATCATTTCCTTCGTCATCGTCCGTTCGATCACGCGTCCCCTGTCCGAATTGCAGGCGACGATGACGGCAATCGAGCAGAGCGGCGACTTCACCCGCCGCGTTTCGGTCGACCGGAGCGACGAGGTCGGGCAGACCGGCGCATCGTTCAATAAACTTCTGGTGGCGCTGCAATCGGCTTTCAAGGGAATTCTCGAACACGTCAACCGCCTCACCGATGCCGCGAGCGAACTCGCCACCACCGCGCAGCAGGCGGCCAAAGGTTCCGAAATGACCAGCGAATCCTCTTCGGCGATGGCCGCTTCCGTCGAGGAAATGACCGTCAGCATCAACCACGTCAACCAGAATGCGCAGGAAACCGCCGATATCACGCAGCGTGCCAGCGTATCTTCGAAACAGGGCGGCGAAGTCATTCACCGTACCGTTTCCGAAATGCAGGCAATCGCCGGCGCGGTGCGCGAATCTTCGGAGATCATTTCCGAACTCGGCCGGCAGTCCGGGCAGATTTCCAGCATCGTGCAGGTGATCAGGGACGTTGCCGATCAGACCAACCTGCTGGCACTGAATGCAGCGATCGAAGCGGCACGCGCCGGCGAACAGGGGCGCGGCTTCGCCGTCGTCGCCGACGAAGTGAGGAAGCTTGCCGAACGCACCGCCGGAGCCACCGGGGAAATCGGTTCAATGATCTCGGCAATCCAGCAGAGTTCCCAGGCTGCGATCGGCGCAATGAACCAGGCCGCCGAACGCGTTGAATCCGGCGCCACTCTTGCCGACCAGGCCGGTACGGCGATCAACGAGATCCAGAACGGCGCGGGGCAGGTACAGACGCGCGTCAGCGACATCACATCGGCGCTCGCGGAACAAAGCATCGCCAGCCAGACGATTGCGCAACAAGTCGAGCGCGTCGCCCAGGCGGCGGAAGAAAACAGTGCCGCGGCGCAAAGCGCTTCCGGTGCCGCCGTCAATATCGATGAACTGGCGCACGCCATGCGCGATACGGTGGCGCAGTTCCGGGTGTGACGCCTCCGTCGGGCAAAACGACCAAAATCACTGCGCCCGGCGCCCCGGAATTTTTTTCGCCGGGCGCGGGAGACCATATTTCACGTGCCTTCCTTCATGGAAGGCGCGATGTTTCCTGATGTTTCCCCGATGTTTTTTTGGTACTTGTACTTCTTCAGCAGCTTGCGCGCTCCGGCACGCATGGCCGGGGTATCAGGACCGTTTCTCGTCCCGGAGAAAGGGCGTATACGTAACGGCCATAAGCATGCCTTCGGGACCAAGGAAACGCGTCACCGTCTGCCCCCAGGGTTCCTGCCGCAGCCGGGTCAACAAACGGTACCCGGCCTCTTCCAGAATGCGGGTCGCCGCCTCGATATCCGCCACATCAAGCTCGAGCCAGCCTTGCGGCACCGGCAGATCTTCCGGCCATTCGTCCCGCCCGAAACAGGATTGCGCCGCCTTGTCCAGGGGCCAGAGGGCGAAATGCCTGACCCCTTCGAGTTTGCCGGTGTGCAGATAATTGTCGTACCCCTCGATGGATTCCAGCGGCAACCGCAGCAACCCGCGATAGAGATGCTCGCTGGCCTGTTGGTCCGTCACGATGGGGCCAAAACCCGCAACGAACAGTACGTCGATTCCCGGCGGGAGCGTGTCGCGCATGTCAAACCTTCCTTTCGCTTTGTTTGCGTCGCTTTGTTTGCGTCGTAGTGAATGCGAAAAATTATAGAGTCAGGCGCGTTCTTTCTTCATGGCCCTGGCACGCCACTCCGCAGGCATTTTTTCCAGGGCATAGCGGAAAGCGGTGCGCGGCATCGCATCCCTTCTGGACATCAGGTAGCCGAACACTTCCTCCGGATGTGCCTGGCTGGCGGCCTTGAGCATCCAGCCGTAGCCCTTCTGCACGAGGTCGTCGGCATCAAGGAGCAGCTTTTCGGCAATCTCCAGGACATCCGGCAGAAACAGCCCCTTGCATGCAGGGATGACGAGGGTTACGGCGGCAGCCCGTTTTTTCCAGCGATTGGCCGATGCCGTCCAGCGCTTCAGTTCCCCGATGTATTCAGGATATTTCTCGACGAACGCGCCAATGGTGTGGTTGCACAGCGTATCGCAGGAAGCCCAGTTGTCGACGTAGTGCTCCACCCAATGTTCGAAAACCCGGAAATCTTCCGGCAGGTATTGCCCGCGCAGGTGGTATGCCCAGGCGCAGGCAATGACGCCTTCCTCCAGGTAGCCTGAGCGCCAGAGCTCCTCGCTCAGGGCGAATATTTTTTCCTTCGGCATGCTCTCGAGCCGGGCACAGCTCTCCCTGGCGATTTTGCCGACCGTTGCCATTCTCACGCCGTGCGTGGCAATCATTTCCTTCTCTTTGAAAAAACGCCGTCCGCTTTCTCTGGTTTTTTCGTCGGCGTTCTCTTCGAGCCGGCGTCGCACTTCGTCTACGATGCGTTCCATGAACACTCCACTTTCGCGGTGCCCATACGGGCGCCGGTATTGTTGTTTATGCTGGATTGTTCATTGTAAATCGGACGACCGCGCCCCACTTCGCCATCGGAAATGGGAAGTATCCGGGCGCGGCAATGCGGAACGGATCACATGCCGAGATACGCGGCGCGTACCTGCTCATCGTGCAGCAGTTCCTCGCCGCTGCCGGAAAGGATCGTATTCCCGGTTTCCAGGACATACCCCCGGTCGGCAATTGCCAGGGCGGCAAAGGCGTTCTGTTCGACGAGAAAAATCGTGATGCCCTGGTTCTTGAGCGTCTTCACGACATCGAACACTTCCTCGACAAGCAGCGGCGCCAGTCCCATCGACGGTTCGTCGAGCAGCAGGAGGCGCGGGCGTCCCATCAATGCACGGCCGATGGCGAGCATTTGTTGCTGTCCGCCGGAAAGCGTCCCGGCGGGCAGCTTGCGCTTTTCCTTCAGGATCGGAAAGAGCGCGTAGATCCGCTCCATTTCCCGCGCCGTCTCGCGTTTCGGCTGGCAGTAGGCGCCGAGCAGGAGGTTGTCCTCGATCGACATCGGGCCGAAGACCTGCCGTCCTTCCGGCACCTGGCAAATCCCACGGCGCACGCGCCGGTCGGAGCGCAGCCGGGTAATCTCCGCGCCCTCGAAAAAGAGCCGCCCCGAGGCGATCGGCTGCACGCCCGAGATCACGCGCAACAGCGTCGTTTTCCCTGCACCGTTGGCACCGACCAGCGCCACCAGTTCGCCGGCATGGATTTCGAGGTCGATGCCTTTCAGCGCCTTGATCCTTCCGTAATTGCTGCTGACGTTCTCGATCTTCAGCCGAATTTCCCGTTCCGCGGAAGAAGCTTCTTTTTCCCTTGTTTTTTCCCTTGTTTTTTCCTTTATCTCCGCCGCGACGGACGGAGCCGCAAAAGGAATTCCCGAAACTCCCGAATCTCCCGCCCCTCCCTCATCCATGCCGCCCTGGCCTCCCAATCCCACGGACTCCGGCGCCAGGCTGGCAAGGCGATGGTAGAGGGCGCGGAATTCCTCGCGTGCCGACGTGCCGAACAGCGGATCGTCGTTGTCGGTGAAGGCGGCATCGATTTCGTTCCAGTCTTCCGCGTGCAGATGCTGTCGCGCCAGCGGCAGGAGTTCCTTTTCCTCGCGGCGGATATGTTCTCTCAATCCCTGCGTATACCCGCGCACCGCCGCCGCGAAGTCGGCAAAATCCGCAAGGGCACGGGAAACCTCCCTATCTCCCTGGATTTCGGTGGTGAGACGGTTGCGCAAATCCGTAAGGGTTTGCCGCTGATCGTAATGCTCCGCTTCAAGGCGTTCGAGCAGAGCCGCCGCCGGGGCATGACGGCGGCGCAGATGGCGGAACAGGTAGTCGTCTTCCTTGGCGTGGTGCGCGCGGTCGACGAAACGGTCGAGATAATCGAACACCGCCGCGAAGAAAACCCGCTCCGGCGCGGCCATCGCCTCACCTTCGGCGTGTGCTTCAAGCTCGTCGACGACACGGTCGACCGCGATGACGACCCGCCACAGCCGTCGATGTTCCTCGGTAATGATCTGTAGGGCTTTCATGTTCGTTATCGTCCATTCTTGAATTGAAATTTTTCCGTTCGCGTACGAAAGCACGGAAAAATAAGGCTGATGCTCAAAACAAATTGCCGTTTCCGATACCTTTGAGCACCGGCGGAACCCTCTGGATTCCCGCCTGCGCGGGAATGACGGAGAAAATGGCGAATGGGGGAAAACACCGCAAATCCGGCAAAATGAACGGTCATTGCCAATACAGAACGCAAAAAAATATCCACGTCATTCCCGCGCAGGCGGGAATCCAGAAAATTTCCATCTTCATTCATTCACACAGGCAAGCGGAACATCGGCGACAGGCTTCCTTCACGCGTGCGCTCCGAGATAGGCCGCAATCACTTCGGGATTGCGGCGCACTTCCTCGCCGCTGCCTTCGGCCAGTTTTTTGCCGTAGTCGAGCACGAGAATGCGATCGGAAAGGTTCATCACCATTTTCATGTCGTGCTCGACGAGCACCGCCGTGACACCCGAATCGGCAACCTTGCGCACCAGTTCGTCGATTTCCAGCGTTTCCGTCGGGTTGAGTCCCGCCGCGGGCTCGTCGAGAAACAGAAGGCGCGGTTTCAATGCCAGCGCGCGGGCG
This sequence comes from Rhodocyclaceae bacterium, assembly GCA_031556405.1. Taxonomy (GTDB): domain Bacteria; phylum Pseudomonadota; class Gammaproteobacteria; order Burkholderiales; family Rhodocyclaceae; genus WQZF01. The sequence continues at coordinate 6,884 of JAVBTC010000067.1, forward strand.
ATTTCGAGACGCTTCAGGGCGCCGTAAGGCATGCTGTCGGCGCGGGCGCGGAAGTAATCCTTGAGGCCGACAAATTCCATCAGCGCGCACGCTTCCTCGCGCAACGCCCGGTCGGCGCGGCGGATAGACGGGAAGCGCAGCATCGCGCCGATGAGATTGCGATTACAGCGCAGGTGCGCGCCGACCATCACGTTCTCCAGCGCCGTCATGTTCATGCACACCTGGAGATTCTGGAAGGTGCGCGCCACGCCTCGGCGCGCCAGTGCGTCCGGCGTCTTGCCGCCGATCGCTTCGCCGTCGAGCCGGATCTCGCCCGAGGTCGGCGCGTACACCCCGGTGATCAGGTTGAACAATGTCGTCTTGCCCGCGCCGTTGGGACCGATCACCGAATAGACGATGCCGGCGTCGACCGCGAAACTGACGTTCTGCACGGCATGGACGCCGCCGAAGGATTTGCTCAGTCCCTCGACTTCGAGCAGCGGGCGCTCCCTCGTCGTGGATACTGTCGCGCGCGCTGTCATGGATGTCGTCATGGATATCGTCACGTCCACCGCGTTCATTCCTTCGCTCCCTTATCTTCCGATGGACAAAAGCGCGCCGCCAGCGTCGGCACCAGGCCGCGCGGCATGAAGATCATTGTCGCGATCAGAATCGTGCCGAAGGCGACCGTTTCCCAGCCCTCGAACGTCGCCAGCGCCTGCGGCAACGCCGTCAGAAGCACCGCGCCGACAACCGACCCGTACACCGAGGCCATGCCGCCGACCACCACCATCGTCACCAGCTCGATCGAATGGAAAAAATCGGCCATGTTCGGCGTGACGAAGCCGGTGTAATGCGCGGTGAGGCTGCCCATGATGCTGGCGAACACGGCGGACAGAACAAAGATCGCCACCTTGTAGCGCACGACGTTGACTCCGGCCACCCGCGCCGCGACTTCGGAACCGTGCAGCGCGCGCAGGGCTCGTCCGAACGGCGAATCGATCAGGTTGAGCGAAGCCCAGACGCTGAACGACAGCACGAAGGCCATAATCCAGTACCAGGTTTTTTCTCCGGAAAGCTCCTTCCCGAACAATTCCAGCGCCGCAACGGACATGCCGTCCGGGCCGCCGGTATAGTCCACCTCGTTGCGGAAAACGATGGCGAGGATAAACCCCAGGCCGAGCGTGGCCATCGCCAGATAGTGTCCCTTGAGCCGGAAAATCGGCCGTGCCACCAGCGCCGCCAGCACGCCCGCCGCCACCGCCCCGGCGCACAGCGCCAGCAGCGGATGCCAGCCGAACTGCGCCGGCAGTATTGCCGAGGCATAGGCGCCGATGCCGATGAACCCGGCGTGTCCGAGACTGATCTGCCCGGCGAAGCCGATCAGGAGATTGAGCCCGATCACGATCACCGCGTTGATCGCCATGCGGATCGCCAGGTCGTAATGAAAGGCGTTCTGCAGAAAAAGCGGCAGGATCAGGAATACCGCGATCAACAGCAGCAGGCCAAAATGACGGGAATGGATGAAAGCGTTCATACCCGCTCCGTGACTTTTGCGCCGAAAAGACCGCGCGGCATGAAGAAAAGCACCGCCAGGATCAGCACGAACGGCACCGCATCCTTGTAGGCGGAGGAAATGTAGCCCGCCGCCATCGCCTCGACGATGCCGACCAGGAGGCCGCCCGCGACCGCGCCGAAGCCGCTGCCCAGTCCGCCGACGACGGCGGCGACGAATCCTTTCAGCCCCAGCATGATCCCGATATCGTAGGAAGTCATCGTGATCGGCGTCACGAGAATCCCGCCCAGCGCCCCGAGCGCGGCGGCGAACGCGAAGCTGACGAAGAGCACCCGGTCGGTATCGATGCCGACCAGCCGGGCGGCAAGACGGTTGTACGAAGTCGCCAGCATCGCCTTGCCGTAGCGGGTGCGGTTGAAGAAGAACCAGAGCAGGACGACCGCCAGCGCCGTGCCGCCGAATACCCACAGGCTCTGCGGCAGCAGGGTCGCGCCGAGGATCATGAGCGGCTCGGAACCGGAAAACGCCGGGAGGCTATGCGTGCCCTTGCCGAGCCAGACCTGGATCGCGCCGCGGATCACGAGCGAGGCGCCGATCGTGATGATGATCAGCGTCACCGTCTCGGAGCCGATGGCCGGCTCGATCGTGAATTTCTCGAGCAGCACGCCGACCAGCGCCGGCACCGATACCGCCAGCACGAACGCCAGCGGCAGCGGCGCGCCGGCCTGCACGAAAAACACCGCCAGCATTCCTCCGAGCATGATGAATTCGCCCTGGGCGAAATTGATCACGTTGCTGGCGTTGTAGATCAGCGTGAATCCCATCGCCGCCAGCGCGTAGATCGCGCCGATCGTGAGCCCCGCGAAAAGGGTCTGGAGGAATTGCGTCAGCATCGCGGCGCTCCTTCGGCGCGCGCATCCGCCATCGTGACGACGTCCATTTTTGTCTCCTTATGTTTTCGTCTGTTTTCAGCAAAGCCCGCGCAACGTCCGCGCGGCGTCAGCATGCACTTCGGCATGTTTCCGACACTGTCATTGTACAACAATTTTGATACTAGTTTACAAATTGATTCAATTTTGTTGTATCGTATTAATTGTCGGCAACATGACGAGGTTATTGCAGCCATCCCGTAGTTATCTCGCAGCCCTCCGGACGGCCACCGCTCCCGGAAATGCCGAGGCGCCGCCGAGACAACGGCGTCACATCACCGCAAACAAGGAGGAATCACGATGTCGCATCACGAACGTATCGCCCATACGATGGAACTGCCGCCGGCAACGCCGCAACCGAACGTCTATCCGCTCTCGTGGCAGACGCAGACGAAGAAGCTCGAAGAAATCTGGGACGCCTCGCAGCGCGAATACTGGGACCCGAAAAAGCTGCCGTGGGACAGCTTCGACCCCGCGCGCTACACCTGGGAGGAACGCGAGGCCATCGCCTACTGGTGGACCCTGCTCTCGGTATTCGACGCGTCGGCGCCGCCCGTCTTCGCCGCCGCCTTCATCAAGACGTACGAGGAACACGAGGAAGATCCGGTACGCCGCTGCTTCTTCTCCGTCACGCGCGACGAACAGAACCACGAGCAGATGTGCGGCCTCTCGATCACGAAACTGCTCGAACATCCCGACCCGCTCACCTACACGCCGAAGACCGATATCGGCCGCAAGGCGAGCAAGAACGCGCACTGGCTGTATCACAACGGCGGGCGCTACTGGAGCGGATACAAGACGGCCGTTCCCAAATACAGCCTCGCCGTTCTGTTCAGTTCCTTCCTGATGGGCGAAATCGCCGCCGCGACGATCTTTCACCAGATGGCGGCCAAATGCACCGAGCCGGTGTTCCAGGAAGGATTCCGCAGCATCGGGCGCGACGAGGGGCGGCACATGGCGATCTGCATGGCGCTGATGGAACGCGATTATCCGAAGATGGATCTTTCGGACAAACCCCTGATCACCAAGCAGATCCGCGCCGGGTTCCTGTTCCTTTCCGGCGTGCTGTTCGAACCGCCCGAGGATTTCTGGGACATTCCCACCGATTTCATCGCCAACCAGCGCGAAATCGAAGCGACGGCACGGCGTGCCGGGTTCTTCATTCCGGAATACGAAGCGAAGAAGGAAAACTGGCGGAACGCGATGCTCAACCTGAAAGGCGTGCTCGACAAATACGACATTCCTTTCCCCGCGATTCCCGAAGTCGGCATCACCGGAGAAGAAATCCGCGATGTCGACATGAAGGACATCATTCCCGTTTTCTAGAACGTCATTGATTCAGGTGCATGCATTCCGCGTGGGCAAAGCACAGCGCGCCCACGCGGAAGATTTTCCGTCGGTTGCACAAAGAAAAAGGAACCCCGCATGAAACAGATCCGCCTCCATCCCTCGGGGCAAAGCATCCCCTGCGGCGACGGCGACACCGTTCTGTCGGCGCTGGAACAGGCCGGCTACGCGCTGCCCAACAACTGCCGTGCCGGAGCCTGCGGCGAATGCAAGGTCAAGGTGCTCTCGGGTTCCTTCGACCAGGGATTCGTCCTCGACATGGCGCTCTCCCAGGATGAACGCCGCGACGGATACGGCCTGATGTGCATGGCCAAGCCGCTCTCCGACGAACTGGTGATCGAATGGGGCACGGAAGACGCGCGCCCCAAGCTTTTTCCGCCGCGGGAAAACATGATCTTCGTGGTGACCGACAAAATCCGGCGCACGCCGCGCATCACCGAATTCCACCTCTATCCGCTCGGCGCGCCGATGCGCTTCTGGCCGGGGCAATACGTCGCCGTCGGCGATCCCGCGGCGGGAATTCCGCCGCGCCATTATTCGCTCGCCGGCGCGCCGCGCCCCGATGGGGAAATCGTGTTGCAGATCACGCGCGTCGACGACGGCAGGACCAGCCGCTGGCTGCACGACCAAATCGCCGTCGGCGGGCGGATCAAGGTCTCCGGGCCTTACGGCACCTTCATCGGCGACCCGTCGGCCGATACGCCGGTGCTCTGCCTGGCCGCCGGTTCGGGGCTGGCCCCGATCCTCTCGCTCGCCGAAGCGGCCTTGCGGCGCGGCTACCGCCAGCCGGTGACGCTCGTATTCTCCGCCCGGGAACGGGAAGACCTCTACGCCGAAGGATTGATGGCCTATTGGCGGAGCCGCTACCGCAACTTCCATTACCTGCCGACGCTGACGCGCGGCGACGCATCGCCTCCGCGCGGCGGCGACGCGCCCTGGGAAGAAGAGCGGGGACGCATTCCCGAGATTCTGCCGCGGCATTTTTCCGATCTTTCCACCTACAGCGTCTTCATTGCCGGCAGTCCGGAATTCGTCGCCTGCTGCACCGCCGCCGCCAAGGCGCTCGGGGCTCGGGAGGAACTAATCCATTGCGAGGGATTTTTCGCGCAGCAGAACTGATTTTTGTTTTCTTCGAGAAAAACGTTATTCTAATATTAAAATAATTATTGCATGAATATCACTACAACAAACGAAGTTTATTTCATTAAATTTATAATTTTCAGCCGATCTCAAGAACGTTCGAGCATTTTCATTCGGTGCCGAAGTAAACGGGCATGGAAATCCCCTGGATTTCCTCCGAACGGTTATCGATGAGCGCCGTGATGAACGGTCAGCCCATGCGGCAAAGCAGAAGCCGTGTGCACGGCGGGTGGAAAACCGGAGACGCCTGCAATAACCATGAGCTTCGTATCTTCGCCCCGCTTGCTCTCTCCGGCTTTGCCCCTTCATGCCGCATTCTTTGTTGAAGCGAGGTCGATAACGAAGCGGTAACGCACATCCTTGTTCACCACGCGTTCGAAAGCGGCATCGATCTGGTCCGGGCGGATCAGTTCGATATCGGGCCGGATGTTGCGGGCAAAGCAGTGATCGATGACCTCCTGCGTCTCGGCGATACCGCCGATCATCGAACCGGACAGACTCTTGCGGCCGAACGCCATCGCGGAAGGATTGATGCCTCGCGCCTCGCCCAACCCCACGTTGACGAAGGTGGAATCGAGCTTCAGCACATTCATGAAAGGCTGAACATCGAAAGCATACGGCACGGTCGAGATCATCAGGTCGAAGGCATTGGCAAGCCGTTTCATCGCCGCCATATCACTCTGAGCGCCCCAAAGAACCGCCTCGCGCGCTCCAAGACGCGCGGCGTCCGCGATCTTGCTCTGAGTGGTGGTGAACACGGTAACGTCGGCGCGTTGCGCCACGGCCAGTTTCACCGCCATATGGCCCAAACCGCCCAGTCCCACCACGGCGACGCGCTGCCCCGGCCGAACCCGCCAATGGCGGATGGGCGAAAAAGTAGTGATCCCGGCGCAGAGAATGGGAGCGGCCGAAACCAGATCCATTCCCGGCGGAATGCGGATGACGAAACGTTCCGTGACGACGATCTTGTCCGAATAACCGCCGAGGGTATGTCCGCCGGAAACCCTGTCCGGCGAGTTGTAGGTGAAGGTGGTGCCGTTCAGGCAGATTTGCTCGCGGTCAGCCAGGCAGTTCTCGCACGTACCGCAGGCATCCACCATGCAACCGATACCGGCGATGTCGCCGACCTTGAACTTCGTGACCTTGTTGCCGACCGCCTGTACGCGACCGACGATCTCGTGACCCGGAATACAGGGATACGACGGCGTTCCCCAATCGCCGCGAACCGTGTGAATGTCGGAATGACAGATGCCCGCATAAAGCACATCGACCAAGACATCGTGCGAGCCGAGCGCCCGCCGCTCGACCTGCATCGGCGCGATGCGGCCGCCGGCACCCTGCGCGCCGTAAGCGCGAACCGGGAACGGACGCTGGCCGGGTGCCGGAACCTCCGCCGTCTGCGCCTGCGCGTTGCCGGACGACAAGGCTCCGAGCAATGG